>DWYU01000103.1 GCA_019118505.1 Candidatus Oscillibacter excrementavium
GTGTGGTGCCGGGCGGCTTATTTCCTGTGCCGTCAGATGCTTGATTCCTTCAGCAGGTTGGTCATGCTCCGCAGGCTCACCGCCAGGGTGGACAGATTGTGGAGCATGGCGGAGGCGGCGGGGGCCAGCACCCCGGCGGCCCCCAGGCCGATGAGGGTGGCGTTGAAGCCGATGACAAAGCGGTAGTTGGCGTCGATCCGCCCCATCAGGGCCATGGCCAGCTCCCGCAGCCTCACCAGCTCGTGCAGATCCTCCGCCGCGATGGTGACGTCTGCGATCTCCCGGGCGATGGCGGCGCCGTCACTGATGGCGATGCCTACGCTGGCGGCGGACAGGGCCGGGGAATCGTTGATGCCGTCGCCCAGCATGATGACGGTGCGGCCCCTGGCCCGCTCCGCCTCCACAAAGGCTGCCTTGTCCTCCGGCAGCACCTCGGCCCGGTATTCGTCCACCCCCACCTGGGCGGCGATGGCAGCCGCCGTGCGCTGGCTGTCACCGGTGAGCATGACGGTTTTGCGGATGCCCAGCCGCCGCAGGGCGGTGATGACGTCCGCCGCCTCCTCCCGCAGGGGATCGGCGATGCAGATCACTGCCGCCAGCTCCCCGGCGATGGCCAGGTACAGGTGGGAGCAGTGGGCCGGCAGCGCGTCGAACCTGGCCTGTTCTCCGGCGGGGATGACGCAGTGTTCGTCCTCGAAGATGAAGTGGGCACTGCCGATGAGGACCCGCTCCGTCCCCACGGTGCTGGCGATGCCGTGAGCCACCAGGTACTCCACCTGGGAGTGCATCTCCCGGTGGGCCAGATTCCGTTCCCTGGCCGCCTGGACCACGGCGTTGGCCACAGAGTGGGGGAAGTGCTCCTCCAGGCAGGCCGCCAGCCGCAGCATGTCCTCCTCCGGGCGGCCGCCGAAGGTGACGATCTCTGTCACCCGGGGGCAGGCATGGGTCAGGGTGCCGGTCTTGTCAAAGACGATGGTATCCGCCCTGGCGATGGCCTCCAGGAACTTTCCGCCCTTCACGGTGGCGTGGCAGCCGCCGGCCTCCCGCATGGCGGACAGCACCGCCAGGGGCATGGCCAGCTTCAGCGCGCAGGAGAAGTCCACCATCAGCACCGACAGCCCCCGGGTCATATTGCCGGTGAGGAGCCAGGCCAGGACGCTGCCCGCCAGGGTATAGGGCACCAGCTTGTCCGCCAGGCCGGCGGCCTTGCTCTCCGCCGCGGACTTCAGCTTCTCCGACTGCTCGATCATGGCCACGATCTTGTCGTACCGGCTGCTGCCGGACTGCTGGGTCACCCGGAGGAGGCACGCCCCCTCCTCCACCACGGTACCGGCGTACACAGCGGTGCCGGGCCCCTTGGCCACCGGGACGGACTCCCCGGTGAGGGAGGCCTGGTTCACCATCACCTCCCCCTCCTGGATGACGCCGTCCAGGGGGATCATGCCGCCCATCCGCACCGCCGCCAGATCCCCGGTCCGTACCTGGGACAGGGGCGTCAGCACCTCGCCGGACGGAGTCTTGACCCACACCTGGTCAATGTTCAGGGACATGCTCCGGGCCAGGTCCTCCACGGATTTCTTGTGGGTCCACTCCTCCAGCAGCTCCCCCAGCCCCAGCAGGAACGTGACGGAGGACGCGGTGCCGAAGTCCCGCCGCAGCAGAGACACGCCAATGGACACTCCGTCCAGCAGCTCCACGTGGAGCTGCCGGCGCAGCAGGCACCGCAGCCCCCGGAACAGATAGGGCACCGCCTGCCAGACGGCCCAGGCCGCCCGGAGGGGCGATGGCAGGAACAGCGCCCTGGCGGCCTTGCAGGCCACCATGCCCACCAGCTTCTCCTGATAGGCCCGGTTCAGAGCCCGGGCACTGTGAGTCGGCGCCAGCCCCGCCGCCCGCTGGTAGGAAAACCGGCTGACGGCCCGCAGCAGCGCCTTCCGGTCCCCCTGATAGCGGATGACGGCACAGCCGGTCCGCTCGTGGACCACCGCCTGCCGGACGCCCTCCAGCCCCTGGAGATAGGCCTCCAGCAGGTCCGCCTGCTCCAGGGTCATCCGGGCAGGGAGCATTCGGACCCGGATGCGGCCGGTGCTCTCATGCTTGATCTCGAATTTCATAGTCTCCTCCAAACATCAGAAGAGGGCCGCGGTGCGGCCCTCTCTGCGCTATGTATCCCGCAGTCCGGGTCAGCCCTCGACTTCGGCGGAATCGTCTTCCACCACCGTCTCCTGAGCGGCCCGCTTGGCGTTGATGTCCTCCGCGGCGGCCAGAATGTCCGCGGCATTCTCCTGCACGGAAGTCACCGTGCCCATGGCGGACTCCTTCACCCGCAGGGCGGCGGCCAGGGTGTGGGTATAGACCTTCTTCGCGTCCTTGCTGGCCAGCAGCTTCAGTCCGGCAGAGCCGAACAGCACACCGCCCGCGAACAGGGCGGCCTTTCCATAGAGATTCATCTTGGTTCCTCCTTTTTCATTTGCGCCGGTAGCCTGAGAGCATGGCCATCACCATGCAGAAAATGGCGCCCCAGGCCCAGAATCGGTGTTGCTTCATTCCAGACGCCTCCTATGCGCACGTTGTTTCGGATATAGCAGATTACCACATTCCCCCGGGAAATTCCGCCGGGATCCGGCGGGAATCACCTGTTTTGGACATTTTTCTCCCGCAGGCGCCGCCGGTAGGCCCCGGGGGTCTGCCGATACAGCTCCTTGAAGGCGGCGCCGAACCGGCTGGTGCCGGAGTACCCCACCGCGGCGGCCACCTCCAATACGCTCATGTCCATGGTCCGCAGCAGTTCCGCCGCCGTCTCCAGGCGGTAGCGCTGGAGGTAGGCGTGGAGCGGCTCCCCATAGAGCTGGCGGAAGCAGGCTTTGAGGGTAGTGGCGGAGATCTGGAACTGCCGGGCCAGGTCCTCCACCGTGATTCGGCTGTCCAGATGTTCTACCATATAGGCCCGCACCCGCTCCGCGGCATTTCGCTGGTAGCGGTCGAAGTAGGCGTCCCCGGACGGGCGGGTCTCCTCCGGCCGGCGGCACAGGAGATACAGCCGCTCCAGCGCCCGCAGCAGCACATAGCCCCCCTGTTCCTCCTCCGGGAGCCGCTCCAGCGCCTCCAGCACCGGCCCGGACCAGGCGGTGTCCCGCAGCACCAGCCAGCCGCCCGGTGTCCGGCTGCGGAGATGCTCCAGCGGCACCGGCGGCAGGGACAGCCCGCCATACAGCCTGGCCAGCGTCTCCTCCGCGGCGGCCATCTCCGTGAAGCAGACGCCGCCCAGCGGGGCGGAACCGGTGACCGCCCCGGACCAGGGAGTCCGCACCAGCAGATCCCCCGGCCCCAGGGCCGCCGTGCGGCCGTCTCCAAAGGCCAGCTGGAGCCGTCCGCTCCGGCAGAACAGCAGCTCCAGCCGGCCCGGATCAGGGGGCGGCGCGGCGCAGCTGCCGCCGGCCGGAAAATCCGCGGCGCAGAGCATCAGCCCCGGGGCGGGCTCTGCCACCCGCACCTGTCCCTGGTCCCGCTGTTTCAACACTGTTCCGATCACCGCCGCTGCCCCCTGATATCTCTCTCATCTAAAGTTAGTCTAAGCTAACTTTCTTCCCTGCAAAAGCCGCTCACAGGGAGCGGCTGGATGGTCTCTATTTTATCGGAGCGGACGCCGTTTGTCAATCCGGATTCGGGCGGCGCCCCCAGGCGGCGGGCGGGGGCTGTGCCCCCGCTCATCCCAGCAGCCGCAAGATCACCCCGTAGATCACCGAGGCCACGGTGCCGAACACGATCACCGGCCCGGCGATCAGGAACATCTTGGCCGCCATGCCGGTGACGAATCCCTCGCTGCGGAAGTCCATGGCGGGAGAGACCACCGCATTGGCAAAGCCGGTGATGGGCACCAGCGTCCCGGCGCCGCCGAAGCGGGCCAGCTTGTTGTAGAGGTTCAGCCCCGTCAGCAGGGCGGACAGGAACACCAGGGTGCAGGAGGTGGCGGTGCCCGCCTGCTTTTCTGCAAGGCCGGCGGCGGCCCACCCGTTCTGGATCAGCTGCCCCACCACGCAGATGGCTCCTCCCACCACAAAGGCCAGGGCCGTGTCCTTCCACATCGGCGATTTCTTCGCCTTCTGCTTCACATACTGCTGGTACTCCTGCGGCGACATCTCCACGAAGATCCCCCTTTTCCAAATGGTTTCCGGTTTTCTCCATCCTAGGGTCTCCCGGATGGCGAAAAGTATGCGCCTCTTGCAAAGCCGGGCGGAAGGGAGTACACTGGTGTCCAATGACCTGTGTGTTTGGAGGAATTCCCATGAAAGCCACCCCGCCCGCCCTGGGCCTGTATCTCCACATCCCCTTCTGTAAGAGCAAATGCGTCTACTGCGACTTCTACTCCCTGCCCCAGGCGGAGAGCCGGATGGACGACTACACCGACGCCCTCTGCGCCCATCTGGCGGAGACCGCCCCCTTCGCGGCGGACCACCTGGTGGACACGGTGTACTTCGGCGGCGGCACCCCCAGTTATCTGGGGGTCAAACGGCTGACCAAGCTCCTGAAAGTCGTTCTGAAAAAGTTCAAGGTGGCCAAGGACGCCGAGATCACCCTGGAGGCCAACCCGGATTCCGCCGGGGACTGGAAGGAGCTGCGCTCCCTGCGGAAGTGCGGCTTCAACCGTCTCTCCCTGGGGATGCAGTCCGCCGACGACGAAGAGCTGGCGGAGATCGGCCGGGTCCACACCATGGCCCAGGTGTCCGCCGCCGTGGAGGCCGCCCGGAAGGCAAAGTTCGAGAACCTGTCCCTGGACCTGATCTACGGCCTGCCCCACCAGACCCTGGAGGGGTGGCAGAAGAACCTCTCCGCCGCCGTGGACCTGGCGCCGGAGCACCTCTCCTGCTACGGGCTGAAGGTGGAGGAGGGCACCCCTCTCTTTGCCCGGCGGGACACCGCCGGCCTGCCGGGGGACGAGGCCCAGGCGGATATGTATCTCTATACCGTGGAGTTTCTGAAAAACCACGGCTATGAGCAGTATGAGATCTCCAATTTCGCGAAGCCGGGCCGGGCCTCCCGGCACAACCTGAAGTACTGGACCCTGGGGGAGTACGCCGGCTTCGGCCCCGGGGCCCACTCGGACTTCGGCGGGGTTCGGTACGCCTACACCCGGGACCTGGAGGCCTATATCCGGGGTGTCCGGGACCACGCTCCCATGCTGTCGGAGAGTGACCGGATCCCACCCCTGGACCGGGACACGGAGTGGATCATGCTGGGCCTGCGGACCACGGCGGGGCTGGATCCCAAGGTGTTTGAAAACCGCTTCCGCCGGCGCTTTTCCTGCTTCCTCCCCTTCCTGAACCAGTGTGCCCAGGCGGGCTACGCGGTGGAGGAGGATGGCCGCTGGCATCTGACGCCCCGGGGCTTCCTGGTGTCCAACCAGATCATCGGCGGGATGCTGGGCGCCCTGGCCGCCGACAAGCAGCGCCGGGCGGCGGCCTCCGCCCGGGGGGACTTCCGGGTGAACCTGGACTGACCGGCCGCCTGAACCGTCCCGAAAAAGCGGAGGCCCGGCAGAGGAACACGCTCCTCTGCCGGGCCTCCGCTTTTCACGATCTCCGGGCCTTGATGGCGTTCACCGGGCAGCCGTTGGCCGCGTCAAAGGCCCCGGCCTCATCCGCCGGCGTCCGGGGCTGGGTCTGCACCACGGACACCCGCCCCTGGATCTGAAAGACCGCCGGCACCGCCGCCGCACACATCCCGCAGCCGATGCACCGGGTCTCATCCACGCTGACTGTCATTGCGCGCCTCCTTTTCTCCGCGGCTGTCCGCCGCGTCCCTGTGTCCAGTGTAATACACTTCCGCCGTTTCTCCAAGTCCTTTTTCAAAAACGCGGAACTTTTCTGCCGGAACACCGTCTGTTATTCTGGAAGCATCTGACTTCCCAGGAGAAATTTGTAACCGGTTTGGGATTTACTTTTTTCCCGGCCTGTGCTATTCTGAAGAGGATTATGTAGACCATTTTTCACAGCTGATGGAGGTATGATATGAAAAAGACCCTGCGCAAGACCCTGTCCCTGTTTCTGGCATTCTCGCTCCTGTGCTCCCTGGGCCTCACCGCCGCCGCGTCGGAGGCGCTGGGGGAGGATCTGACCTCCAAGGACACCCTGCTGAACCGGGAGACCCAGCTCTCCACCAACGTGTTCTGGAGCACCGCCTACTCCGACCTGCGGACGGAAAATGTCATCACCTATTCCCCCAACGACGATGTGACCCCCATCGTCACCTACGGCGGCACACTGACCTCCCGCACCACGGTGACCTCCGCGGCCCGGGCGCTGGAGGGCCAGGGGTACCGGGTGGTAGCCGGCATCAACGGCGACTTCTTCAACACCGGCAACGGCCTGCCCATCGGCATCCTGGTGTCGGAGGGCAATCTCCTCAGCAGCGACGCCGGGTATTACGCCATCGGCTTCCGGGAGGACGGCTCCGCCGTCATCGGCAAGCCCGGCGTCACCGTCTCCGCCGACCTGGGCTATCAGGGCACGGACAGCGCCGGATACGCCGCGGAGATCATCCGCACCATCGCCGGCGTCAACAAGGCCCGGGTCTCCACCGGCGGCATCTACCTCTATACATATGACTTCAACGACCGGCACACCACCGGCAACACGGAGGCCGGCGTGGACGTGCTGTGCACCATTGTGGACGGCTCGCTCTCCATCGGCGGCACCCTCACCCTGCGGGCGGACCGGGTGATCGAGGCCGCCTCCGCCACCGCCATCGGCCAGGATCAGGTGGTCCTCTCCGCCAACAGTCTCTCCAATGTCTACTATACCGATGCCCTGCGGAACATCCCTGTGGGCAGTGAGATCACCGTGACCGTCTCCGCCGCGGACGCGGCCTGGAACGACGTGCAGTACGCCGTGGGCGCCCTGTACTCCCTGGTGGAAAACGGGGCGGTGACCTCCGGCCTGCCCTCCGGCACCAGCCCCCGCACCGCGGTGGGCGTGACCGCTGACGGCGACGTGGTGTTCTACACCATCGACGGCCGGCGGTCCGGCTACTCCATCGGCGCCAGCCTGACCCAGGTGGCCCAGCGGATGATCGAGCTGGGCTGTGTGTCCGCCATCGGCCTGGACGGCGGCGGCTCCACCACCATCACCGTAACGGCGCCGGACGACACCACCGCCGCCACCATCAACCGTCCCTCTGACGGCAGTGAGCGCTCCGTGACCAACCACCTGTTCCTGGTGGCCAGCAGTGAGCCCTCCGGCCAGCTGAGCCACTTCTATGTCCAGGCGGACAACGACTATGTCCTGGCCGGCAGCAAGGTGGGGATCTCCGCCGCCGCGGTGGACACCAACTTCATCCCCATGGAGGGGGACTATGATCTGGAGGCCTCCGCCGGAGAGATGGACGGCAGCATCCTCACCACCCCCTCCTCCGGCGGCGACATCACCGTGACCGCGGCATACCGGGGCCGGGAGGGCTCCACCACGGTCCACGCCATCGCCAATCCCACGGACGTGGCCATCCGCAACAGCAGCAACACCATCATCACCACTCTGAACGCCACTGTCGGCTCCACCACCCAGCTGACCGGCTCCGCCGCCTACAACCACATCTCCCTGAAGGCGGATCCGGAGGCCTTCCAGTGGTCGGTGTCCGGCAACATCGGCACCGTTGACGCGCACGGCGTCTTTACCGCCACTGCCCCCGGCACCGGCACCATCACCGCCACCGCCGGCAGCCGGAGCGCCACCGTCCAGGTGACGGTCTCCTCCGCCGCCCTCCAGACCTTGGAGGACTTCGAGGATGAACAGACCATCTTCAGCAACGTCCGCGGCGGCACCCTCTCCATCACCAACAACAGCAACGACGTCCGCATCGGCCGCGGCGCAGGCCGTCTGGACTACACCCTGGACGCCTACAACAGCACGGGGACCGGCTATATCACGGAGCTCTGGATCGGAGGGGAGCTGGAGACCGGGCCCTACAACCAGCTGAACCTCTGGGTCTACGGCGACGGCTCCGGCCTGCCCCTGTCCCTCCTGTACTTCGACGGCACCCGGATGAATCAGGAGCTGCTGATAACCAATCTGGATTTCACCGGCTGGAAGCAGGTCACGGTGGGGCTCACCGGCGTGGAGCGGATCGACGGCCTGCAGCTGAGCCGTGAGATGGACATCTCCGCCTCCTCCAGCGGCGGCAGCGGCACCATTTACCTGGATCAGATGGTCCTGTCCTTTACCGGCACGGTGGACAACACGCCGCCCACCGTCACCCTGTCCGCCTCCGGCGCCACCCTGACCGCCACGGTCTCGGACGCCGTGGACGGGGTGCTCCCGGAGTCCAGCGTCTCCGTCACCTGGGACGGCAAGGCCCAGTCCTTCACCTACAACGCCTCCACCGGCGCCCTCAACACCTCCCTGGTGTCCGACGGGCGGCCCCATCGGGTCACCGTCACCGCCCGGGACGCCTCCGGCAACATCGGCCGGGCCTCCTACGACGTGCCTGTGGGCGAGGATTGGACGCCTGTCTTTACGGACACCCGGAACTACTGGGCGGCCACCTATGTGGACTTCCTGTATGACGCCGGCATCACCACCGGCTACTCCGACGGCACCTTCCGCCCCAACCAGAACATCTCCCGCCAGCAGTTCGCGGTGATGCTGTTCCGCTACCTGGGGCTGGACGGCAGCCGGTATGAGAGCGTGACGCTGCCTTTCGCGGACACCGCTTCCATCGGGGACTACGCCCTCACTGCCGTCAAGGCCCTGTACACCGAGGGCATCATCAACGGCTCCACCGGCGCGGACGGCCGGCTGTACTTCAACCCCGGCTCCAGCCTGACCCGGGCCCAGGCGGCGGCCATGATCGGCCGCACCCAGGAGAAGGGCTACGCCTCCACGGCGCTGACCTTCTCCGACGCGGCCTCCATCCCCTCCTACGCCGCCTCCTACATCCAGACCATGGTGGCCCAGGGGATCATCAGCGGCTACTCCGACGGCACCTTCCGCCCCGGCAGCAACATCACCCGGGGCCAGATGGCCAAGATTCTCTACAATCTCCTGTGACAGCGGAACTGCTTCGGCGCGGCACGGCCCTCGGGC
>DWYU01000104.1 GCA_019118505.1 Candidatus Oscillibacter excrementavium
CCTCGCGGGGTGCCGCGCCTGTCTTTTGCGGAGTCTCTGTCAGTCGGCGGACGGGATCTCCGGGACGCCCGCCGCGAAATAGGCCCGGGTGGCGTCCGCGTCCGACTGGATCTGGGCCCGCAGGGCCTCCAGGGAGTCAAAACGGACCTCCTGCCGCAGGTGCTCGTAGAATTCCAGCCGGAGGACCTTGCCGTACAGGTCCCCCTGGAAATCCAGGAGACACGCCTCCACCGTCACATCCGTGCCGTTGTGGACCGTGGGCCGGACCCCCACATTGGTGACCGCGCTGTAGCTGGTGCCGTCCTCCAGGGTGACCCGGGTGGCGTAGACGCCGTGGCTGGGCACCAGCACATGGGGCGGGATGGTGAGGTTCGCGGTGGGGAACAGCTGGCTGGAGCCGATGCCCCGGCCGTGGCGGACCTGGCCCGTCAGGGTGTGGGGGTGCCCCAGAAAGCGGTTGGCCCGGCTGATCTGTCCCAGCTCCACCAGACGGCGGATATAGGTGGAGCTGACCGTGATGCCGGCCACCTCCACCTTGGGGATGATGTCACAGCCCAGGCCCAGCTCCCGGCACTTCTGGGCCAGCAGCTCCGGCGTGCCCTGGTTCTTGTGGCCGAAGTGGTGGTCATGCCCCGCCACCAGGTGGACGGCGTGATAGCGCCCCACCAGGATCCGGGTGATGTACTCGTCCCAGGGGGTGGTCATCATCTCGTTGTCAAAGGGGACCATCAGTATGTCTGCGATACCGTACAGCCGGCGGATCAGATCCCGCCGGTCCTCGGGGGAGTTGATGAGGGGGCAGGGAATGCCGGTGACCACCTCCTTGGGGGGGCGGTCAAAGGTGAATACCGCCGGGGTACAGCCCCGCCGGGCGGCCTCCTCGGCGGTCCGGCGCAGCAGGGCGCCGTGGCCCAGGTGGACTCCGTCAAAGAAGCCCAGAGCAATGACTCGTTCTTTCATGGTTTACGCTCCAAAGAAGTTCTTGATGGATGTCAGCGTGCCGCCGCTGGCCCGGGACAGGCACAGGAACTGTCCCTCCTGGCTGTACACCCGGTAGACGCCGTCCCTCGTGCCCGGCAGGGAGACGGGATTGCCGCAGCGGACCCGCCGCTCCGCCGTGCCGGTCGGCAGGCGCAGGACCGGGTGCTCCGCAAACAGGCTGTCCGTGGGCAGCAGCAGGGCCTCTCCCCGGGCCTGCACCTCCTCCAGGGTCACCGCCTGGTCCAGGGTGAACCCGGCGGCCATGGTGCGCCGCAGGCTGTACATGGCGCCGCCGCAGCCCAGCAGCTGTCCGATGTCGTGGCAGAGTGTGCGGATGTAGGTGCCCTTGGAGCAGCGGCAGCGGAGCAGATAGTCTGTCCCGCCGGCCTGCTCCAGCAGCTCCAGCTCATAGATGGTGATGCGCCGGGGCTTCCGGGCCACCTCCTGGCCCTTCCGGGCCAGTTCATAGAGCTTCTGCCCCCCCACCTTGATGGCGGAGTACATGGGCGGGATCTGCTCCTGCTCCCCCAGAAAGCGGGGCAGGATCGCCTCCACCGCCCCCCGGTCCGCCGTGACGGGGCGGGTCTCCAGGGTGGTCCCCGTGGTGTCCTGGGTGTCGGTCACCAGGCCCAGCCGCAGGCCGGCCACATATTCCTTCTGCCCGCTCTCCGCGAACGCCACGCCCCGGGTGGCCTGTCCCACAAAGACCGGCAGGACACCGGTGGCCATGGGGTCCAGAGTCCCGCCGTGGCCCACCCGCTTTTCGTGGAAGATGCCCCGCACCTTGGCGCAGACGTCCATGCTGGTCCAGTCGGCGGGCTTGTCGATGATGAGGATTCCGTTGGGCATAGGGATTCTCCTTTTGTGGGAAGTCTGGCCCGGTCTCACCGGTCCGGATTTTGCGCGTTCAGCTCCCTGCCGCAGTAGGGGCAGTACAAAGGCCCTGCCCACTGCCGGAAGGGCAGCAGGCGCCCGCAGTGGGGACAGCGGTAAAAAACGGCCAGCTGGAGCAGGTCCAGCAGCAGGAGCACAATGGCCGCCGCGAACAGCGCGGCCGTCTTGGCCTGCGCGCCCAGCAGGCACAGGAGGACCGCCGCGGCCACACAGATGTTGGAGAGTTTCCGACTGGTCCACAGGCTCACAAAAATCACCCTTTCCGGTTCTTTCAATCAAAAGCAGGGGCTGTTTGTTCAGTTGTCTATCCGGCAGTCCGGCACCACCTGGGCCACCGCGTCCAAGATCCGCCGCTTGGCCTGAGCCCAGGGAGCCTCCACCGTGCAGCCGGCGGCTGCGGCGTGGCCGCCGCCGCCCAGCAGGCGGCAGACCTCCGTGGCGTTGACCCGCTCTCCGGTCCGCAGAGACATCTTCCACACGTCCGGCCGCAGCTCCCGCATGGTGATGGCGCAGTCCACCCCCTCGATCTGGGGGCCCAGGGCGGAGAGGTCCTCCGCGTCGGTCTCCGTGGCCTGGAGCCGCTCCATCAGGGACAGGGGGACAGACAGCACCGCCACCCGGTCTCCGTCATAGAACTCGCACTCGTTCAAAATGGCCGCCTCCAGCTGCATCCGCTTCCGGCTCTTGGTGCGGAAGAACACCTTGTTGACGGTCTGGTAGTCGATGCCGGTCCGCAGCAGGGCCGCCGCCACGGCGTGGGTCTGGGCGGTGGTGTTGGCGTAGGCGAAGCAGCCCGTGTCCGTGGACACGGCCACATACAGGGGCAGGGCCATCTCCGGCGTGATGGGGCCCAGCTGGGCCAGGATGTCATAGATCAGCTCGCCGCAGGCGGCGGCCTCCGGCCGCACGATGTTTTCCCGGCCGAAGGACTCGAAGGAGGGGTGGTGGTCGATGGCCAGATCCACCCGCTCCCCGTAGGGTTTTGCGTTCTCCGGGAACAGGCCCGCAGTGGCGATGTCTGTGGACACCACCTTGTCCGGGATGAAGCCCTCCGGCGCCGCGTAAGGGGCGAAATAGGGGGCGGTGGTGTCCGTCAGCTCCGGGTTGGGCAGCAGATACGCCGTCTTTCCCAGGCGGCGAAGGCCGGCGCACAGGGCGGCGGCGCAGCCCACCGTGTCCCCGTCCGGGCGGACGTGGGTGAGGATCAGGACGTTGTCAAAGGACCGCAGCAGCTCCGCTGTCTGGGAGACCGTCAGCATGGCTCATTCCTCCGTTTCACCGGCGTCTCCGCCGTCCCGGGCCTCGTCCTGCTTCTCCACCTGGCGCAGGATCTCCAGAATGTGGGCCCCGTGCTGGATGGAGTCGTCGGCAATGAACTGCAGCTCCGGCGTATAGCGCAGCTGCAGCGTATGGCCCAGCTCCCGCCGCAGGAAGCCGGCGGCGGACTTCAGGCCCTTCAGCACGTCCTGCTCCCGGCTCTTGTCCAGGGTGCTGACATAGACCCGGGCGTACCGCAGGTCGTTGGTGGTGTCCACCCGGGTGATGGACACCATGCCCACCTGGGAGACCCGGGGGTCCTTCAGGTGGCGGAGCTGGTCCGCCAGCTCCCGCTGGATCTCTTCATTGATCCGGCCGATTCGATTGCTTGGCATCGAAAAATACCTCCTTTTGCAAGGGAATGATCTGGTATTGGAGCATCCCACAGGGGATGGACAGGCCGCCGGACGGCGGCCTCAGGGGCGCCGGCTCCCGCCAGAGGGCTGTTCCCACAGGGGAGCGCCCCCCATTTTCTTTTTGAGACATCAAAAAGAAAATGCGCCGCGCCCGGTGGAAAAGAAAAAATGTTCGGCCGCAGCTTTGCACGAACGTGCAAAGCTGCTGTCCGGGGGTTGACGAGAGATGGTGCCTGCGGATTTGCGATGGCTCCCCGACGGGCGCGGCAGGGTGCGGCGCAGACTTGACGGCGGGTTCCCGCGGCGCGGGTATCGACGAAAATCGGGTTGCAAAAACGTATTTGACCCGCTTCTCTTTCCGCGCGTTCCGCTCCGCTACGCGCTGCCCGGGCTGTCATGGCGGCCTGTACCGGCGGGCGGACGAGGGCGTCCGCCCCTGCGGATGGGTTGGCCCCTCCTTCTCTGTAGGGGCCAATGCCCACATCGGCCCGGTGCACCTACCTCCCGTGCGGAACAGCCAGCGGTAGCGAAAAGAGAAGCAATTCCATGCGATGACCACCCCGACGCCCTCTTACGGCTCATATCCTCACATAACGACCAGGGGCGGCGCCCCA
>DWYU01000105.1 GCA_019118505.1 Candidatus Oscillibacter excrementavium
GTTGTATTCGCCTTATCCCTTCACCGTGCCGTCGGCGTTGAACACCGGCAGCTTTTCCAGGAACTTGATGTCCTTGCGGTCCGCGGCGTCTCCCTCCGCCAGGACGGCCACCCGCCCGGTGACGGTGCCGCCCGCCAGGGCCACCAACTCCTCCATGGCGTGGAGAGATCCGCCGGTGGAGATCACGTCGTCCATCAGCAAAATCCGCTTGCCCCGGATCAGCTCCGCATCGTCCCGGCCCAGGTACAGCCGCTGGGTGCCGGCGGTGGTGATGGAGGTGTCCTCCACGTGGATGGGGTCCGGCATATAGGCCTTGGGACCCTTCCGGGCGATGAAGTACTTCTTCGCCCCGGACTGGCGGGCCATCTCATGGATCAGGGGGATGCTCTTGGCCTCCGCCGTCAGCATGTAGTCGTAGTCCTCCGCCGGGACCAGCTTCAACAGCTCCCGGGCGCAGGCCACGGTCAGCTCCGCGTCGCCGAACACGATGAACGCGCCGATGTACAGGTCGTCCGTCACTTTGCAGATGGGCAGGTCCCGGTGCAGGCCCGCCACGGTCATGGGATACGTCATATCAGGTGCCTCCTCTTTCTCATTCCCTCAGGTGGATGGTGCCCGGGAGGCACCGTACCTATTATATAATTTGCGCGGGAAAAGTCAAGAAGGCTCCGCAATGTCCGGTCTGGGACGTTCAGGGGCGGTCTCCGCCGGGCAGGAGCACACCATCGTCATCAAACTGTGCGGGGTCGCACAGGTACCACGCGCCGTCACACAGCAGGGCAAGGCCGCCCGCGGCCGGGGCGTAGGGCAGAGCCGCCTCCCGGCTGAAATTCCGCTGGCCGTCTTTTTCGGGGAAGGTCTCTGTATAGGACTCCACACAGCCAGAGATCTCCCCCTCGTCCACTGTCCCGGCGGGCAGCGGGTCCACCGGAACCAGGTAAACTGTGCCGTCCACCATGATGGCGGCAGGGTAGTCTGCGGCCGTGTCCCTTTGCATCATTTTTCCCAGGGCCGCCAGCGGTACACCGGCCAGGAGCAGGACCAGCAGCAGGCTCTTTCCGGGGGAAATCCTCTGTTTCCTTTTAAGTTCGGCCATACAGTTCCCCTCTTACTGTCCCAGCAGCCCCCGGAGGTAGGCCGCCACGTCGTCCAGGGTCACGCTCTCCCCGTCCGATGCCGGGATGTCGTAGACCTCCGAGGCGTAGGAGACGCCGTCGCCGGTGTCCAGGAACAGGAAGCGGTGGCCCTCGTCCATGTAGAGCTCCGCCAGGTCCGCGTAGCAGAAGTAGCTGTCTCCGCTGCCCCAGCCCGTTTCCGGGGTGGCCACGTAGGGCATGAAGATGGCCTCGCTGCCCACTTCCAGATTCTCCAGGTCCCCGGAGAGGGAGGTGGAGACCCCAGGCCCGCCACGATACGCCACGTTGTAGGTGTCCCCCGCCGCCAGGTCCCCCCGGAGGCAGTCGGAGACCTCCACAGAGGCCACGGTATAGGTCTCCTCCAGGCCGCCCACGGTGACTTCAAAGTACCGCATGCCCATCACCGTGCCCCGGAAGATCACGGTGTCCAGGGCCAGGATCTCCTCCGGGTCCAGCCACACCAGGCTGGAGTCTGCGGCGGCGCTGTTGAACGGGCCGGCCCAGGTCCCATCGGAGCCGTCGATCTCCCGGATCTCCGCCCCCACGGAGTACCGGGGGGCCAGGGGGCCGTCGGTTTCGTCCAGGCCGCTTTCGCCGGCGCTCTCCTGGGCGATCTCCTGGTCAGAGATCCCGCCAATGCCCAGGCGGCTCATGCCGAAGGCCCCCGCCAGCACCACCGCCAGGCAGGCCGCCAGGGCCCCGTACCGCCGCCAGCGGGGGGCGGTTCTGTTTGGCTTTTCCGCTGCGTCGGCAATCTGGTCCTCCCGGACCTCCCCCACGGCCCGGAACAGCTCTTCTCTCGTCATAGCGCGTATCCCTCCCGGATCAGATGTTCCCGCAGTCCCTTCCGGGTGCGGTGGAGCAGGGATTTCACCTTGGATATGGAGTCGCCGTACCGGCGGGCGATGTCCTCCAGACTGTCGCCGTACCAGTACCGGCGGAGGAAGGTCCGCCGGGCCGCCGGGGACACGGTGTCCAGATAATCGGAGATGGCCTCTCCCAGGGCATGGAGGTCCAGGGATTCCTCCAGGGGCGCGCCGGAGACGCACTCCCCCAGCTCCTCCAGCACTGCCGGCAGGGCGCCCCGGCACTGGGCGGTGTTGTAGTCGTACCGGTCCAGGGCGGTGTTCCGGGCGATGCGGCCCAGGAAGGGCGGCAGGCGGAGAGGCCGCTGGGGCGGCATGGCGTTCCAGGCCCCCAGCCAGGTGTCGTTGAGGCACTCCTCGCTGTCCCGGCCATCCCCCAGGAACCGCCGGATGATGGCGGCGCAGTAGGCGCCGTACTTGGCCGCCGTGGCCCGGACGGCCTCCTCGGAGCGGGCCCAGTACAGTGCCACGATGTCCTTGTCCTCCATAGTGATCCCTCTCTTGTTCGAAAGCTGCTTTCATCTATACAGTCGGAAAATAGGGAGCAGAGGTTGCAGGCGGGAAAACATTTTTTGCCGAAACAGAAAACGGGCCGACGGTGTCCCGCCGGCCCATTGCCATTTATCCCACCGTGATGCCGTGTTCCGCGAAGGCCTCCAGCAGGCGGTCCATGTCGGAGGGGATGGAGATAGGCTCCCCCGCGGCCTTGATGGCGTTGGCCACGTCCTTCAGGCCGTTGCCGGTGACCACGCTGACCACCGTGTCGTCCTTGCCGATGACGCCCTGCTCGCAGAGCTTCTTCACCCCGGCGGTGCCGGTGACGCCGGCGGGTTCGCCGAACACGCCGCAGGTCCGGCCCAGCAGGCCCTGGGCGGCCATGATCTCCTGGTCGGAGACGTTCACCACGATTCCATTGCTCTCCCGAATGGCCATCAGCGCCTTGTCGGCGTTCCGGGGCACGCCCACAGCGATGGAGTCCGCCAGGGTGTTCTCCTCCATGGGATGCCAGGGCTTGTTCTCCGCGATGGCCCGGTTGATGGGGCAGCAGCCCTCCGCCTGGGCGGAGATGAGCCGGGGCAGGCGGTCGATGAAGCCGATGGCGTACAGGTCCTTCAATCCCTTCCAGAGGCCGGCGATGGTGCAGCCGTCGCCGACGCTGATGGCGATGTAGTCCGGCACCTGCCAGTCCAGCTGCTCCATGATCTCCAGGGCCACGGTCTTTTTGCCCTCGGAGAGGTAGGGGTTGATGGCGGCGTTGCGGTTGTACCAGCCCCACTTGTCGATGGCCTGTTTGGAGAGCTCGAAGGTGTCCTCATAGCTGCCCTGGACGGAGATGACGGTGGCGCCGAAGGTCATCAGCTGGGCCACCTTGCCCTTGGGGGCACGGGAGGGGACGAAGATGTAGGTCTTGAGGCCCGCCGCCGCGGCGTTGCCCGCCAGGGAGCTGGCGGCGTTGCCGGTGGAGGAGCAGGCGATCACTTTCGCCCCCGCCTCCCGGGCCTTGGCCACCGCCATGGCGGACGCCCGGTCCTTTAAGGACGCGGTGGGATTCTGGCCGTCGTCCTTCACCCAGAGCCGCTTCAAGCCCAGCTGCTCCGCCAGGCGGGGCTCCTCGTACAGGGGGCTCCAGCCCACCCGCAGGGGGGTGTTGGGAGTCTCCGGCTCCACCGGCAGCAGCTCCCGGTACCGCCACATGGTGTGGTCCTGCCGGGCCGCCAGCTTCTCCTTTGTCAGCTGGGTCTTGATGTAGTCGTAGTCGTAGACGATGTCCAGAATGCCGCCGCACTCGCAGGTGGTGAGATCCGGGACGGCGGCATAGGTCTTGCCGCACTTGACGCATTTGCCGTACAGGACGTGTTTCATGTCGCTTCTCCTTATCTGAATCGAAAGGCAGGGCGGGGCGGCTGCCCCGCCCTGCGGCGTTTTACAGGTTCTTCAGAAGGCCCGTCTCCTCGTTGAAGGCGTTGATCAGATCGTCCAGATCCTTGGCCTCCTTGTGGACGGCGTCCCAGGTGCCCTCCGTGTCGTACCACAGGGCGTTCAGCTCTTCCACGGTCTTGCCCTGCTGCTCCACCCAGGTGTAGTACTTCAGGTTGTGGACCCGCTTGCGGTCCTGGTAGGTCAGCTCCTGCATGTTGTCCAGCTTCAGGTTCAGCATGTGCAGGGCGTGGTCCATGGCCGCCTCGTGGGCGTTGTAGGGGCCGTACTGGTCGTTCAGCTCCTGGATGCGGCTCTGGTACATGACGGCGGAGTCCGTCAGGACCGTGCCCACCACGTCATGCTCCGTGAGCTCGTAATACTTGGCCATCTTGATGCAGCACAGCACGTTGGCGATGCCGGAGATGCCCAGCCAGGTGAGCTTCTCGATCAGCGCGTCGTCCAGGTGCAGCTCGTTCTTCAGATATGCCTGGCCCTCGGGGGTGTTGAACAGCCGCAGCAGCCGCTGGGAGTCCTCGTCGTCGATGTCAATGACCATGTCGGTGTTCTTCACGTTGTGGATCCAGGGGATGTGCTTGTCGCCGATACCCTCGATCCGGTGGCCGCCGAAGCCGTTCTCCAGAATGGTGGGGCACTGGAGGGCCTCGCCCACCGCCAGCTTCAGGTAGGGGTACTTCTCCTTCAGCAGGTCGCCGGCGGACATGGTGCCGGCGGAGCCGGAGGTGAAGGCGGCGCAGGCGAACCGGTCGCCGGGGCGCTTGATGGCCTCGTACACGTCCGCCAGGGCGTTGCCGGTGACGTTGTAGTGCCACAGGGGGTTGCCCATCTCCTCAAACTGGTTGAAGATCATGTACTGGGGATCCTGCTTCAGCTCGTTGGTCTTGTCGAAGATCTCCTTTACGTTGGACTCGCAGCCGGGAGTGGCGATGACCTCGGCGCCGATCTCGTGGAGCCAGTCAAACCGCTCCTGGCTCATCTCCGCCGGCAGGATGGCCACGCCCCGGGCACCCAGCAGCCGGGAGTTGAAGGCGCCGCCCCGGCAGTAGTTGCCGGTGGAGGGCCACACGGCCTTGTGTTTGTCCACGTCGAACTGGCCGGTCACCAGCCGGGGGGCCAGGCAGCCGAAGGAGGCGCCCACCTTGTGGCAGCCAGTGGGGAACCACTTGCCCACCATGGCCACGATCCGGCAGGGCACGCCGGTGAGGGCCGGGGGCAGCTCGATGTAGTTGGGCACCGCCTGATAGAGGCCGCCGCTCTCCTTGGGCTGGTTCTTCCAGGTGATGCGGAACAGGTTCAGGGGATTCACGTCCCACAGGCCCACGGTCCTCAGCTTCTCCTGGATCTTCTCCGGGATGGTCTCCGGGTGCTCCATCTGGGCGATGGTGGGGATGATGATGCCGTTCTCCTTGGCCTTTTTGATGTTGTGCTCCAGGCCCTGCTTGTTGATGGTCAGATCAATCATACTTACTTGCCCTCCTGTTGTTTTGAGTCGATGTAGGAATACAGCGTGTACTTGGAGATTCCGAAATACTTGGCGATCTTGTCGCCGGACTTGGTCACAAGGAATGCGCCGTTCTCGCTGAGGAAGCGGATGGCCTTCACCTTGTCGTCCTTGTTCATCAGGGCCACCGGCTTACCCACCAGGGCCACTGACTGGGCGATCAGCTCCTCCAGCAGGTCGTTGACGTTGATGATCTTCTCCGGTTCCGCCGGCTGGGATTCACCGGTGGAGATCAGGTCGTGGACCGCGCTCTCCACCATCAGCAGCTTGGAGATGTCGTAATTGATGGCCAGGATAGCGGAGACCTTGCCCTTGCTGTTGCGGATATAGACCGTGGAGGACTTGAGGATCTTGCCGTCCGGCGTCCGGGTCAGATAGGCCAGATGATCCCGGGGCGCCGGGTCATTGGTGGTCAGCTGTTCCACCACCACATAGGACGCCCCGTCTCCCACCTTGCGGCCCGTCACGTGGCCGTTGACGATATAGACGATGGGATGTTCCGCGTTCTGGGCGGACAGGTCGTGGATCACGACCTCACAGTTCGGCCCGAACTGGGCCGCCAGCGCATCCGCGATTTGCTTGAGCATCTCCAGCCGGCTGCTCTCCAGGGGGATCACCTCCATGATTTCCAGAGCCATGTTTCCAACTGCATCATACCAGCATCCGGCGGAGATTGCAATGTTTTTGCAAATATTTTTTAGGCTGTCGAAAAAAATGTTTGATTCCCGCGGGCGGTGCAAAAAGCCGGGCGGCGTCCACGTCCCGCGCGGATGCCGCCCGATGGGCAGTCCTCAGCCGGCCGCCCTTGGGACCGCCCCGTCAAAGTCCGGGGCGGTCAATCCTTTCCGACGTACTCCAGGGGCTGGGAGACCGGCGTGGTCTTGCTGATGTATTTGCTCTCGTAGTCCCTGTAGATCTTCATGAACACACCGGACAGCGCCAGCAGCGCGATGGCATTGGGGATGCACCAGAAGCCGGAGACAATGTCCACGATGGTCCAGATCACCTGGGGCGTCTTGCCCAGCGCCAGGAAGCCCGGCACCAGCCACAGCACGCGGATGGCGTATTTGAAGGCCTTGGACTGCTTCCCCTTGGGGAACACATAGAAGAAGGCGGACTCGTAGTTGATCTCCCACCCCACCATGGTGGAGAAGGCGAACAGCGCCAGGGGGATGGTGACCAGGAACTTGCCCAGCGTGCTGCCGTAGGCCGTAGAGAAGGCCGCCATAGTCAGGGCCTCCGCCTCCAGGCCGGACTGCCAGATCTCCGGGCCGGCGCAGAGGATGGAGAGGGCCGTCATCGTGCACACCACCAGCGTATCCACAAACACCTCGAAGCAGCCATACATGCCCTCCTTGAAGGGGTGGTCGGTGATGGCTGTGGCGTGGGTGATGGGAGAGGATCCGCAGCCCGCCTCGTTGGAAAAGGTCCCGCGGGCGGCGCCCTGCCGGAGCGCCAGGGCCACGGTGGAACCCGCCAGGCCGCCCACGGCGGGCATGGGGGCAAAGGCATAGCGGAAGATCGCCGCGAAGGCGGAGGGGACGTATTCCAGGTTCATGAGGATCACACCCAGCGCGCCCACCACATAGATCAGGCACATGGCGGGGGTCAGCTTCTCACAGAAGCTGCCGACGGACTTGACGCCGCCCAGCAGCACCGCGCCGCAGATGACCGCCGCCACCACAGTGGTGACCCAGGTGGGGATCCCCAGGCTGTTCTCCACGGCGGTGGACATGGTGTAGGGCTGGGCAAAGGCGGCGGTTCCCAGGCCGCCCAGAATGATGGTGATGGAGAAGACGATGGCCAGGGGCTTCCACTTCTTGCCCATGCCCCGCTCGATGTAGTACATGGGGCCGCCGTAGTAGACGCCGTCCTCGCCCTTGATGCGGTAATACTGCCCCAGGGTGACCTCGACGCACTTGGTCAGCATGCCCAGCAGAGCCACCACCCACATCCAGAACACGGCGCCGGGGCCGCCCACCACCATGGCGGTGGCCACGCCCGCGATGTTCGCCGTGCCCACGCAGCCCGCCAGCGCGGAGCACACCGCCTGCAGAGGCGTCAGGGTCCCCTCCTTGCCCTTTGCGCCGCCGCCTTTTTTGAACATCTCACCGGCGGTGTTTTTGAGGATATAGCCGAACTTGCGGAACTGGAAAAACTTCGTCCGGAATCCAAACAGCAGCCCCACGGCGGCCAGGAGGATCAGGACTGGGGCGCCCCACAAAAAGCTGGAGATCGATTTCAAAATCTGTTCCATACGGTCCATTCTCCTTTTTATGATTCTTCAGAATTGCTCCAATGCAGCAATCATTCCCTCTAGATCCTTGATTTCCGCTCCGCGCCTTACCGCGTCAGCTCCCGGAGGATGCTGGCAAAGCCCCGACAGGCCTTGGTCAGCTGGTCGATCTCAATATACTCGTCCCGCACGTGGGCCAGGCTCTCCAGAGAGGGGCCGTAGCCGATGGTGGGGATGCCGGCCTCGCCGCAGAAGTGGCTGCCGTTTGTGCAGAAGGCGAAGTGGGAGATCGGTGCCTCGATCCCCGCTTCTCGCAGGCCGGCCAGCGCCTTCTGGACGTATTCGTTGTCCTCATCGATGAGCCACGCCGGGAAGTACCGCTTCGCGGCGATGGTCTCGCCGGTCCAGCAGACCTCCTTCCCCTCCGCCAGATAGGTCCGGGCCTTCAGGCCGGGGATCTTCTCCCGGGCCCGGGCGATGGCCTCCTCCACCTGGCCCAGGATCACGGCCTCGTCCTCGCCCACCAGGGTCCGCCGGTCAAAGGTGGCCCGGCAGAGGGCGGGGACCACCGAGGCGCCGGGATAGGGGGACGAGATGATGTCGGTCAGCTCCAGAATCCCCTTCCCCAGAATGGGGTGCTCATTGGGCACGATCCGGCGGATCTCCTCGATCACGGCCATCATGTGGTAGACCGCGTTGACGCCCTTATCCGGGTTCGAGGAGTGGCAGCTCACGCCCTCCGTCTCCACCACCACCTCCGCCCGGCCTCTCTGGCCGATCTTGACCGTGGTGGACGTGGCCTCGCCCACGATGACGAAGTCCGGCTTTGCCAGCCGGGTGATCTCCCGGGAGGAGACCCCCTCGAAGCACTCCTCGTGGACGGTGCAGGACACGCAGATCTCCCCGGCGAAGTCCCGGCCGGTGTCCTCCGCGAAGTGGGCCACCGCAGAGATCATGGCCGTTACACTGCCCTTCATGTCCGATGTGCCCCGGCCGTAAATCCGGCCCTGGTCGATCTCCCCGCCGAAGGGGTCGTGGGACCACTCCCCGGCGTCGATCACGTCCACATGGTCGATGTGTCCGTCCAGAAGGATGGTCTTGCCCGGCCGGTTGCCACGCATCCGGCCCAACACGCTGCCGTACCGGTCGATGAGCACCTCATCGAAGCCGTACTCCTCCATTTTGCGCTTCATCAGCTGAGCCACTTCCCGCTCCTGCCCGGAGGGGCTGGGGATCTGAACGGCCTGCTGGCAGAACGCGATCAGCTGCTGGTCTCTGTCCATGTCTCTGCTCCTTTCTCAACCTCTGCGATTTCTAATATGCAATATGTAATATATCGCAATTCCATTATGAACCGCACGCCCTGAGAAGTCAACGAAAGCCCCTGTCTCCCGGATGGATTTCTACAGAACGTACCAGACCCCAGATCCAATTTTATGAAATTCGCCCAGGAAATATGGAGAGGACGCGGAATTCACTCCGCGTCCTCTGGTGTGCTGTCTCTCACATCTTTACTTGGTCAGGACATCCTGGACGGCTCCTTCGCCGCCCTGCATCAGGCCCGCCACGTCCCGCAGGCTGTTTTCCATGGAGCACAGCCAGTGGCTCCGCATCTGCTCCTTTGCCCGGGCGCTGTCCCGGGCCTGAAGGGTCCGCAGGATCTCCCCGTGCTGGGAGACGGAGATCTTCCGCAGCCGGTCGCAGTGGAAGTAGTGGTATTTGATCCGCTGGATGTGGAGGATCATGGTGCGGGAGAATTCCTCCACATACTCGTTCCGGGCCCCCCGGACGATGGCGTCGTGGAAGAGGCTGTCCTGGGTGATGGCGTCTGCGCCGTCGTTGCGGCCGCAGGCATCCACAAAGGCGCTGTGGATCTGCGCCAGCTGTTCCAGCTCCTGCTCTGTGAGACTGCCGCAGGCCAGCTCCGCCGCCAGGGCCTGCAGCTCCGCCAGCGTCCGGTAGCATTTTTCGATGTCGGCGGGGTCGATGTCCGCCACCACAGTGGCCCGTCCCGGCACCACATAGACCAGCTTCTGTCCCTCCAGAATCTGGATGGCCTCCCGCACCGGGGTGCGGCTGACGTTGAATCGCTTTGCCAGCTCCGAGTCGATGATCTTCTCCCCCGGTTTCAGCACGCCGGTGATGATCCAGTCACATACCACTTGATAGATGGTGCTTTTTGCAGAGACTCTCTGCAGATTTTCCACGTTTTCCGGTATCGGCATAGGCCCTCCCCATCCCATTTTTTACAGTTCTTTTTCCTCTACCATTATATAACACAAGCCATTTGCTTTTGCAATCATTTCGGCCTTGCCGTGTTTCCCACGTGTGGACTCAAAAAAATTTTTAGGTTTTCTCATTTTTTGTTTGACATCCTGTTTTCTTATGCTATGATAGGGGTAGGTAAGCCAATCCGAAAAGCGGAAGCAACAGGATTTCGGACATTGATATGGAGGTCAGCGATATGGATTTTGAAGCGATCAAAGCGGCGGCCCAAGGCTATCAGGCGGACATGACCCGGTTCCTGCGGGAGATGATCTCCCACCCCAGCGAGAGCTGCGAGGAAAAGGACGTGGTCCACTGCATCAAGGCGGAGATGGAGAAGCTGGGCTACGACAAGGTGGAGATCGACGGCCTGGGCAACGTCATCGGCTGGATGGGCGACGGCGACAAGATCATCGCCTTCGACGCCCACATCGACACCGTGGGCATCGGCAACATCAACAACTGGGAGGCCGATCCCTATACCGGCTATGAGACCGAGGACATCATCTTCGGCCGGGGCGGCAGCGACCAGGAGGGCGGCATGGCCTCCGCCGTGTACGGCGCCAAGATCATGAAGGATCTGGGCCTGATCCCCGCCGGCTACAAGATCATGGTGGTGGGCTCCGTCCAGGAGGAGGACTGCGACGGCATGTGCTGGCAGTACATCGTCAACAAGGACTTCCAGGGTCCCGAGGACGCCCGGGGCAAGATCGAGTTCGTGGTGTCCACCGAACCCACCGACGGCGGCATCTACCGGGGCCACCGGGGCCGGATGGAGATCCGGGTGGACGTGAAGGGCATCAGCTGCCACGGCAGTGCCCCGGAGCGGGGCGACAACGCCATCTACAAGATGGCTGACATCCTCCAGGACGTCCGGGCCCTGAACGAGAGCGGCGACGGCCCCTCCAACCGGGTCAAGGGCCTGGTGAAGATGCTGAACCCCGAATTCAACCCCGCGCACTATGAGGATGCCCAGTTCCTGGGCCGGGGCACCTGCACCGTCAGCCAGATCTTCTACACCTCTCCCTCCCGCTGCGCGGTGGCGGACTCCTGCGCCATCTCCATCGACCGCCGCATGACCGCCGGCGAGACCTGGGACTCCTGCCTGGAGGAGATCCGGCAGCTGCCCGCCGTGAAGAAGTACGGCGACGATGTGAAGGTCTCCATGTACATGTATGACCGGCCCGCCTGGACCGGCGAGGTCTATGAGACCGAGTGCTTCTTCCCCACCTGGATCAACAAGGAGAGCGCCGCCCACGTCCAGGCGCTGGTGGACGCCCACCACGCCCTGTGGGGTGACAAGCGCATCGGCCACGCCGACGCGGACCCCAAGAAGGACGCCATGCACCTGCGGGAGGGCCGTCCCCTCACCGACAAGTGGACCTTCTCCACCAACTGCGTGTCCATCCAGGGCCGGTACGGCATCCCCTGCGTGGGCTTCGGCCCCGGCGCCGAGTCCCAGGCCCACGCTCCCAATGAGATCACCTGGAAGCAGGATCTGGTGACCTGCGCCGCCGTGTACGCCGCGGTGCCGGGCCTGTACAAGCCGGAGAACAAGACCGCCGACGTGACGGAGTTCCGGCAGAGCCTCACTGATAACGACATCCGGTGAGTTTCGAAGGGGGACTGCGTCCCCCCTCGACCTCCCCCCTCCCCAGTGACGTCGGTCACTGG
>DWYU01000106.1 GCA_019118505.1 Candidatus Oscillibacter excrementavium
CCCTGGCAGAGGCCAGGGCGGCGCTTCATTCTACTCTTATCCCAGGTCCGCCAGAGCGGCTCGCTGCCAGCGGTCCACCGCCGCCAGCTGGTCCGGGGTGTGGAACCAGTGCTCCCCGTCCTCCTCCACCGTCAGGCGGCAGGAAAAGCGGGCGGCGAAGGCCTCCACGGTCTCCCGGTCCGTCAGATGGTCCCGGCCGCCGTACAGGATGGCCGTGGGCGCCGTCCACCGGCGGATGGGGTTTGCCCGGACGTACTGCAAGTATTCCCAGGAGAGGGTCTGGCCGAAGTCGGTGGGGATGGTTCCCTCCCGGGCCAGCCGCGCCTCGGTGACGCCGGCCCAGCCCATCATCTTTCGGATGAGGGCCTCCATGTCCACCACCGGGGAGAGGAGCAGTGCCCCCGCCAAAGGCGCGTTCGGATATGCCAGCAGGCCGAACCAGGCCCCCAGGCTGGAGCCGAAGAGAGCCGTCTGGTCCCACCTGTCCCGGAGTTCCGCCAGAATGCCCCGCAGCTCCGGCACCACCCGCCAGGGCACCAGGTCCTCCGCTTCAGAAGTCCGCTCCCCGTGGCCGGGCAGGTCGATGCTCACGGTCTGCCAGCCAGACGCCTCCGCCGCCGCTGCGAAAGAGGCCGCCTCCGCCTTGCTGCCGCCCTGGCCGTGGACATACAGGAATCCCCGCCGGCTGGGCGCCCCCCACCAGATGGCCGGCACGCCGTTCAGAGAGGCCGTCCTGGTCTGCATCTCAGAACACGCACCGGGCGGAGAAGCAGACGCCCTCCGGGCCCAGGCCCTCCATCAGATATTCGTTTTCCCGCCGGACGCCCACCATCCGCAGCTCCTGGCCCAGGGTGGCCTCCTTGCTGTAGTTGATGAAGAACTCCTTCGGCAGCTGCTCCTGGAGATCGGCGGGCAGATAGTCCCACACGAAGTCCCCGTAGTTGCCGCTGTACACGTGGCCGTTTCCGTCCAGGTCGGACCAGACCACCTTCCGGGTGCCCAGCTCCTCCAGCCCCTCGTGGGGCAGCAGGATCTTCTGGGTCTGGGGCGCGTCGATGGTCTTGGGACAGGTGCCCAGCTTCCGGGCAGTGAAGGTTCCGGGCCGCATGATGCGCCGGGTCACCGGGTCCACCAGGATCCAGTCGCTGCGGATGGACACCAGCACGCCCTCCCGGTCCGCGATCTCGTACACCCGCTGCATATGGGCGGCCTTCACCCCGTCCTCCCAGGTGGTGACGTCCACGGTCTGGAGGGCCTTGGGATCCCGGTGGATCCGCAGGGCGATCCGGGAGAGGAGAAAGACCTCCCGCATCTCATACAGCTTTTCATAGGTCAGGCCCCGGGCGTCGTAGTCCGCCCCGGCCACAGCGGCGGCGATGCTCAGCAGCGTGCTGACCCGGGCCCGCTGATACCGGTCGCAGTCCGCGAAGATCAGCTGCTGCTGGCGCATATAGCTGTTCTCCTGGAGGATTTCTTTCAAATCGCTCATGTCGGTTCTCCTTTTGGCGGTCTGGCCGCCCTTGCGATGTGTGATAAACTCCAAAAAAGCATATCATATTTTTCCCTTTTTCACAAGCGGAATGATTGACTTTTCCGCCGCTGGTGTTATGATGGAGATACAGATTTGCTGAAAAGGAGGACATTCCCATGGATCTCACAGTCATCTCCACCCCCAACGCCCCCGGCGCCATCGGGCCCTATTCTCAGGGCTACACCTGCGGCGACCTGGTCATCACCTCCGGGCAGATCCCCGTGGATCCCGCCACCGGGGCGATCCCCTCCGGCATCGCCGCCCAGGCGGAGCAGAGCTGCAAGAACGTAGGCGCCATCCTGGCCGCCGCCGGTTCCGGCTATGAAAAGGTGGTCAAGACCACCTGCTTCCTGGCGGACATGGGGGACTTTGCCGCCTTCAACGAGGTGTACGCCAAGTTCTTCACCTCCAAGCCCGCCCGCAGCTGTGTGGCCGTGAAGGACCTGCCCAAGGGCGTCCTGTGCGAGATCGAGGCCATTGCCGTCAAATAAGTCCCGTTTGAAGAAAGCCGGCCCCTTTGGGGCCGGCTTTCTTTATGGATTCCGCAGGAAGATCACGCCCAGCGTCCGGGGGCCGCAGTGGCAGAAGATGGTGCAGCCCGCCTTGGCCTCCAGGATCTCCTCAAATCTGCCGTCGGCCTTCAGGACCTCCCGGGCGATGGAGGCCAGGCTGTCGTCCGGGCAGGTGTCCACCAGAAAGGCCCGGCGGGTGTCCAGGTCCGTCCGGCCCGTCAGCCGCTCCCGGACATAGTCCGCCACCACCTTTTCAATGGAGCCCCGGTACTTCTTTGTGACGGTCATCTTCCCGCCGATGACCTCCACGCAGGGGTGGAGCTTCAACAGGTTTGCCCCCAGGGCCGTCACTGCGGAGCAGCGGCCGCCCTTTTTCATATAGTCCAGCCGGTCCAGCACAAAACTGGTCTCGATCCGGGGGACCAGTTCCTCCAGCATCTGCAGGATCTCTGTCACGGACTTGCCGGCCTCCGCCGCCTCGGCGGCAGCCAGCACCAGCATCCCGTGGCCCACCGTCAGGTTTCCGGAGTCCACCACGTAGACGCCGTCCACCTCCTCCGCCGCCAGGCGGGCGTTCTGGTGGCAGCTGGAGAACCCCATCCCGATGTTCAGGTGGATGACCGCGTCGGCCTCCTCCATCATGCGGCGGAACAGCTCCTCGTAGTCCGCCACGTTCACTGCGTTGGTGGTGGTGATCTCGCCGCCGGCGTCCACGTGGGCGGCGATGTCGGCGGTGTGGATGTCCACGCCGTCGTGATACAGCTTTCCGGCCTTCACGATGCCCAGGGGGATCACGGTGATATGATGCCGCTCCAGCAGCTCCCGGGGCAGATCACAGGTGGAGTCGGTGGTAATTCTAATCATGGTGACAGCTCCTTTTGGTCAGTTGCCCGGCATCGCCGGGGGCAGATGTTTTATTATATCACGCGGCCTGACAAATTACCAGATGCAGCTCTCTGTCTCCGGCTGCGCCGCGAAAAAGCGGGGGGCCGTTTCCTACAGCGCCACCACCGGCGCGCCCGCCGCGTCCGCCGGGTCGTGGGTCACCAGCAGCACCGGCCGGTCCCCCGCCGTCTCCCGGATACAAGCCATCGCCCGATCCCGGTTCTCCCGATCCAGGCCGGTGAAGGGCTCATCCAGCAGCAGCGCGTCAAAGGGCGCCAGCAGGGCCCGAGCCAGGGCCAGCCGCCGCTTCATGCCGCCGGAGAACTCCCGGACCGGCTGTGTCCCCGTGTCCGGCAGGTCCAGCCGGTCCAGCAGGGCGCGGGCCGCCCGGGCGTCGTAGTCCCGGCCCAGCACGAACCGCAGGTTCCCCTCGGCGGAGAGGTGCTCCAGCAGCCGGTCCTCCTGGAACACGGCGGAGATCCGCCTCCCCGCCAGGCCCTCCACCGTGCCGCTGTCCGCCGTCTCCAGCCCCAGCAGGATCCGCAGCAGCGTGGTCTTGCCGGACCCCGAGGGGGCCATGACGGCCGTGATCCCCGGTCCGGCGGTAAAGGACAGGTCCCGCAGTACCGCCTGGTCCCCGAAGGATTTGCACAGATGCCTCACCACGATCTCCATCATCCACCCGCCTTTCTGGCCAGCGCGTCCACCAGGCGGAGGAACAGCCGCTCAAATATCACCGATACCGCCACGATCACCGCTGTCCAGGCGAACAGATCCCCGGTCTGGAAGTACACCTTGGCGGTGTACAGCGCCTCGCCGATGGAGCCGGCGGGCAGGCCGATGACCTCCGCCGCCGCCCCGGACTTCCAGCAGAGGCCCAGCCCCAGGGACACGGCGGACCGGAAGTAGGGCAGCACCGCCGGCAGGTAGATGCCCCGCAGCTGCCGGGCGAGGGGCACCCGGAACACCCGGGCCATCTCCAGCAGCTGAACGTCCGTGTGGCCGATGCCCTCCAGCACGTTCAGGTACACCGGCGGGAACACCATCAGGGCGGAGATCAGCAGGGACAGGTTCTCTGACGAGAAGAAGATCAGCGCCAGGATGATGAAGGACACCACCGGCACCGCCTTCACCACCGCCACCAGGGGGCTCAGCAGGTCCCGCACCCACCGGAGGCGGGCGGACAGGGCCGCCAGTGCCACCGCCAGCACACAGGCCAGGAGAAAGCCCCCCAGGATCCGCAGGGAGGAGAAGGCCACCGCCTGCCAGAACGCCACGGTCCCCGCCAGGGCGATCAGCCGCCCCAGGGCCTGGACAGGAGAGGCCAGCAGCAGCATCCGCCCGCCGGTGGTGGCCGCCAGGGCCAGACTGGCCCCCTCCCATACCAGCAGCCAGAAGATCACCGCCCACAGCCGGACGGCGCCTGTTCGCCGTTTCATTCGCGCTCCCCCTTTCCCGTATGGAAACCGCCGCGCCCCGGGTGTTCCCGGGGCGCGGAAAATATGTCGGCTGTTACGCGCCGTAGTAGAAGTCGTCGTTGGGCATGGCGCCGCCCACGGACGCCTCGTCCTGCTCCCACAGCACGCTGAGATAGCCGGACAGCTTGTCCATCATCTCCGTGCCGGTGATGCAGACGATGTTGCAGTAGGGCAGGGCCTTCTCCGCCACAGCGGCGTCCACGATGCCGTAGTCGCCGATGAGCTGGGCGGCGTCGGCGGTGTTATCGTTGACCCACTCCACGCTCTCGGCGTAGCTGGTCAGGAACTGCTCCACCGCCGCCGGGTGCTCCTCCACGAAGTCCGCCCGGGCCACCACCACGCCGGTGAGCAGGGCGGAGCCGTTGTCCAGGGCGTCCCACTCCTCCGTCAGGTCCAGAGCCACCCGCAGATCCGGCAGCTGGGTCTGGGCCACGGTGACGAAGGGCTGGGGCAGCATGGCGATGGTGGCGCTGCCGGAGGCCAGGGCCGCCACGCACTCACTGTGCTCGCTCTTCCAGTCGATGGTGACGCCGGTGTCGGGATCGATGCCGTTCTCGCTCAAGAGATACCGCAGGGCATACTCCGGCGTGGAGCCCTTGCCGGAGGCCACAATGGTCTTGCCCGCCAGATCCGCCATGGACTGGACGGAGTTGCCGTTCTCCACAATGTAGAGGACGCCCAGGGTGTTCACCGCCAGGGTGACGATGCCGCCCTCCGTCCGGTTATACAGCACAGAGGCCAGATTGGCTGGCACGCAGGCGATGTCCAGCTCCCCCTGCATCAGCTTGGGGGACACCTCGTCGGCGGAGGCCGCCAGGGTGAACTCATAGGTGTTCCCGGTGGTCTCTTCTCCGCTTTCCGCCGCAGTGTCGCTGTCGCTCATCAGCTTCACCATGCCCATGGCGGTGGGGCCCTTCAGGGCCGCCACCCGGACGGTGACGGGCTCTTCCGTGACCTCCGGTGTTTCTTCCACCGTCTCCTGATTTCCGCCGCAGGCGGCGAGAGACAGGCACATGACCAGGGCCAGGCAGGCCGCCAGGCTCTTCTTCATCCACTGTTTCATGTTGATCTTCCTCACTTTCCTTGTTGCAGCGCGTCTTCCGGCGCGTAGACGGTCTTGGCCGTGATCCCCGCCAGCCGGCCGATCTTGCCGGACAGGGCGGAAATGGCGTCCGCCGGTGCGTCCATTGCCACGCTGATGATGTTCACGCCCCGGGCGTGATAGGGCACCCCCATCCGCCCGATGATATAGGGGGCGTACTGGTGCAGCAGCTCGTTCAGCGCCGGGACAGAGGCCATGTCCCGGACGATGATCGCCAGCACGGCCACACGGGTCTCCACAGAGGATTCCTCCCTTTCCAAAAAGTAAACCCCTCCGCCGCGCTGGCAGAGGGGGATTTTGACATGCGCCGTCCGCCCGGCACCGCCGGGCGCTTCCCCGTCTTGCGGCCGGGGCGGGCCCGTGCCGGTCAGAGCGACAGAAACCAAGTTGTCCGGTCCGCCGGTCAGAGCTTCTTCCCAGGGACAGGGAAATGATACCATGGAACGGTCCCGCCGTCAAGGGGCGTTACGCATCGTGACGGCCGCCGCCCCCCGGCCCCAGGGTCTCCAAGACAGAGAGGATGCCCTCGATCCTTCCGAAACAGGCCGGGTCGGAGAGGCTGTCGTCATCCAGAACTTCCCGGATCTCCCACAGGGCCCGGCAGCACCGGTCATGGACCATGTCCCCCACGATCTGCCGGGAGTCATCGCCGCCCACCATGATGGCCGCCCCCGCCTCCGCCAGCACCCGGGCCAGGATATAGGTATTGAATTCCAGTTGGTCCATTTGGATTCCTCCTTTTATAACAGGACGAAATAATTATAAAACATCAGCCATGATATAGTCAAGAAAATATGTCGTGTTGGTGTAAAACCATGAATAAGTCCTATTATAATGCGGAATCCAATCTCATAGCCAGGCGTCTCCGGCAGCTGCGAAAAGAGCGGGGACTTTCCCAGGAAGAGCTGGCTGCCCAGCTACAGCTGCTGGGGGTGGACATCAGTCAGCCCCTGATCAGCAAGATCGAACAAAACCGGCGCTTTGTCAAGGACTATGAGCTGACTTGCATCTGTCAGGTCCTGCAAGTATCTCTGCAGGACCTGCTGGCGGACTTTTACGACACCTTAGAATCATAAAAGAGCCCCCGTGTGGGGGCTCTTTTGTTTTACCGTCCATAGGTCTCCGTCAGCGTCCGAATCTCCGCCGCCAGGGCGGGCGTGACGGCATCGGGAGCCATTCGCCAGCGCCAGTTGCCCTCCGCCACGCCGGGGACGTTGATCCGCCCCTCGCTGCCCAGGGCCAGGTAGTCCTGCATCTGGGCCACGAACAGCTCCGCCGTGCTGCCCATGCCCCACCGCAGCAGGGCTCTGCGGACCTCCTCCCGGCCGGAGGCGCCCAGGTACCGCTCCGCAAAGGCCCGCTCCGCTTCCCCCGCGTGGTCGTACCAGCCCAGGGCGGTGTCGTTGTCGTGGGTGCCGGTGTAGCAGACGCACCGGCGGCTGTCGTAATTGTGGGGCAGATAGGCGTTGTCCGGGCCAGAGAAGGCGAACTCCAGTACCTTCATCCCCGGCAGGCCCGCCGTCTGGCGGAGCTGGTGGACCTCCGGCGTCAGCAGGCCCAGGTCCTCCGCGATATAGGTGATGTGGGGGAACCAGTTCGTCAGCACGCCCAGCAGGTCCATGCCGGGGCCGGGCTCCCACCGGCCCTCCCTGGCGGTCTCCGCCCCGGTGGGGACGGACCAGTACCGCTCAAAGGCCCGGAAGTGGTCGATGCGGATGGCGTCGAACAGATGGGAGGCCCCCTCCACCCGGCGGATCCACCAGCCGAAGCCGTCGGCCTTCATCGCCGCCCAGTCGTACAGGGGGTTGCCCCACAGCTGGCCCTCGGCCGAGAAGTAGTCCGGCGGCACCCCGGCCACCCGGCTGGGCTTCCCCGTCTCATCCAGCAGGAACTCCTTCCGCTCGCTCCACACGTCGGCGCTGTCCAGGGACACGTAGATGGGCAGATCCCCGATGATCCCCACCCCCAGGCTGTTGGCGTGGTCCTTCAGGGCCTTCCACTGGGAGAAGAACCAGGATTGCACCGTCTCGTGAAAGGCGACATCCTCCGCCAGCCGGGTCCGCCAGGCGTCCAGGGCCGCCGGGTCGTGGTCCCGGAGGGCCTTGTCCGGCCAGTCGTACCAGGCCGCCTCGCCGAAGTGGGCCTTCAGGGCCCGGTACAGGGCGTACTCCCTCAACCAGGGGTTGGCGGCGGCGAAATTCCGCACCGCCTGGGCCTCTCCCCCGTCCAGCCGGGAGAAGGCCCGCCGCAGCAGGGGCTCCCGGGTCTCATACAGGGCGGCGTAGTCGATGGCCGCTCCCTCTGGCATCCGGGCGGCGGACAGCTCCGCCTCCGTCAGCAGGCCCCGGTCCCGCAGGTCCTCCAGGTCGATGAGCAGGGGATTCCCGGCGAAGGTGGATGCACTGGTGTAGGGGGAGTTCCCCGCCCCGGTGGGCCCCACCGGCAGCACCTGCCACCACTTCTGGCCGGCGTCGCGGAGAAAGTCCGCAAACGCCCGGGCCTCCCGGCCCAGAGAGCCGATGCCATACGCTCCCGGCAGGGAGAACACCGGCAGCAGAATCCCGGAAGAACGCTCCATATCTGTCACACTCCTTTGCACAGTTCCATTCCGTTCCATTGTATGCAGGGCAGCGGGGCGTGTCAAGGGCGGGCGCGCGGGGCAGCGGGGGCTCTGGCGCGAAAACACGCCGGAGCCCCCGCTGGATTTTTTACAGGGTATGCAGGGTATATGTCTTGGGCGGGTTGCCGGAGAAGTCGGCGATCACCGCGCGGGCGTCCGCCAGATGGAACACCTCAAAGATCGGGTTGTCCGCCGTCTGATACTGGCTCTTGACGATGGGGTTCTGGATGCACATCTCCTTCACGGCCCGGTCATTCTCAAACACCGCCTTGCCGCTGAGCCGGATCCAGGCATAGGCGGGGCTGGAGACAGAGACCTCCACATAGGGGTTGGCCTGCATATCCTTGTAGACCTCCTTGGTTCTGTTGGTGCAGAACCACAGCTTGCCGCCCTGCTCCCCGGCAAACATGAAGGGGCGGCACTTGGCCTTCCCGTCCCGGCCCACAGTGGCCAGGTACTGCACCGGATTTTCCCGCAGGAACTTTACGACTTCTTCCATAGTAAGTTTACCTCCCAATCATTCTTAAAAAGGGGATTTCCCTTGGATGTGTTGATTGTATCGCCGTTTTTTCCGCTTGAAAAGTACGCACAATTTTGTGCCGTAGTTACCGGCCGGTAACGATCGGGCAGTTACCATGGAGAAACCATTGGGGCGTTTCAGCGGGTTGCGGCCCCTGGGCCGCGTCTAAATTTTTTTGAAGCCAGGCGTCCAGTTCCCCCTCCGCCGGCGAAAAAATGCCGCCCGGCGGAGCCGGGCGGCTGGTGGCCGCGGATTCAATTTTTTGGGGAACCCCCACCCTCCCCCGCCGCCTCTCCGGCGGCTGTGGGGGCAGACGGGCCCGGCAGCAGCCGGAGCCCTATCAGGAACGGCAGCAGGAAGATCATGGGCATGGCATAGCGGTAGCTGCCGCTGACCGGGGACACCAGCAGCACCGCCACCGACAAAATGGCCGGCAGCTGGGCCAGCAGCTGGGCGTACTGCCTCCGGCGCAGCACATCCAAAAAGAGGAACAGCACCACCCACGGATAGCCGCCCACGCAGAACAGGACGCCGATGCCCGGCACCCGCTGCACCGCGGCCAGCAGGATCTGGGCGATGGGCTGCACCCGCTCCAGCAGCGGGGTCTTTTCCACCACCAGCTCCGGGTAGTCCGCCACCTCCCGGTTGTCGAAGTCCGTGTAGGAGAGGGCGGTCTGATTCCCCAGGTAGAAGCTGCCGTAGACGTTGTTCAGCAGGGCCTGGAGATAGGCGTCCGGGTGGCGGCGGAGCATCTTGAGCCACGCCTGATAATAGGCGGACAGCTCCTCCTCTGTCGCGTCCTGGTTGTAGGTGAATTTCACGTCGTCCGCCAGCGTCGGGTTGTACAGCTCCGCCAGGTGGTCATAGTCGATGACCGCCCGGATGGCGTCTGCCTCCTCCGCCGTCACATCCTCCGGGTACATCTCCACATACCGGGCCGTCTGCTGGAAGAGGGGGCCCAGCACCTCCTGCCGGCCGCCCGGCGCCACGTTCCAGGCTGGCAGCAGCACCTGGAGCCACACGACCTGAAACAGCACCACCGGCAGCACCAGGGAGACCGCCGCCCGGAGCCGGCGGCGGCAGAAAATCAGGCAGAACGCCGCCGCGGCCGCCACAAAATAGACCCCCTGGTTCTTGGTCAGCGCCACCAGCAGGCCGTTGGCAAGCAGCGCCCCGCAGAACCAGTTGTGCTTCAGGCGCTCTCCCCGGGTGCGGGCCACCTCAAAGAGAAGCACGGAAAAGGTCAGGCACACCAGGCCGAACAGGGTGTCCTTCAGCATGGTGATGGCGTACAGGGGGCACAGGGGGAACAGGGCGGTGAACGCCAGCCCCGCCCTGCAGATCCTGCCGGACAGGCCCAGCCGCCGCAGGTAGAACCAGACGCCGGTCAGCACCAGCGCCATCGCCAGCATCTGGCACAGGCAGTACAGTGCCACCCCATAGAAGATATTGCCGTCCAGCAGCAGGCCGAGCTTGGCAAAGGCCCCGTACAGTACCGTGGTGAAGTACGGGTGGTGATTGGTGGCATAGACCTCCGGCCCCCGCACGGCAGAATACCGGAGCCACTCCGTGGGCCTGTGCAGGAACCAGGCGATCTGCATACTGGTGTCCGGATTGCCCAGTCCCGGAAAGAAGAGGATGTAGTAGGGCAGCCAGCAGAGGACCACCAGTCCCGCCGCCAGCAAAAACCGCTTCCAGGAGAACCGGAAGGGCCCGCCCGCCGGGGCGGCCGTCAGCCGGTCCGCCAGGCGGAAGGCGTACAGCACCAGGCAGGCAGAGAGCAGCGTCCGGCCCAGGAAGATGATGGCCGCCCGCAGCAGGATGAACCGGGAGCCGAAGAGGGCGTCCCAGCTGCCGTAGGTGTCATAGGACCAGCCGATCATCTGCATGAAGGTGAAGAGGACCCCGAAGCACGCCGCCAGCCCCCGCTCCAGCCCAGTGGTCCGCAGCCGGGGGAGAAAGTACAGCAGCACAAAAGCCCCAAGGCTCACGCAGGCGCCCAGGCCCGGCTCCACGGAAAAGCAGCGGATCAGATAGATCATGGTACGGAACAGGACGCTCCGCCCCGCCAGGGCCTCGTCCGCCACATAGTGGGCGTCGATGCTGAGGGTGCCCAGCAGACTCTCCGCCATCAGCACCGCCAGAAGCGCGCAGCCCGCGATCCGCCAGGCCCGGCGCCGTTCCGGCCGTCTCACCAACTCCCTCATGCCCGCTCCTGCATCCGCCGATAGCTGTCGTGGGCCTGCTGGAGCTGGAACTCAAAGTCCCGGCAGTCCTTCTGGCGCATGTTGTCCAGCAGCAGGCCGCAGAACAGGGACTGCAGCGCCGCCACCATGATGAAGCCGCTGACGATCAGGGTGGGGAACCGGGGCACCAGGCCAGTGTCCAGATAGGTCAGCAGGATGGGCAGGAACAGAAGGATGCTGACGGCGGCCAGCAGCAGGGCCAGCAGGCCGAAAAAGCGGAGGGGGCAGTAGACCCGGAACAGCCGGGCAATGGTCATCAGCACCCGGAAGCCGTCGGAGTAGGTGTTCAGCTTGGACTGGCTGCCCGCCGGCCGGTCCCGGTAGTCCACCACCACATTCTCCACGAACATCTTCCGGTCCACGGCGTGAATGGTCATCTCCGTCTCGATCTCAAACCCGCCGGAGAGCACCGGGAAGGTCTTGACGAACTGGTAGCTGAAGGCCCGGTAGCCGGTCATGATGTCCTTGATGTCGCTGTGGAACAGGCAGTTGATGGCCGTGCGGACCAGGGAGTTGCCGAAGTTGTGGAAGGGCCGCTTGTTCTCCTGAAAATAGGTGGAGGACAGCCGGTCCCCCACCACCATGTCGGCGCCCCGGTTCAGCACCCGGTCCACCATCTCCCGGGCGGAGGCAACGGGATAGGTGTCGTCCCCGTCCAGCATCAGATAACACTTGGCGTCGATCTCCCGGAACATCCGGCGGATCACGTTGCCCTTCCCCTGCTTGTACTCCTGCCGCACCACGGCGCCGGCCGCCCGGGCCAGGTCCCCGGTGCCGTCGGTGGAGTTGTTGTCATAGACGTAGACCGTCGCCTCCGGCAGGACGGCGGAGATGTCCCGGACCACCTTGGTGATGGTCTGGCTCTCGTTATAGCATGGGATCAACACGGCGATGGTATCCATGGTGCCTCTCTCCTATACACAATTTGCGGTCTTCCCCCAGCGGATTCCGCCAAAACCGCGGAAAAATCGTCCCGTTCATCGTACCATAGATGGGAATTGAAGTCAATTCCGCCTGTGTGCGCCGGTGTTCGGCGGGGCTTGTCATCTCCGGGAAGCTATGATATATTGGAGAAACCAACCAAGAAAGAGGTACTTCAGAGATGCTGAAGAAGCTTTGCATCGCCGCCGGGGCCCTGGTGCTGGCGGCTGTCCTTGTGGTGCTGGTCTGGGCGCTGACGCCTGCGCGGGAGATCCCCTCGGCGTTGGAGTCGCTGGACACCTCCATCGAGGACGTGCGGGACTGGGATAAGGTCATCGCCTATGTTCCCCTGGACGACCGGACCGACAACATGGAGGACGTGGTCTATCTGGCGGAGGCCTCCGGGTACCAGATGGTCCTGCCGGAGGGCGACACCTACTGCACGAAACTGGACGGCCAGGAGCCCAACAGCAACGGCACCCAGTACGGCGACCGGGAGGCCCTGATGACCTGGGTCCGGGAGATGGACCGGCAGGGCTGCGACCTGTTCCTGCTGTCCCTGGACCAGCTGTTCTCCGGCGGGCTGGTGAACTCCCGCTCCGTCAGCGGGGACTTCCCCCTGACCTTTGACGACGGCACCACCATGAGCGAGACGGAGGCCTTCGACGCCTTCATCTTCTCCCTGGCGGAGGACCCGGACAACCGGATCTACCTCTTTGACAGCGTGGTGCGCCTGGCGTCCACCGTGGGATATCAGGGCTTCGGGCTGGAGGAGTACAACGCCCTGCGGGCCTATGGCATGGTGGCCCGTCCCGCCCTGGAGGGGGACGAGCTGACCCTGGAAAACGTCTTTGCCAGCTACCGCTACGCCGAGGACGGCGTCACCCCGGCGGAGGACACCCTGGAGAACGCCGACTACCGCTCCGTGCTGACGGAGGAGATCATCGACAACTATCTGGGGGTCCGGATGCGGAAGCTCCGGCTGACGGACTATGTGATCTCCGCCCTGAAGACGGCCCCCTACAACAACATCCACCTGCTGATCGGCATCGATGACTCCTCCAACGCCCCCAACATCCACTACAACGAGCTCCACTATCTCGAGCGGCAGCTGGGCCGGGGCAGCACTCTGCTGACCGGGCTGGACAGCCTGGCCCGCCTGCTGGTGTGCCAGATCGCCCAGGATGACTACGGCGGCTACCAGGTCAGGACCTCTGTCCGCTACATCGGCGGCAGCCAGAGCATCCCCTCCTCCGAGTACGACCGCTACACCCTGGAGGAGACGGTGGACCTCCATCTGGACCTGTTCCAGGCCATCCGGGTGCCGGAGGACGAGGCGGAGCTCCAGTTCCTGGTGATGACGGCCCCGGCAGACCCGGCGCAGGCCCAGGCGTACTGCGAGGAGCTGGTCTCCGCCCTGGAGTATAACCTCCAGCACCACATCCCCACCGCGCTGATCGAGGCCAGCGACAACGCCTACGGCGACACGCTGCGGCAGATGCTGCTGGAGCGGGTGGACTTCGGCCAGCTGGTGGCCTTTGCCGGCCAGTATGAACAGGCCAACGTCACCGGCGCCGCCATGGCCATGGGCTTCTCCCGCTACCTGTATCTGGCCTGCTGCAAAGACAAGGACCCGGCCTGCGACATCGGCCACGTGCGGCAGATCGCCAACTCCATGGCCCTCACCTACGCCTACAGCCTGCACGCCCAGGGGCTGCTGAACCAGTATATCAGCCGCCTGGGAGAGGACCGCAACAACCTGCTGCCCAACCCCATCACCGGAAAGCTGATCCAGAACAAGCTGGAGGACCTGTTCCTCCCGGCCTGCGAGGAGCTGGTGTGCGCTCCGCTCCGGGGCGGCCGGGTCATCACCTCCCTGGCCCCCTATGCCGACCGGGAGATCAAGGACCTCACCATCTCGGACGTGTACTTCCCCTGGAACCGCACCTTTGAGATCGCCTTCACCATCGGCGTGACCCTGGCGGAAACCTGATGAAACAAAACCACGCGGCGCGGAATTTTCCGCGCCGCGTATCTTTTATCTCTGTTCTTTTATCTCTTCACTGGTTCTTATAGGCCCCGTACACGCTGCGGCGGGTAAAGTCGCTGACCGGGGCGAACAGCCCCTCCGGCAGTGCCGTGACCGGCGCGTCTGGCTTGGTGCCCCGGGGCAGCAGCCCCTGCTCGGCGCACCAGTCCATGGCGCCCCAGTAGGCGTTCTCGTGCTTTCCGCTTCTGCGGACCGCCGCCCAGCGGCGGCCCAGGGCCTCCTCCTTGGGGGCCAGCAGCATGGCCAGCTCTCCGCAGGTCATCACCGCGTCCAGCCGGAGGCAGTTGTCCGAGTAGACGACGGCCCGCTCCTGCTGGAGCTTGTTCAGCTTCTCAAACAGGGGATCGTCCCGCCCCAGGTCGGCAAAGGGGCTCTCCGCCAGCAGGGTGTCCACCGTCACCACCTGGTAGCCATACTCCTTCAGCAGCTCCAGCTGTTTCCGCAGTCCGAAGGCCACCGGCGTCCGCTTGCCCATGTTGTAGCCGTCCTTCTGGAAGATGATCTGCCCGCAGAAAAAGTCGGGGTCCTTTTCCAGGGCCTTCCGCATGGGCTCCACCATGGCGTTCACCTCCGCCTCCAGGGCGGCCTCCGGGTCGGAGAGGGTGGAGGGGAGCCAGCCCGCCCCGTCAAAGGAGGCGGCCATGTACTGGTAGCCCATCTTGTCACAGACGTCGTAGCTGGTGAAGCCGTCCTGCATCTTGTCCACATAGTGGGGCGGCCGGTGCAGGGTGATCTGATAGCCGTACCGGTCCCACATGAGCTTGTCCAGCTTCTGCAGGTCCTCCACCGCCTTGTCCAGGCTGCCAAGGTACACCCGGGCGCCGTAGACGAAGGGCTTCTTGCCGAAGATGATGTGGCGGTAGCCGTGGTTGGTGATCTGGTGCCCCTCCGCCAGAATGCGGTGGATCAGGCGGTCGTTGTGCTCCGCGCCGCCCTTGTCGTCCTGGTGGATGTCCGGGTAGTGGTCGTATTTCACGCCGCCCCAGGCGGCGCTGCCCACCTTGCCGGCCTTGTCCGGGTAGTTCTCGCTGGTGTCTCCCACCACGTCGAAGGTCCCCTTGGCGCCGAATTCCGCCAGGGTGTCCAGCAGCACGTCCGTCAAAGACTTCCCGCCGAAGCGGTCCGGGGAGACCGGCAGATCCATGGGGCCGTCGTCAAAGGTCATGGCGCAGATCCGCCGGTCCGTCTTGATCCGCTCGATCCGGCGGGTATAGCTGAGGTTGTGCTTCTCCGCCGGCTGGAGCACCTTCTTCACGATCTTCTTTCCCTTTTTTCCGATTTTCACGATCAGCGACATCTGCTCATTCTCCTTTTTGAATCAAATCCTGGGCCCAGCACTTCGCCGCGAAGGCCGCCCACTTGGCATAGGCCGCCGGCCCCGCCTTGGTCTTTCTCCGTTTGGTCAGCTGGCTCCGGGCGGTGTACCAGGCCCGGCTCCGGCACCCCTGCACCTGGGTCCCTCCATGCAGCAGGGCCGCCTTCACCGCATCCAGCGTACACGCCTCCGCCCGGACCACTGTGACGCCGTGGCCGATCTCCTGGGGCACATGGGCGTCGCTGCCGGCAAAGCGGCGGAGGCCGTGGGCTTTGGCGAATGCCTCCGCCAGGGCGTTGGCATCGGCGATCTTTCGCTCCGCCCGGCTGTTCCAGACCTCCACCCCGTCCAGCAGGGGGGCGATGGGGGCGATGCGCCCGGCGTCCCGGCTGTGCTCAAAGGGGTGGGCCAGCACCGCCAGCCCTCCCTGGCCGCGGATGCGCTCCACCGCCTCCGCGAATTTCCGGGTGCCGATGGGCTCCCGGACGAACAGCCCCAGCAGGTGCCCGTACTCGGTGGACACCTCCACGCCGGGGATCAGCAGGAAATCCGGGAATTCCGGCACCTCCTCCAGGGTCCGGTCGTGGTCGCAGACGGCCGCGCCGTTCAGTCCGGCGGCTCTGGCCCGCGCCGCGATCTCCGCCAGAGTCATGCAGCCGTCCGGCGAGCGCTCCGAGTGGATATGCAGATCCAGTCTCAGCTCCATGGTCACCTCCGCAGCAGGTTGTTCCTGAGATACCGGCGCATGGGGGCCGGATCCTCCCGGCAGGAGAGGGCCTCCTTCGCCCGGAAGAAGTCCGCGGCGCCCTGGAAAAAGGGTCCCGGCCTCCCGTGGCGCAGGTAGTCCAGCATGGCCGCGGTGTCGTTGAGGAGAAACCGCATCCGCACACCGGTGTCATAGTCCCGGGGCTGGTAGTCCAGCACCGCCCCGGCCGCCGCCTGGGCGTACCGGACGGCGATGGGGCTCCCGGCCTGCTCCGTCAAGGGGAAGCTGCCCCAGATCCGGGGGTTCACCTCCAGCACGCAGTCCCCCTTGAACTCCACCATGGCCAGTCCCACAAATTGGAACGACTGGAGCAGCCGGCAGGCGTGCTGGATCATGGTCTCGTCGTAAAAGCTCTCACAGCAGGTGGAGGGCCCCCCCGCCGCCGGGTACTCCCGGATCCGGCGGTGGCAGATGGCGCCGATCAGCCGGCTGTCCCGGTCCAGCAGCAGACTGGCGCCCGCGCCGGCGCCCTCCACCTTCTGCTGGACGATGGGGCTGGGGTCATAGGCCCTCATGGCCGCCAGGGCGGCCTCGTATTCCGGCCGGTCCCGGGCCACCCGATAGCGGTCCCGGGCCTTCAGGCCGAATTTTTCCCCGCAGTGGGGCTTGATCACCACGGGATAGCCCTCCGGCTCCCCCGTGTACTCCCTGGGCACGGGGATCCCCAGGGCCTCGCACCGGGCGTGGACCGTCTCCTTGTCGTTCAGCTGGTCCAGCACCTCCGGCGGCGCGATGAGAAAGTCACAGGCCTGGGCAAACCGCTCCCGCTGCCGGGCCACGGTGTTCAGGGTCACCGCCCCCACGCAGAAGAGGACCGGATGGTCATACTCCTCCAGCACATCCAGCAGGCGGTGCGGATAATCCGGGTCCGCCGCCGCGCCCTGGATCCACCGCCCCCGGGCCACAAAGCGGGAGGCGAACACCGGCGGCTCCAGCGAGGCGTCCTTCCGGGTCTGGGTCACCACCACCTGATAGCCCGCGCGGCCCAGGGCCCGCGCTGCGGCAATGGACGAGCGGTACTTGCCGTCTGTGATCACCACCGTCTCCATATCCGTCCTCCTGTCTGCGCCCAATATAGCAGAGTTATTATAGCAAACCGGCCCCCGGATTACAAGTCTGCCGCCGCCAAACTTCCCGGCCCCTCGATTGACTTCCGGAGCCGAACCTGATACAATCCCTCTTGCAGATTCTGCGCATCACAACAGAGGGAGGGGCGCCGCAGTGCTGTTTTCCAAGGCGGTGGAATTTCTGAAAAAGGAGCGGGAGCTGATCCTCTACGGCATCTTCGGCGTGGGCTCCACGGTCATCAACATCGCGGTGTTCCACCTGTGCGGCCGCTTGGGCGTGGCCCTGATCCCCTCCAACATCATCGCCTGGTTCTTCGCCTTCGCCTTTGCCTTCATTACCAACAAGGCCATCGTCTTTCAGAGCAGGGGCTGGACCAACCGAGCCGCCCTCCGGGAGTTCGCCTCCTTTCTGGCGGTCCGCATCTTCACCCTGGTGCTGGACACGGTGCTGCTGTACCTCCTGGTGGAGTGGCTGCTGGCGGACCGGCTGCTCTCCAAAATCGTGGTCAACGTCATCGTGATCCTGGTAAACTACATCGTCAGCAAGTTCTTTATTTTCAAATAAAAACCAGGCGAGGCCGAAGGGACAGTCCCGTCCGCAGAAAAAAGGCAGAATGCCCAACGGGCATTCTGCCTTTTTGTGTTTTCGCTGTGCTGCCGGCAGTTCGATTACACGAAGTTGCACACGCGGGCGATGGCCATCTCGGTGTAGCCCAGAGACTCGGCCTTGGTCTGCTTGCCGCAGGCCACTTCCTGGGTCAGCTTCAGCAGCTCCTGGCCCAGCTCCTCGATGGTCTTGGTGCCGTAGATCAGGGGAGAGGCGTCCACGTCGATGTTGTCGATCATGTTGGCGTAGGTCAGCTTGTTGCCGGTGATCTTGATGACGGGCACCAGGGGGTTGCCGGTGGGGGTGCCGCGGCCGGTGGAGAACACCACCACCTGGGCGCCGCCGGCCACCATGCCGGCCACGGAGGAGGGATCGTTGCCCGGAGTGTCCATAATGACCAGGCCCTCCTTGGCCTTGACCTGCTTGCCGTAGTCATACACGTTCATGACGGTGCTGTGGCCGCCCTTGTGGATGCAGCCCAGGGACTTCTCCTCCAGGCTGGTGATGCCGCCGGCCTTGTTGCCGGGAGAGGGGTTGCCCTCGCGGACTTCCTCGCCCACGACCCGCAGAGACTCCTCATAGCGGTGGACGATCTCATAGATCCGGTCGTGGACCTCCTTGTTGGCGGCACGGCGGGCCAGGATGTGCTCGGCGCCGATGAACTCGGTGGTCTCGGACAGGATGGAGGTACCGCCCTCCTTGACGATCAGATCGCTGAGCTGGCCGATCAGGGGGTTGGCAGCCAGGCCGCTGGTGGGGTCGGAACCGCCGCACTCGGTGCCCAGGATCAGCTCGGACATGGGAAACTCCTCCTTCTGCAGCAGGGAGGCCTCCGCCACCATCTCCTTGGCATAGCGGACGGCCATCTCGATGGCCTTCAGGGTGCCGCCGGCCTCCTGGATGATAACCTGCTTCAGGGGCTTGTTGGTGCGCTCCTGGATGGCCCTCACCACCAGATCCATCTGGCAGTTCTCGCAGCCCAGGGACACCACCACAGTGCCGTAGACATTGGGGTTGGCGGCGTAGCCGGCCATGACGTCCATGGTGAACTGCTGGTCCGGCGCCACCTGGGAGCAGCCCAGCTGGTTGCTGAAGGTGACGGAGCCCACCACCTGCTGGGAGACGATTCGGGTGGTGTCAGAGGCGCAGACGCTGGCAGGCAGGATCAATACCTTGTTGCGGACGCCCACGCGGCCGTCAGGCCGTCTGTATCCATAAAAAGTCATACTTCTCACTCCTTCGCTTCCAGCGTTTCCCGGTGGCTCTCCACATTGTGCACATGGACGTGCTCGCCGGTCCGAATATCCGCCCCGGCAACACCGATGTGTTCCCCGTACTTCACTACAGGCTCACCCTTGGCGATGTCCCGGGCAGCCAGCTTGTGGTAGATGGAAACATCCTGCAGTGCGGTAAAGGACTTGGTCTGTCCGCCGCAGACATAGGTCACGGTATCGCCCTTTTTGATGGGCTCGATGGCTACCACCACGTTGTCTGCAGCGTCGATTATCATTGCGTTTATCATACTCAAAGCTCCATTCTGTGTTTCACAGGATATTACCACAGATTGCCGTTTTCGTCAAAGCCCCAATCTTCCGGCTCGCCGTCCAGCTCCATATTGGGATTGGCCTTCACCTCGTCCACCAGAGCCTCGGACACCCAGATGTGTCCCAGCTCCATGGTGTTGTGAATCCGGACGATGCGGGGGTGCTCCTTGTCGATCATGTTGCAGACTCGGACGGCGATCTGGATGGCGTGCTTGTCGCTGTGGGCGAACATCGGCATCTTCACCATATTCACCAGCGTGGAGGTCAGGGCGTTGGGATAGGTGACGTCCACATTGGTCTTTTCCACCACGCGGCGAGTGGTGATGTCGGCGGTGCCGATACCATTGGCATTGCCGTGGGTGGACTCGGTCAGGTCCAGAACCACCGTGCGCTGGGCGTTGATGGGCCCAGGGCTGCCGTCACAGGCGCTCTTCGGGCTGCCGAAGGTGCCGGTGACGTTGGGGTCCATGCCGTCGCCGGAGATGTCCTTGCCAATCTCGTCCACCACCAGCACATCTGTATTCTCAATCCAGATGCGGCCCATCTTGCTCTTGGCTTCTTTGAGGAGGACAGGCTCCTGCTCCCAGATCTCGTCGGGGGTCAGGGCCGCCAGCTTGTAGGTCTGGTCAAAGGCGTTCTCCAGAATGCCAACGCCGGCAACGATGTTGGTGTTGTCAAAAATCACCCGGGCAAACTGGGGCATGATGCGGCCCATGTTAATGAAGCCAGACTCATGGACGGACTCTGCACCGTGCTGCTTGCCCATGCCGATGACGGCCATCTTCAGAAGGCCGCTCTCGTAGGGCCCCCGGAAGGTGGTGTGGGCTTTGATGCGGCCGCAGAGGATGACGCCGTCGGCCTCATGGGCGTACTTGTCCTGGAAGACCTGGTTGCCCTCCACGGTGTCGCCCAGGTATACGGTCTCCATGGTAGCCCGGATGGGGCAGCCCATGGCCTCCTCCGTCACGCCGTAGCTCTCCAAGACCTCCAGCTGCCCGGCCACTGTGGCGCCGCCGTGGCTGCCCATGGCGGGGAAGACGAAGGGCTCTGCGCCCTGGGCCTTCACGAAGTCCACGATGGCCTTGATGATGGTGGCGATGTTGGCGATGCCGCGGCTGCCGCAGGTGATGGCGATCTTCATGCCGGGCTTGATCCGCTCCCGGACCGCCTCCCGGCCCAGCTCCCGCTGGATGACGGAGGGGATGTCCTCCGGCTCAATGTGGGAGTGGTCAAACTTCTGGCTGACCCGGACCATGCGGGGCAGTGTCACCGTCTCGCACAGCTGCTCCACTACGCTGTCTTTGCTGCTTTCAAATGCCATGTTTTTCTCCTTTGTATCAATCAATCGTTGCTGTCCTCACGCCATTGGGAACAGAGAAGCGCCGATCAAGGTCGCCACCAGCGTCAATGCGGACACGACGAAGATGGGCCAGGTATAGGTTTTCAGGCCGCCGGTCACAGTGAAGCCGGACAGGTTGGTGCAGACCCAGAAACCGGAGTCGTTCACGTGGCCGATGGAAATGCCGCCTGCCAGGCAGGCCATAGCGATCCACACCGGATGTACGGGCACAGAGGGAGCAATCGTGGCCATGATGGTCATAGAGGTGATGCCAGCCACAGTGCCGGAGCCCTGGGCCACGCGGAAGATGAAGCTGATAAAGTATGCGAACAGCAGGACGCCGATCACAGATCCGGTGTTGATGTTCAGCGCGCTGATCAGAGCGTCACCGATGTTGGTGGAAGAGATGACGCTGCCGAAGGAACCGCCGGCACCGGTGATAGCAAGTGCCACGCCAGCTGCATTCAGGGCGGTGTTGGCGGAGCTCTCCGCCTTCTTGAGGCCGATGTACTTCCAGGAGATGAGGTACGCCACCAGAACGGCAATCGTCAGGGTGAAAATCTTGTCGCTCAGCAGCAGCACAATGGTGGAATCTTCAGCAGCGGCACCGGTGGCCTGCAGCAAGGAACCGATGAGGATCAGTACCACAGGCAACATCAGGGGCAGCATGGACAGAGCAAAGGGAGGCTTGGGCAGACTGGCGCTGTTAGCCTCGTGATTGGCCAGGTCATGGAGGGGATCAGCTTCGTGGTTGATGTCCTTTGCGTCATTGAACAGACCTGCCTTGAGGGCCTTGGATGTGATCAACATGGCGGGGATCAGCACGATCACGCCCAAGACAATGCCCACTACCAACTGGGTGCCCAGGTTATAGCCCAGGATGTCGGGGGCCGCCAAGGGGTTGGGCGTAGGAGGAATGTAGGTCTGGGCGATTACGTCGCCGATAATCAGGGCCGTGGAGACATATGCCATAGGCTTGTTGATCTCCTTGGCCACAGCGATGCCGATGGGCACCAGGATAATGAAGGTGATGTCGAAGAACACAGGGATCGCCAGCAGGAAGCCGGCACCAGCCAGTGCCCAGGTAACATACTTGGGGGGCACTGCGTGGACCAGAGTTGTTGCGATCTTCTGCGCCATACCAGTATCGCTCATCAACTGGCCCAGGATCACGCCCAAGGCGATGGGAAGGCCGATACTGGTCATCATGCTGCCGAAGCCGGAAGCGATGGTGGACAGGGTGGGGGCGATCCCCAGGCCGCAGGAAATTCCCATATAGGCGCTGGCGATGATCAGGCTCACCACGGGGCTCAGCTTGGGGATTAGAATCAAGCCGATAATAAGGATAATCGATATTGCGAGATTAATGACAAGCAATGTGCTACTCATAAAGTCTCTCCTTTTCCTATAGTCTCTTGTTGGGTGCGCTTTTTTTATACATCCCTCTGCAACTTTTTATAATAAACGGAATTGGTTCTACTTGCAATTCAAAAAAGCTGTTAAGATTGGCTAAATTTTGGCCATGCAGAAAAAATGTTGTTTTATTTTTGTCCGCATGATAAAATTGTTTAAAACTTGTACGGGCGGTGACGTATCATGGACAATCGGATTCGGCTTCTCGGGATTGTCCCCTATGAGGGGATGAAAACCCTTCTGCTCCGCGTCGCGGCGGAATACCCCCAGGTGGACCTGGACGTGTTCGTGGGGAACATGGAGGAGGGCGTGGAGATCGCCCAGAGCAACTTCTGCAACCAGTACAGCGCGGTGATCTCCCGGGGCGGCACCGCCAAGTCCCTGCGGAAACTGTCCATTCCTGTGGTAGAAATCGAAATCTCTCTCTATGATGTCTTATATGCCCTAAAGCTTTCTGCTGGGCTGCACAGCAAATTCGCCATGGTGGCCTATGCCGATATTGCCATCAGCGCCCAGGCCCTCTGCGATCTGCTGCATTATCAGGTGGATATTTTCACGGTGAACTCCATTGAAGAGCTGGAGCCCACCCTGCGCTACCTGAAAGAGGACCAGTATGACACCGTGCTCTGTGACATGACGGCGGACATCATCGCCCGGAGCCTCGGCCTCAACACCATCTTCATCACCTCCGGGCTGGAGAGCATACGGCAGGCGATGGACCGGGCGCTGGCCCTCTGCCGCAGCCGGAAGCACCTGCAGGACGAGAACGCCCTGTTCCGCGCCCTGCTCAGCGGGCAGGGCACCCAGGTGGCCGTATTTGACCAGCAGCGGGACCTGGTGTTCTTCCAGGGAGACGATGAGCCCCCGGAGCTGATGGATCTGCTGCGGCAGGAGCTGAACGAGCTGCCGGCCGGAAAGGAGCGGCGCATCACCCGCAGCGCCGGCAAGACCCAGTACGCCCTGCGCATCCGCCCCCTCTCCGCGGGCCAGGCATACACGGCTGTCTACTTCTCCGTCCGAAAGACCGGCCCCGGCAAAAATCAGGCGGGCATCCGCTACTTCTCCCGCCAGGAGGCGGAGCAGAAGGCGTACGGCAGCGGGCTCAGCTTCGGGGACCTGTACTCTCCCTCCACCGAGGATGTGGCCCAGCTGGCCAACTGCATGACCCCCGTTCTCATCACCGGGGAGGAGGGGACCCGCATGAGCCGGGTAGCCGCCCACCTCTATATGCAGGGTCCCCTGCGGGACGCGCCTCTGGTGGTGATCAACTGCTGCCTGCTGAACGAGAAGAGCTGGGAGTTCCTTCTGGAGAGCCACAACTCCCCTCTCTCCGAATCCGGCAGCACCCTCTACTTCTCCCGCATCGGCGCGCTGTCTCCGGAGCGCCGGACCCAGCTGATGGACACCCTGTCGGAGGGAGATGTCTGCCGCCGCAACCGGGTCCTGCTCTCCTGCACCTGCCGCACCGGGGAGCAGATGTCCCCGGAGGCCGCCGCGTTCCTGGACCAGCTCAGCTGCCGTGTGCTCCATCTCCAGCCCCTGCGGAACCTCAAGGACCAGATCCCCACGCTGATCACCTCCGCCCTGAGCGTCTTGAACGCCTCCCGCCCCTATCCGGTGCTGGGGGCTGAGCCGGAGGCCGTCCGCCTGCTGCAGGCCTTCCCCTGGCCCCACAACTACGTCCAGTTCCAGCGGGTAATGGAGGAGCTGACCGCCGCCGCGGAGCAGACCATCACCGCCCAGAGTGTCCAGGAGGCCCTGCAGAAGGAGTCCTACGGCAGCACCCATGCCTCCCGGATGGGGGGGATGTTCGAGCCCCTGGACCTGAACCAGACCCTGGACCAGATCGACCGGGACGTGGCGCTGCGGGTCCTGGCCGAGACCAACGGCAACCAGTCCGCCGCCGCCAAGCGCCTGGACATCAGCCGCACGACGCTGCGGCGCCTCATCAAGCAGGGCTGATCCTGCTCCCAGCCGCAGCGGCGCTCCGCCCCAATGCCGCTTTTCCCAATTCCTCCGCCGCGCGCAGAAAATGGTGGTGAAAATGGTTGGGAAAGGTGCTATAATAGATGAAATGCAAGGAGGGCCCGCCGATGGTTCTTGAAGATTGGATCGCCCCCGAGCTTCTGGAGAAGTTCGAATTCCGCAATTACAACCACGCGCTGGAGATCATCACGCAGGCCTTTCCGGAGGAGTGGCACGAGATCGAGGACTGCCTGCGGCAGCTGCGCATCACCACGGACGACCTGCGGGAGGCCGGCGGAAACGAGACCAATATCCCCAAGAAGTTCGATGATGTCCTGTACCCCTACGGGTGGCGGGAGATCCGCATCTCCGGCGACCTCCATATCAAGTTCTTCCCCCGGCAGGCGGAGCAGCGGGGCCGCTTTTCCTCCGAGCCGTTTGAGGAAAGGGTGATCCCCGGGTACATTGACGGCCACAACATCGACTTCCTAAAGAATCGGATCGCCTTTGACCTGGAGTGGAACAGCAAGGACCAGACCTTTGACCGGGATCTGCTGGCCATGCGGACCTACTATGACTGCGACATCGTCAGTGCCGGGATCATCATCACCCGGTCCGCCGAGCTGAACGAGGTCTTTAAAACCATCTACGACTATGACGCGCGGTCCCGCCAGTGGAAGCCCATTCTCCGGAAGTACGGCGCCAGCACCACCTGGATGGGGAAACTCACGTATCGTCTCGACTCCCGCCGGAACGGCGGATGTCCCATTCTGGCGATCGGGATGAGGACGCCGTGCATCACAGATTGGGAGGAAGGATACATCGATGAGCACAATCCAGGAAACATCTGAAAATCTGCTGCGGTTCTGCGGTGATCAAAAATTTGCCACCATATATGCCGACCCTCCCTGGAGATTCCAGAACCGCACCGGAAAGGTGGCGCCGGAGCACAAGCGGCTGAACCGCTATCCGACCATGGAGCTGGAGGACATCATGGCACTGCCGGTCTCCCAGATCGCGGCGGAAAAGAGCCACCTCTATCTCTGGGTCCCCAATGCCCTCCTCCCCGACGGGCTGGCTGTGATGAAGGCCTGGGGCTTTGAGTACAAGGGCAACATCATCTGGGAAAAGGTCCGCAAGGACGGCGGGCCGGACGGCCGGGGCGTGGGCTTCTACTTCCGGAACGTGACGGAGATCCTCCTCTTCGGCGTAAGGGGCGCCGGGAACCGGACCCTGCCTCCGGCCAGGTCCCAGGTCAACCTGATCCGCGCCCAAAAGCGGGAGCACTCCAGAAAGCCCGACGAATTCATCCCCCTGATCGAGCGGTGCTCCCCCGGGCCGTTTCTCGAGCTGTTCGCCCGGGGGGACCGGGAGGGCTGGGCCATGTGGGGCAACCAGGCCACCGCGGAATATGAGCCCACGTGGAACACCTATAAGAATCACACGAAAAAGGGCGAGGGCGGTCCCAAAAAGCGGCCCTCCAAAAAAGCGCCCTGATCCCGGGTCTCGCCGCCTCCTCCCTCTCACGGGCGCGTGCCGCCATGCCTTCGGAGCACTGGCTCCGGAGGCATTTTTTCTCCCCCGCGGAACCGCGCGTCCCGCCGGGAGATTGCTTTTCCGACGCGCCGCCGATATAATAGCCCCGAGGTGAATCGTATGCTTGCCTATACCTATCTGGAACCGGGCAAATTCGCGCTGCTGGACAAGCCCCGGCCCACACTGCTCCACCCCCGGGACGCCATCGTCCGCGTGACGCTGGGGAGCATCTGCACCAGCGATCTGCACATCCTCCACGGCTCCGTGCCCCGGGCGGTGCCCGGCGTCACCGTGGGCCACGAGATGGTGGGCGTGGTGGCGGTGAATGTGGAGACCTTCTGTGGGGACTGCTTCTTCTGCCGGAACGGCTGGGTCAACAACTGCACAGACCCCGACGGCGGCTGGGCCCTGGGCTGCCGCATCGACGGCGGACAGGCGGAGTACGTCCGGGTGCCCTACGCCGACCAGGGGCTCACCAAAATCCCCGACGGCGTCACCGACCTCCAGGCCCTTCTGGTGGGCGACGTGCTGGCCACCGGCTGGTGGGCGGCGGACATCGCCGAGATCCATCCGGAGGACACAGTACTGATCATCGGTGCGGGCCCTACGGGCATCTGCACGCTGCAGTGCGTGCGGCTCAAGCACCCCAGGCGGATCATCGTCTGTGACGCGGATCCCGGCCGGCTGGACTTCGTTCGCCGGCACTACCCGGAGGTCCTCCCCACCCCGCCGGAGCAGGTGCTGGACACGGTGCGCTCCCACAGCGCCCACGGCGGCGCCGACGCGGTGCTGGAGGTGGCCGGCACGCCGGAGACCTTCCGCATGGCCTGGATGTGCGCCCGGCCCAACGCCGTGGTGACGGTGGTGGCCCTGTACGACGGCCCCCAGGTGCTGCCCCTGCCGGAGATGTACGGCAAGAACCTGACCTTCAAAACCGGCGGTGTAGACGGCTGCAAGTGCGCCGAGATCCTCTCCCGCATCGCGGCGGGCCAGCTGGACACCACGCCCCTCATCACCCACACGTTCCCGCTTGCGGACATCGAGGCCGCCTATGATCTCTTCGCCCACCGCCGGGACGGGGTGATGAAAGTCGCCATCAAACCATAACACACAGAGGAGGAACCATTATGCTGGAAGTTGGAACCAGAGCCCCGGCGTTTACGCTGCCCGACAAGAACGGCGCCCCGGTCAGTCTGTCGGATTTTCAGGGCAGAAAAGTCGTGCTCTACTTTTATCCCAGGGACAACACCCCCGGCTGCACCCGGCAGGCCTGCGCCTTTGCCCGGCGCTGCGGGGAATTGGAACGGCACAACGCCGTGGTCATCGGCATCAGCAAGGACTCCCCGGCCTCCCACCTGAAATTTGCGGGGAAGTACCAGCTGCCCTTTGTCCTGCTCTCTGACCCGGAGCACACGGTCATCGAGGCCTACGGCGCCTGGCAGGAGAAGAAGCTCTACGGCAAGGTCAGCATGGGCACGGTGCGCTGCACCTACCTGCTGGATGAGGCGGGCGTCATCCAGCGAGTGATGCCCAAGGTAAAGCCGGACACCAATGCCGACGAGATCCTGGCCTATCTGAACGGAGACGCATAGGGCCATGCAGATCATCATCTCTCCCGCCAAAAAGATGAACGTGGACACCGACAGCCTGCCCTGCCGGGGCCTGCCTGCGTTTCTCCCCCGCACGGAGCGGCTGCTCGCCGCCCTGCGGGCCATGGACAGCGCGGCCCTGAAGCGGCTCTGGAAGTGCAATGATCAGATCGCGGCGCTGAATCTCCAGCGGCTGGCGTCCATGGATCTGCGGCGGAACCTCACCCCCGCCCTCCTCTCCTATGAGGGCATCCAGTACCAGTACATGGCCCCTGCCGTCTTTACGGATGGGGAATACGACTACGTCCAGGCCCATCTGCGGATTCTGTCGGGCTTTTACGGCCTGCTGCGGCCCTTCGATGGCGTGACGCCCTACCGCCTGGAGATGCAGGCCAGGCTGGCGGTGGACGGCGCCCGGGACCTCTATGCCTTCTGGGGCGACAGCCTGGCCCGGCAGCTGCTGGAGGAGACGGACTGCATCCTGAATCTGGCCTCCAAGGAGTACAGCCTGTGCGTGTCCAAATATACGGCGCCCCCGGCCCGCCTCATCACCTGCGTGTTCGGCGAAGAGCGGAACGGCAAGGTCCTGGAAAAGGGCACTTTGTGCAAGATGGCCCGGGGCGAGATGGTGCGCTATCTGGCGGAACGCCGGATCACGGAGCCCGAGGCGGTCAAGGACTTTGACCGCCTGGATTACCGGTACGCCCCCGCGTATTCGGACGCGAACACCTATGTGTTTCTGCGGACCGGAAGGCCCGCGTAAAACCACCCATATCCCATATTCTATCAAACTGTGAAGGAGTGATCTTCGATGAAACGTGTCAGAATCCTGGCCGCGGTTTTCCTGGTGTCCCTGTTGTGTCAGAGCTTTGCGCTGGGCGCCGCGCCCGCCGCGGATGAGCGCTGGACCCGGACGGAGGACGGCGGCTATGTCACCATCCGGGTCCCGGCCGCGTCTGATCCCCAGACGGTGGACGTCTTCCAGCTGGCCGTGCGGTACGCGGATACCCAGGAGCCGGTGGCCCTGTCCAGCACATATCTGGACGGCTACCTGTTTGCCACCGTGCCGGCGTCGGAGGCGGGCCGCCCCCTGGAGGTGTTCCAGGGCACACAGCCCGTCTGGACGGACCTGGAGCAGCCGTATCTGGCGGTACAGGGCGCCAGTGAGCTGAACATCCGGGGCGTGATCTTCGGAGACAAGGCCGGGCGTCTGAAGCAGGACGCCCCCCTGACCCGGGCGGAGGCCGCCGTCATCGCCGCCCGTCTGCTGGACCTGCGGCCCTCCGGCGATCCGGGATACCGGGACGTCTCGCCGGAGGACTGGTTCTATGAGGCCGTCTCCGCCCTGAGCGCCATCAGCCTGGGCCCGGACGGCGGCCTGTTTGAGCCAGACCGGCCTGTCACCCGGGCAGAGGCCACGGTCCTGATGGCCAGACTTCTGGAGGCGGTGGGCTGGCTGGAGCTCCCACAGACAGCGGATCTGTCCGCGCTGGACCTGGCGGACGCGGAGACGATCCCCGATTGGGCGGTGGGGGCCTATCAGGCCCTTTGGTCCCGCAACCAGATCATCGCCATCTCCACCGAGCGGCCCAGCGGAGAGACCGATCCCAACGGCAACCCGGTGCTGGCGGACTACGCCGAACCGGAGCAGGCAGCCACCCGGGGCGATATGATCGAAATGATCAACCAGGCCCTGCGCTGGGTGCCGTGGTATCCCACAGAGACCGCCATCCAGCTGGGCTTCGACCGGGAGATGCCGGTGATCGACGGCTCCACCTCCACCTATCCCTACACCGAGGGCGTGTACAACGCGCTCTTCACCAACGGGACTGCCCACCCCCAGTTCCCTCAGAGCCACTCCAAGAGCTACGAATCCTACGAGCGGCTGATTGACGGCGACGTGGACGTGCTGTTCGCGGCCACCAAGGCCTCCGCCGACCTGGAGGCGCTGGCGGCGGAGCGGGGCGTGGAGCTGGAGTATATGCCCATCGCCTACGACGCCATGGTCTTTTTCACCAATGCAGAGAACTCCGTCACCGGCCTGACGCGGCAGCAGATCCAGGACATCTATGTCCGCAACGCCTACGACAACTGGAGCCAGGTGGGCGGGCCGGACGCGGCGCTGCTGCCTTACTGCCGGAACACGGACAGCGGCTCCCACGCCCTCATGGAGCGGTACTTCCTAGAGGACGGTGCCCTGTCCCTGAGCCCGGACATCCTGCAGGGCAATGTCTCCATCTCCATGTCCTCCGCCCTCACGGATGTAGCCGCGGCCCTGTCTCTGGATCCGCCGGCTTACGCCATCGGGTACAGTGTCTATGCCTATTACGACGTATATGAGGAGCTCATGGCGGATGTGACCCCCAACAAGCTGAAGCTCCTGGCCATCGACGGCGTGCAGCCCACCGATGAGACCATTGCCGACGGCACTTATCCGCTGGCCGGCTACAACTATGTGGTGCTCCGGGCGGATGAGCCGGAGAACTCCCCGGCCCGGCGGCTGGCAGAGTACATGGTCAGCGACGCGGGGCAGCAGGTGGTCTCCAACGCCGGCTTCCTGCCGCTGGCGGATTGACCGCATCCGGTCCATGGAAAGCCCCTTCTCCCGGTCGCCGGGTCTCGCATTTGGCCCCTCCAGGGGCCGCAGCAAGCACTCGCCCCACAGCGGGACGCATGGTTGATCATCAAGAAATCCAGCGGGGCGCAAGAAGTTGTTTTCCCGGACCGGCGGAATGTGGACAGAACTCGCCCAGCCGATCCGGGAGCAAAACGGGCAGGTTGAGCAACCGGGCCTCCGGGGGGGG
>DWYU01000016.1 GCA_019118505.1 Candidatus Oscillibacter excrementavium
AAGGTGGCCGACTTCGGCATCGCCTGCCTGGAGAACGCCGCCCAGACGCTGACCCAGGAGGCCCTGGGCTCCGTCCACTACATCTCCCCAGAGCAGGCCCGGGGGGACCGGATCGACGCCCGCAGCGACATCTACTCCGCCGGCGTGGTGCTGTATGAGATGCTCACCGGCCGCCTGCCCTTCGAGGGGGACAGCGCCGTGTCCGTGGCCATCCAGCACCTGAGCTCCGTGCCCCTGGCTCCCCGGGAGGTGAATCCCGACATCCCGGAGCAGCTGGAGCTGATCTGCATGAAGGCCATGGCCCCGGACCTGGACAAGCGGTATCCCTCCGCCGACGCCATGATCGCCGACCTGGAGGCATTCCGGAAGAACCCCGGGGTGAATCTGGACTTTGAGCTCAGCGACCTGCGGACGGAGGAGCCCGACGAGCCCACCCAAAAGCTGCGGACCCCGGTCCCGCCCCAGAGCCACCGGCCGGGCCGGGAGCCCGCCTTCGAGCGGAACCGCCGCTACGAAGATGACCGCTATGACGACGACCGGCCCGCCCGTCTCAGCGGCGGCAAGAAGGCGGCCGTCATCGGCGCCGGAGCCGTGGTGGTCGTGGTGGTCCTGTTCTTCCTGTTCCGGGCTATCCTGGCCTCCATGGTCCCGGCGGAGACGGACACCTATGTGGTGCCCCAGCTGGTTGGTCTGACGGAGGAGCAGGCCAATCAGCAGGCCAGCGTGGCGGACGGCACCTTCCAGGTGGTGGTGGCGGGCTCCGAGGCCAGCGACGCCGCCGTGGGCGAGATCGTCCGCCAGGACCCGGAGCCGGAGACAGAGAAGAAGGGTGAGCTGCCCATCACCATCAACGTCTGGCTCAGCGCCGGGGAGGACGTGGGAACCATGCTCAACGTCACCGACATGACCTACGCGCAGGCGGAAATTTATCTGCGCGACCTGATCGAGGAGTACGAGCTGGTGCTCCAGCCGGAGGAGGAGGCCCAGCAGGACTTCGATGACGAGATAGAGGCCGGCAACATCATGTCCACCACTCCTGCGGAGGGAGAGGCCCTCCACAAGGGGGACACCATCACCTTCGTCATCAGCAAGGGCCCGCCCACAGTGCCCCTGATCGACTTCACCAACCGTGAGTTGTCCTGGGTGGAGGACCAGCTGGAGATCCTGGGCCTGGTGCCCCAGGTCCAGGAGGAGGCCAGCGACACCGTGCCGGAGGGCTACGTGATCCGCCAGAAGCCGGTGGCCACCACCGAGGTGCCCAACGGCAGCACCGTGGAGCTGTGGGTCAGCACCGGACCGGATACGTCCACCGGCGGCAGCCAGGAGGGAGAAGAGCAGCTGCTCATCGCTCTGCCCACGGACCGGGAGACCGCGGAGGTCCAGATCGTGGTGGACGGCGTGATCGTGTTCAACCAGCCGGTGGACTGCAGCCAGGGCAACTTCCCCTATAAGCTGCGAGGCACCGGCACGGTCTCCGTGGAGGTGTACGTGGATGGGGAGATGGATATGCTCAACACCCGTGAGGTGAATCTTGATGAAAGCGGAATCTGAGGGCCGCATCCAGAAAGCCCTCAGCGGCTTCTACTATGTGAATACCGGCGGGGAGATCCTCACCTGCCGGGCCCGGGGCAAGTTCCGCAGGGAGGGCATCTCCCCCCTGGTGGGGGACCGGGTGGAGGTCCGGGAGCTGGGGAACGGCGAGGGGGTCGTGGAGACCATCCTGCCCCGGCGGAACGCGTTTGCCCGGCCGGCGGTGGCCAACATCGACCAGCTGGTGGTCATCGCCTCCGGCGCCATCCCCAGGACCGACCCCTTCCTCATCGACCGGGTGGCGTCCATCGCCGCCCTGAAGGACTGCGATGTGGTGGTGGTGCTGAACAAGTGCGACCTGGACAGCGCCGACAGCCTCTACCAGATCTACAGCAGCGCCGGGTTCCCCACCCTGCGGGTCAGCGCCGAGACCGGGGAGGGCATCGAGGATTTGAAGCCCCTGATCGCCGGAAAGCTCTCCGCCTTTACAGGCAACTCCGGCGTTGGAAAATCCAGCATTTTGAACGCCCTTGACCCCGCGTTCCACCTCCAGGTGGGAGAGGTGAGCCAGGCGTTGGGCCGGGGCCGCCACACCACCCGGCACGTGGAGCTGTTCCGCCTGGACTGCGGGGCGGAGGTGGTGGACTCCCCGGGCTTTTCCTCCTTTGAGACGGAGGAGCTGAACCTGGAGCTGAAGCGCCGCCTGCCGGATACCTTCGTGGAGTTCCGGCCCTACTTGGACCAGTGCCGCTTCGTGGGGTGCAGCCACACCAAGGAGCAGGGCTGCGCCGTGCTGGAGGCGGTGCGGGACGGTACGATCCAGAAGAGCCGGCACGCCAGCTATGTCCGATTGTACGAGGAGCTGAAGCCCCTCCAGGAGTGGCAGAAGAAAAAGAAATAACCGTGCAGGGAGCACCCGCCGCGTACACGACGCGGCGGGTGCTTCTGCTCTTCTCCCGCACCATTTGCGCCGGGATGTATATAATGGGAGTGAGAAAGGGGCGTGGGACGTATGTTTCGAAGAGGCGGCGGATGCACCCTGCTGGGCGTCTGCGCGGCGGCGCTGGGGGCCGGCATCCTGATCGCGGCCATCTTCCCGGCGGGGCTGCTGATGTTTCTGGTGGCGTTCCTGCTGATCGCGTGCGGCTGCGCCTGCTGCCGGCGTTAGAAAGGAGTCAGTGACGATGCGAATTGTGGTGTGGAAGTCCCCCAAGGCCCTCAGCGGCATTCTGCGGAAGCTGTTCCGGATTCCGGAATAACCAGTCCCGGCCGGGCATACAGTGTCAGCAGAGTGAGACTCCGCGGGCACCTGCGGCGGCACCCGGGGGCGGGAGAGGCGCTTCCGCCCCCGGGGCCGTTTTCAGGCGGCGGTCCCCGGAGGACAACGGCCGGGAAAGGAAGGGCGAACCATGGAACTGGAATTGAAAAAGACCTGCCTCGACGCCTATGAGGCGGGCGGAGAGGTGACGCTGACCCAGGAGGAGACGGCGGAGACCATCGTGCCGGACTACTGTCCGGACATCGCGCGGATCATTGAGACCACGGGCAAGGTGTTCCTCCACAGCCGGGAGCTCCGGGACGGCCGGGGGACGGTCTCCGGCACCGTGCGGGTGACGGTGCTCTACACCCCGGAGGGGGAGGGGGGCGTCCGCACCCTGGAATTTGCCATGCCCTTCACCGCGGAGACCGACGGCCGCGGCCTGACGGACTGCGCGGCCCTGCTGGCGGAGACGGAGCCGGAGTTTCTGGAGACCCGGATGCTGAATCCCCGGAAGGTGTTCACCCACTGCAAGCTGGTGACCCGCCTCACCGGCTACCAGCGCAGGCCCCTGTGCTTTTCCACGGACGTGGAGGCGGGGCCGGAGCTGTGCATCGAGAAGCGGCAGGAGCCCCAGCACGCCATCCTGCTGACCCACATCGCGGAGAAGGACTTCACCTACTCCGAGCAGATGGACCTGTCCCCGGGCCGGGAGGGAGCGGCGGAGCTGCTCACCAGCCAGGTGTGCCCCGCGGTGACAGAGACGAAGATCGTGGGCAGCAAGCTGATCTTCAAGGGGCTGTTCCACGTGAGCCTGCTGTACCGGGCGGCAGACGGCAGCTGCTGTTCCGCCTCCGGCGAGCTGCCCTTCTCCCAGATCATGGAGGTGGAGGGGGCCCCGGAGGGGGCGGAGCCCACGGTCCGGCTGCAGCTCACCGGCGCGGATCTGCAGGTGGACGGCGGCGACGCGGAGGGCCGGGAGATCGCGGTGACGCTGTATCTCCACGCCACGGCCCTGCTGCACCAGACCCAGGAGCTGACCCTCCTCAGCGACCTGTACTCCACCGCCTACGACCTGACCTACGACGCCGCGCCTCTGGAGCTCACCAGCTTCCGCCAGCAGTTCACCCGCCGCCAGACGGTGCGGGAGGTGCTGGAGATCGGCGTGGTGGCGGACTCCATCCTGTCCCTCTCCGTCACCTGCGGTGCCGTGTCCGTCAGCCGGGAGGGGGAGACCGCCGTCCTGCGGACCGGGGCGGACCTGCGGGCCCTGTATCTGGACGAGGGGGGCGTGCCCCTGGTGGCGGAGCGGACCATCGATGTCAGCTGTCAGCTGGAGCTGCCGGAGGACTGCCGGATCACCGCCCGGGCCGTCTGCCCGGAGGAGGTCCAGGGCGGCCTGACGGACCGGGGCATCGAGGTCCGGTTCCCGGTGGATTTCCAGGGGGCCGCGGCCCAGCAGGTGAAGCGGGTGTGCGTGTCCGGCGGCAAGCTCAGCACGGACGCCCCCAAGGACACCGCCGGCGCCCCGTCTCTGGTGCTGCGGTGCCTGGGGAAGCAGGAGACCGCCTGGGATCTGGCGAAGCGGTACAACACCACCATCGGCGTCATCCTCTCCGCCAACCAGGTGGAGTCGGAGGGGGAGATTCCCCGGGACCAGCTGCTGCTGATCCCCCGGAAGCGGGCATAAGAAAAGAGCGGAGCACAGCTCCGCTCTTTTTGCTGTTCTGCCATGACAGTTAGGAGATAGAAGTTAGGAGATAGAAGATTGGAATTCCCAACTCCTCATTCCGCATTACCCCTCCGCGTACCGGGCGAGGAACTGCCGGGTCCGCTCCTCCCGGGGGTGCTCGATGACCTGCCGGGCGTCGCCCTGCTCCACGATGACGCCGCCGTCCATAAAGATCACCTGGTCCGCCACGTCCCGGGCAAAGGCCATCTCGTGGGTGACAATGATCATGGTGGTCCGCTGCTCCGCCAGCTCCCGGATGACCCGCAGCACCTCGCCGGTGAGCTCCGGGTCCAGGGCGGAGGTGGGCTCGTCAAAGCACAGGATGTCCGGGTGCAATGCTAGGGCCCGGGCGATGGCCACCCGCTGCTGCTGGCCGCCGGAGAGCTGGCTGGGGTAGTGGCCGGCCCGCTCGCTGAGGCCCATCTTCGCCAGCAGATCCCGGCCGTCCGCCTGGATCTCCTCCAGGATTTTCTTCTTGTTCTCCTTGAAGTCCGGCTGCTCCTGGGCCAGCAGCTCCCGGGCCAGGGTGACGTTTTTCAGGGCCGTGTACTGGGGGAACAGGTTGAAGGACTGGAACACCAGCCCGAAGTGGAGCCGCTTCTTCCGCACCTCGCTCTCCCGCTGGGTGGCGGGGTCGGCGGCGTCGAAGATCAGATTGCTCGCCACGGAGATGGTGCCCTTGTCGGGCTTCTCCAGGAAATTCAGGCACCGGAGCAGCGTGGTCTTGCCGGAGCCGGAGGAGCCGATGATGGCCAGGGCCTGGCCCTGCTCCAGGTCAAAGCTGATGTCCTCCAGCACCCGTGTGGCGCCGAAGTGCTTTTCGATGTGATGTACTTCCAGAATTGCCATGAACGCGCCCTCCTTTCACTGGAAATAGCTGAGCTTCCGCTCCACCCAGCCGAAGAGAATGGTGAGGAGCCCGTTGAACACCAGGAAATAGATACCGGTGAAGAACAGGGGCCACACCAGGCCGGAGTAGCCGTGGGAGCCTTTCAAAAAGGCGTAGCCTGCCCAGATGACCTCCTGGAAGGAGATGATGCGGGCGATGGAGGTGTCCTTCACCAGGGTGATGATCTCGTTGGACATGGGGGGCACGATCCGCTTGACCATCTGCAAAAGCGTCACGTGGCGGAAGATCTGTGCCTTGGTCATGCCCAGCACCTGTCCTGCCTCCTGCTGGCCCACCGGGACGCCCTCGATGCCGCCCCGGTAGATGACGGAGAAGTAGCAGGCGTAGTTGATGATGAAGGCCGCGGCGGCGGCCAGGAAGCGGCCCGTCTCTCCGCTGGGCCAGGGACTGCCGCCCTCCAGCACATAGCCGGGAATGTAAAAGATAATCAGCAGCTGCAGCATCAGAGGCGTGCCCCGAATGACCCACACCAGCAGCCGGCAGACAAGGCGGATGGGCATGAAGGCGATCAGCAGGCGGGCGATACTGCCGGGCTTTCGATCCCGCCGCCGCAGATACCGATGGGCCAGGCCCGCGAAGGGGGCCCAGCGGTTCATGGAGCCAAAGGCTACCACAAGTCCCAGGGGCAGTGCGCCCACCAGCGTCACCAGAAACAGCTTGAGAGTTGCCAGGAAGCCTGTGTTCAGGGCCCCGACCACAACAGAGAGTGCGTCCATAGGATCATCCTTTACTTTGTTATCAAAAAGTCCGGCAGACCGGCCGAAAGCAGAGGGCGGCCAGGCCCTCTGCTTTCGGGAATGTACAGGGTAGGGGAGAGATCACTCCTGGGGGATGACGGCAGCCTGGACGCCGTAGGTCTCGGCAAGCTCCATCATGGAGCCGTCCGCATAGCTGTCCACGAAGAACTGATTCAGCTTCTCCACCAGGTCAGAGCCCTTCCGGAAGCCCACGCCATACTGCTCACCCTCATTGGGGTTCAGCGTGATGGTATATGTCAGGTCGGCATAGCTGGTGCCGTCGCCCACCATCGCACCGGCCATCAGAGAGTCGATGATGGCGGCGTCGGCGGTGCCGGAGGCCACTTCCATCAGAGCGGTGGCCTGATCCACCACCTCGGTGTAGGTAAAGCCGTTGGCCTCTGCCTGGGCCTGGCCGAAGGAACCGGACTCCACGGCGAAGTTCAAACCGGCCATGCTCTCCACGTCGGGATAGTCGGCGGCCACATCCGCGGGGAGCACCACCACCTGGGCGTTGTTGCAGTATGCGTTGGAGCAGCTCATGGCGGAGGTGACCTCGTCGGTGAGGGTCATGCCGTTCCACACCACGTCGATGGTCTTGCCGTCCAGCTCCATCACTTTGTTGTCCCACTCGATCAGCTGGAACTCGGCGGTGACGCCCAGGCTCTCCGCAAAGGCCTTGGCCATATCCGCGTCAAAGCCGATCCAGTTGCCGTCGGCGTCCTGGTAGTCCATGGGCTCGAACTCCGTGATGCCCACCACCAGGGTGCCCTTGTCCTGGACGTAGGCCAGGTCGCTCTCGGTCCCGGCATCGTCGTTCGCGGCGGTGTCCTCCGTGGTCTGGTCGTCGGTGGCGGGCTCCTCGTCAGAAGAGCCGCCGCAGGCGGCCAGGGAGCAGGTCATGGCCAGGGCCAGCAGCAGGGCCCAAAACTTCTTCATGCGTTTCATCTTCAATCCTCCAAATCTTCGGGCGGACGTGCCGCCTGTTTCATTACGTTAGCAGTTTACCACACTAAATTATCCCTGTAAAGCCGCAATTTCGGCCAAGAACGGAGAAGCCGGCTGCCGGAATTTGTGCATCTTCTCCAAAACCAGACGGGCTGTCATACTTCGCCCCGCCGGGACATAGAGTGGAACAAGACTATGGAGCGGAAAAAGGACGGGATGCTATGAATACCAGTATCTATCAGAATATCGCCACCCGCACCGCTGGGGATATTTATATCGGTGTGGTGGGCCCCGTGCGCACCGGGAAGTCCACCTTCATCAAGCGGTTCATGGAGACCCAGGTGATACCCAACATCGACAACGTCTACCGGAAGGAGCGGGCCCGGGATGAGCTGCCCCAGAGCGGCTCCGGACGGACCATCATGACCGCCGAGCCCAAATTCGTCCCGGAGGAGGCCGCCCAGATCCAGCTGCCGGACGGGGCCAGCTTCTCCGTGCGGCTCATCGACTGCGTGGGCTACATGGTGAAGGGGGCCATCGGCCAGATGGAGGACGACGCCCCCCGGATGGTCACCACCCCCTGGTACGACCACGAGATCCCCATGACGGAGGCGGCGGAGATCGGCACCCGGAAGGTGATCGCCGAGCACTCCACCATCGGCATCGTCATCACCACCGACGGCACCATCTCCGACATCCCCCGGGAGGACTACCTGGAGGCGGAGGAGCGGGTGATCCGGGAGCTGCAGGAGCTGGGAAAGCCCTTCATCGTCCTGCTGAACTCCGCGGACCCAAAAGGGGACCGGGCCCAGGCCATCGCAAAGGACATCTCCTCCCGGTACGAGGTCCACTGCATGGCCGTCAACTGCCTGGAGCTGGATGAGGACGCGGTGGCCGCCATTTTGAAGGCCGTGCTCTACGAGTTCCCCATGCAGGAGCTGGACCTGTTCCTGCCCCCCTGGGTGGACGCCCTGCCGGCGGACCACCCCATCAAGGCGGGGCTGTACGATGCCGTCCGGCAGAACACCGCCCAGCTCCACCACATCCGGGAGGTGGAGAACGTCATCGCCGCCCTGGGGGAGAGCGCCCACATCAGCGAGGCGAAGATCACCGCCATCGACCTGGGCACCGGCGTGGCCGCCGCCCGGCTGGCCCTGCCCCGGGAGCTGTTCTATCAGACGCTGTCGGAGCAGTCCGGCTTTGAGGTGTCCGACGACGGGGACCTGATGAGCCTGCTGACCAAGCTGGCGGCGGTGAAGGCGGAGTACGACAAGGTGGCCGGGGCCCTCCACGACGTGCGGGAGACCGGCTACGGCATCGTGGTGCCGGGCATCGACGAGCTGAAGCTGGAGGAGCCGGAGATCATGAAGCAGGGGGGGCGGTACGGCGTGCGCCTCAAGGCCAGCGCCCCCAGCATCCACATGATCCGGGCGGACATCGAGACCGCCGTCAGCCCCATTGTGGGCAACGAGAAGCAGTCGGAGGACATGGTGAACTACCTGCTCCAGGAGTTCGAGGGGGACACCAGCAAGATCTGGCAGTCCAACATCTTCGGCCGCAGCTTCCACGAGCTGGTGAACGAGGACCTGCAGGCCAAGCTGAAGCGGATGCCGGAGGACGCCCGGAAAAAGCTCCAGGAGACCCTGACCCGCATCATCAACGAGGGCAGCGGGGGACTCATCTGCATCATTCTGTAAACCAGCGGAAAGAGAGGGCGCCGGGTTTCCCCGGCGTCCTCTTGTGCTGTCCGCCCGGCGGCCCGCCCTACGGCGCCACCCGGATGCCCAAAATCCGGGCCACCACGGCGGCCTGGGCACTGTTGATGACGGCCCCCTTCAGCTCCCGGCAGGTCTCCGACAGCACGATCCGGTCCAGGGTGCAGGAGGTCAGGTCCATGCCGGAGAGGTCCGTGCGGAACAGCTCCGCCCCGGTGAGGTCCGTTTTGGAAAGGGTCACTTTTTTCCATCGCATCTCGGACATGGCAGACTCTGTAAAGTCACAGTTCTTCACAGAAAAATGCTCCCACACGCCGCCGGTGAGATTGACATAACGAAGGAGCGTCTCCTCCAGCGCGCTGTCCTTCCACCGGGACCGGCGCAGGTCCGCCCCGTCCCACTTGCAGCCGGAGAGGCGGCAGTCCTTCCAGTAGGCGGCGGGGAGGCGGCAGCGCTCCATCAGGCAGTCCGTGAAGGCACAGCCGTAAAAGGCGGCGCCGGAGAAGTCGCAGTCCCGGAACTGGCAGGACTGGAACCGGCAGTCCCGGAAGTCCAGGCCGGCGCCGTCCAGCCCGGCGGCGGTCTCCTGGGAAAAGTCCCCGCCGGAGAGGAGGTCCCCGGCGTCCCGGGCCCGGTCCAGGGCCTCGGCCAGGGCGCTCACGGCCGGGCCTCCCGCCGCGGGAGCAGCTCCTCAAAGCTCCGGATGTACCTGTCGCAGAAGGCCCGCATGGCCGCCTCATCCTGGGCGAAGAACCCGTCGTAGACCCCCACCGTCCGCATCCCGGCGGCCCTGGCGCCCCGGCAGGCGGAGAGGCTGTCGTCGAACACCGTGCAGTCCTCCGGCGCCGCGCCATAGGCCGCGGCGGCGGCCCGCCACAGGGCCGGGTCCTTTTTCTCCAGCCCCAGGTCGTGGGCCAGGGTGACGCCCTCGAAGTACGGCATCAGGCCCAGGTTCGTCAGGGCGGTGCGGCAGTGCTCCGGCACGCTGGAGGTCACCACCGCCATCCGGCGCCCCTGGGAGCGGCACTGCTCCAGATACGCCCGGACGCCGGGCTTCACCGTCACGTGGGCGTAGGCGTCCCTGGCCATCTCCATCCACTCGGCGATGATCTCTTCGCAGGACTCCTCCAGATGGCAGTATGCCTTGGTGAACTTGGCCGCCAGGGGCAGGATGGTGTGGGCCACCCCCTCGTAGTATTCGTGGGTGTAGGGCAGGCCCCGCCGGGCCAGGAATTCCCGGTCCACGTCCTTCCAGACGCCGTTGGAGTCGATCAGCGTCCCATCCATGTCAAACAGCAGCATCGGCGGCCTCCTCTCCGGGCGCGGGTCTTGCCATTTCCGCCCCGTTGTGTTAAAATGCAGACTTGTTCGCAGCCCATGGGGGCCGCTGCGCGAAGTTTGCAGGAGTTTGCCAAAGTATAGCATAGATCCTGGTGAGGAGCAAGTCCGATGAAAGTCAATCGCATCCGTCAAAACGTGTTTCCCGTGCTGGCGGCCCTGATCTGGGGCACCGCCTTTGTGGCCCAGAGCGTGGCGGCCGACTCCGTGGAACCCTTCACCTTCACCGCCGCCCGAAGCGCGGTGGCATTCCTCTTTCTGCTGGTGCTGTGTCTGGTGTTCCGGGCCCTGCGGCGGCGGGATTTTCAGGAAAACGCCCAGCCCCGGCCCGGCTCCCGGCGGGATTTGGCGGTGGGCGGCATCTGCTGCGGCGTGGCCCTGACGGCGGCCGTCAATCTCCAGCAGATGGGGCTGGAGACCACCTCCTCCGGCAAGGCGGGGTTCATCACGGCGCTGTATATCGTCCTGGTGCCCATCGCCGGGCTCTTCCTCCATCGAAAGGCGCCCAGGGCTATCTGGCTCAGCGTGGCCCTGGCGGTGGTGGGGCTCTACCTGCTGTGCGTGCAGGAGTCCTTCTCCATCACCCAGGGGGACTTTTATGTGCTGCTGTGCGCCTTCTGCTTCACCGGACACATCCTGATCATCGATCACTTCACCCAGAAGGTGGACGGCGTGGCCCTCTCCTGTGCGCAGTTCCTGGTGGTGACGGTGCTCTCCGCGGCCATGATGCTGGCGACGGAGTCCCCCAACTGGGCGGGACTGCTGGAGTGCATCGGCCCCATCCTGTATGTGGGCATCTTCTCCAGCGGCGTGGGGTACACCCTCCAGATCCTGGCCCAGAAGGACTCCAACCCCGCGGTGGTGTCGCTGCTGCTGAGCCTGGAGTCCGTGTTCGCCACCATCGCCGGGGCGCTGATCCTGGGGGACCGGATGAGCGGGAAGGAGTACCTGGGCTGCGTGCTGATGCTCGCTGCGGTGGTGCTGGCCCAGCTGCCGGACTTCCGGAGCAAGCAGGCGGCGGAAAAATAGCGTTTGCAACAGGGATGCCGCTTTTTGGCGTCCCTGTTGATTTTTGGTTGGACAAACTGGAAATCCTGTGGTATACTGCTATCCTGTATGAGTATGTAGTGAGGTGATTCCATGCGCATCGACGTGCTGGGCGTGGGCTTCGACAACCTAACCATGGCGGAGGCTGTGGAGCGGGGGATGGAGCTGGTCCGCAGTCCGGGGGCCCATTACGTGGTGACCCCCAATCCGGAGATCGTGGAGGTCTGCCGGGAGGACCGGTCGGCCCAGGCCGCCGTCAACGGCGCGGACCTGGTGCTGGCGGACGGCGTGGGCGTCATCAAGGGCGCGGCCATGCTGGGGACGCCTCTGAAGGAGAGAACGCCGGGCATTGAATTTGCCGCCCATCTGATGGACAGACTGGCGGAGGAGGGGAGGTCCCTCTATCTGCTGGGGGCCAAGCCCGGCGTGGCGGAGCAGGCGGCGGCGAAGCTGGAGGCGGCCCATCCGGGGCTGCGGATCGCCGGCACCTACGACGGCTATTTCAAAGAGGACGGCCCGGTGGTGGAGGACATCCGCCGCAGCGGCGCGGAGGTGGTGTTCGTCTGCCTGGGGGCCCCCAAGCAGGAGAAGTGGATGGCGAAAAACGGTGCCGCCACCGGCGCCCATCTGCTGTGCGGCCTGGGGGGCAGCCTGGACGTGTTCGCCGGCGTGGTGGAGCGGGCCCCGAAATTCTGGTCCGACCACGGGCTGGAGTGGTTCTACCGCCTGTGCAGGGAGCCCCGCCGCATCGGCCGCATGATGAAGCTGCCGCTGTTTTTAATCCATGTCAAGCAGGAGAAAAAGCGCAGATGAGTGGAAAACTGATCGTATTCGAGGGCACTGACGGCTCCGGCAAGGCCACCCAGGCAAAGCTGCTGTGCGAGACTCTGGCGGAGCGCGGGCTGGCGTATCGGGAGATCGACTTTCCCCGGTACGGCAACCCCTTTGCCGAGCCCGCCAACCTCTATCTCCACGGGGCCCTGGGCAGCCACCCCGGGGACGTGAACGCCTACGCCGCCTCGGTGCTGTACGCCGTGGACCGGTTCGCCTCCTACAAGGAGGACTGGGGCCGGTTCTATGAGGAGGGCGGCATCGTGGTGGCCAACCGGTACACCACCTCCAACGCCGTCCACCAGGCCTCCAAGCTGCCGGCGGATGAGCGGCGGGAGTTCCTGGACTGGCTGTTCGACCTGGAATATCACCGCATGGGCCTGCCGGAGCCGGACCTGGTGCTGTATCTGGACCTGCCCACGGAGGTGTCGGAGCAGATGCTCCGCCGCCGGGAGCAGGCCACCGCCACCGCCGCGGACATCCACGAGCAGGACGGGGACTATCTCCGCCGCTGCCGGGAGAGCGCCCGCCAGATCGCCCGGGACCTGGGCTGGTCCGTGGTGGACTGTGCGGAGGGGGATCATCCCCGGACGGTGGAGGACATCCGCCAGGAGGTGCTGCGCCGGGCGGAGCCCCTGCTGGGATAGGGGCTGTCCCACCCGGAAGCGGAGAAAATGGGACGCGCCGTCCCACTTTCCCACAGGGCTCAGCAGCAGCCGCTGCCGCAGTTGTCATTGCCGCAGCCGCAGCCACAGCCGCAGCTGCCGCCGCCCAGGGCGTTTCCGCTGCCGCAGCAACAGCAGATCAGCACCACGATGATGATGAGCCACAGGCAGGAGCAGTTGTTGTTTCCGTTGTTGAAGCACATACTTGTCACCTCGCTTTGAGACCATTCTATGCGCCGCGGTCCCCAAAGGGGGCCTGGCCGCGCAAAAAAATTCAGGATGCGGGGGAGATTTCTCCCATCCGGAACCGTCTCCGGCAAAACCGGCCGGAGGAGAAACAGGGAGGTACCTATGTCTGATTACAAAAATGGAGATACCGCCAGCTGGGATTCCGCCCAGGTGCGCCGCAGCCAGGCGGGGCAGTCCGGAGGGGGGCGGCGGCCGCCCCAGCAGCGCCGGCGCCGCCGGATCAACCCGATCCTGTATATCCTCTGCGTACTGGTGGCCTCCGCCATCCTGGCGGGAGTGGGCTGGCTGCTGGCCAGCGACCTGTTCGCCTTCAGCCGGGAGATCCCGTCCACCCAGGACATCACCATCGAGGTGACCGCCGAGGACGATATGGGCTCCATCGCCGACAAGCTCCAGAACGCGGGCCTCATCAAGTACAAGTGGTTCTTCCGGCTGTTCGCCGCCGTCACCGGCGCCAGCGACGACGTGGGCATCGGCACCTACACCCTGAACACCGATATGGACTACCACGCCCTCATCGCCGGGATGCACAGCTCCTCCGGCAACCTCAGCGCCGAGACGGTGACCGTCACCATCCCGGAGGGCTACACCGTCCGGCAGACCATCGCCCTGCTGGCGGAGAAGGGCGTCAACACGGAAGAGGCCCTGACGGAGGCCGCCCAGACCGGCGACTTTGACTACGACTTCATCGACAACGACTCCGAGGACCTGAGCCGGCTGGAGGGCTTCCTCTTCCCGGACACCTATGAGTTCTATGTGGGCCACAACCCGGAGGACGCCCTGGACCGGCTGCTGCGGAACTTCGTCAGCCGGATGGACGAGGACCGGATGGCCCAGGTGGAGGCCTCCGACTACTCCCTGCGGGAGATCATCACCATCGCCTCTCTGATCGAGGAGGAGACCGACGGCACCGACCAGGCCAACATCGCCTCCGTCATCTACAACCGGCTGGAGGGTCCCGGCGACAAGCAGGGTACCTACGGCCTGCTGCAGATCGACGCGTCGCTGCTGTACGCCCTGCCGGACCACACCGGCCCCATCACCAGCGCGGACATGCAGACCGACTCCCCCTATAACCTGTATCAGCACGCGGGCCTGCCCCCCACGCCCATCTCCAACCCGGGCCTGGCCTCCATCGACGCGGCGCTGAATCCCAACAGCACGAATTACTATTACTACGCCCTGGGCACCGACGGCAAGCACCACTTCTCCACCACCCTGGCGGAGCACAATGCGTTCGTCAACAGCAGCTCCTATGGCGGATAAGCGGAACAGGCCGGAGCTGTTGGCTCCGGCGGGGGACATGGAGCGGCTGAAAATGGCCGTGCTCTACGGCGCGGACGCGGTGTATCTGGCGGGCACCAGCTTTGGGATGCGGGCCTTTGCCGGCAACTTCTCCCCGGAGGAGCTGCCCCAGGCGGTGGCCTTTGCCCATGACCACGGCGTCCGGGTCCACTGCACCATCAACACCATGCCCCGGAACGACGAGGTGTCCCGCCTGCCGGAGCACCTGGAGCGGCTGAACGACGCCGGGGTGGACGCCCTGATCGTGGCGGACCTGGGGGCCTTTTCCCTCGCGGGGAAGTACGCCCCCCGGTGCCAGCGGCACATCTCCACCCAGGCCAGCATCTGCAACTACGAGACCGCCCGGGCCTGGCACGACCTGGGGGCCAGCCGGGTGATCCTGGCCCGGGAGCTGAGTCTGGAGGAGATCCGCACCATCCGGGACAAGACCCCGGCGGACCTGGAGATCGAGGTCTTCGTCCACGGCGCCATGTGCGTCAGCTACTCGGGGCGGTGCCTGCTCTCCAACTATATGACCGGCCGGGACTCCAGCCGGGGCGCCTGCGCCCAGCCCTGCCGGTACCAGTACGCCCTGGTGGAGGAGAAGCGGCCGGGGGAGTATTTCCCGGTGTTTGAGGACCAGCAGGGGACCTATATTCTGAACTCCCGGGACATGTGCATGATCGACCACCTGGGGGACCTGTGCGACGCGGGCCTCTCCAGCCTGAAGATCGAGGGCCGGGCCAAGTCCGCCTACTACGCGGCCATCGTCACCGGCGCCTACCGCCACTGCCTGGACGCGGCGGCGGCCGGGGAGCCCATGGACCCGGTCTGGCGGGACGAGGTGGAGCATGTGAGCCACCGGCCCTACTCCACCGGCTTCTACTACGGCCCGCCGGGCCAGTATTACGCCACCTCCCGCTATGTCCGGGAGTGGCAGGTGGCGGCGGTGGTGACGGACTGCGACAGCGCCGGACACGCCACGCTGTCCCTGCGGAACAAGTTCCGGACCGGTGACACGGTGGAGATCGTGGGCCCGGACCTGCGCCCCTTCTCCATGACCGTGCCGGAGATGCGGGACGAGGCGGGGGAGCCCTTGGAGGAGCCCCGCAACCCACAGATGAAATTCTATATGGACCTCCCCAAGGCGGTGCCGCCGGATTCCCTGGTGCGCCGCGGGGTGGACCTGTCAGCCAAATGAGGAAAAGCGAGGAGAGAAGACTATGAACGCAGACGTTGTCATCGTTGGCGCCGGCCCTGCCGGTATCTTCACCGCCCTGGAGATGATCAAGAAGGGCAGCCATCAGAAAATCGTCATGGTGGAAAAGGGACAGCCGGTGGAAAAGCGCCACTGCCCCAAGGACAAGACCAAGAAGTGCGTGAACTGCAAGCCCTACTGCCACATCACCACCGGCTTCTCCGGCGCCGGAGCCTTCTCCGACGGCAAGCTCTCCCTCAGCTATGAGGTGGGCGGCGACCTGCCCACGCTGATCGGGGCGGACCTGGCCCAGGAGACCATCGACTACGCCGACAAGATCTATCTGGAGTTCGGCGCGGACGAGCACATCGAGGGCCTGGGCCACGAGGAGGAGCGGAAGGAGATCCGCCGCCGGGCCATCCAGGCGGGGCTGAAGCTGGTGGACTGCCCCATCCGCCACATGGGCACCGAGAAGGCCCAGGGCATCTATCTGGCCATCGAGCGGTACTTACAGGACCACGGGGTGGAGATGTACTTCGGCTATGAGTGCAGCAACCTGATCCTGGAGAACGAGGTCTGCAAGGGCGTGGCCATCTCCGACGGCAAGACCGACCTGGAGATCTACGCCAAGCACACCGTGGTGGCCACCGGCCGCCGGGGCGCCGACTGGCTGGAGAAGCTGTGCGCCGAACACAACATCGCCCACGCCCCCGGCACCGTGGACATCGGCGTCCGGGTGGAGGTCCGCAACGAGGTCATGGAGATGGTGAACCGGGTGCTGTACGAGTCCAAGCTGGTGGGCTATCCCAAGCCCTTCAAGAACAAGGTCCGCACCTTCTGCCAGAACCCCGGCGGCTTCGTCAGCCAGGAGAACTACGACAACAACCTGGCGGTGGTGAACGGCCACTCCTACAAGGACCTGAAGAGCGACAACACGAACCTCTCCATCCTGTGCTCCCACAACTTCTCCGTGCCCTTCAACCAGCCCATCGCCTACGCCCAGAAGGTGGGCGAGCTGACCAACATGCTGGCCAACGGCCAGATTCTGGTCCAGCGGTTCGGGGACATCCTGGACGGCAAGCGCACCTGGCAGAAGGAGCTGGCCCAGTCCAACATCCGGCCCACCCTGCCGGACGCCGTGGCCGGCGACATCACCGCCGCCATGCCCTACCGGGCCATGATCAACATCATCAACTTCATCCAGGCCATGGACTACGTGGTGCCGGGCTTCGCCGCCTATGAGACGCTGCTGTACTCCCCGGAGCTGAAGTTCTACTCCAACCGGGTGAAGATGGACACCGACTTCAACACCAGCCTCCAGGGCCTCCACTGCCTGGGCGACAGCTCCGGCTGGACCCGGGGACTGATGATGGCCTCCGTCATGGGCACCCTCATGGGCCGCAAGATCGCGGAAGAGGGCTAATCGAATCACAAAGCGACAGCAGGCGTGTGTTCCGCGCCTGCTGCCGCCATGAAATACGCGGATACGAAAAAGGATACAAGCTATGATCACAGTCAATGACGTCAGTCTCAATTTCAGCGGCCAGACGCTGTTCAAGCACGTGGATCTGAAATTCACCCCCGGCAACTGCTACGGCATCATCGGCGCCAACGGCGCCGGCAAGACCACCTTCCTGCGGATCCTCTCCGGGGACCTGGAGCCCACCACCGGCGAGGTGGTGATCTCCAAGGACCAGCGGATGAGCGTTTTGAAGCAGGACCACTTTCAGTACGACCAGTACACCGTGCTGGACACGGTCATCATGGGCAACCAGCGGCTCTACGACATCATGAAGGAGAAGGACGCCCTCTACGCCAAGGAGGACTTCACCGACGAGGACGGCGTGAAGGCCAGCGAGCTGGAGGCGGAGTTCGCCGACATGGACGGCTGGGAGGCGGAGAGCGACGTGAGCCGCCTGATCCAGGGCCTGGGATTGTCCGAGGACATCCTGTACAGCGAGATGGCAAGCCTCACTGCCAAGGAGAAGGTGAAGGTGCTGCTGGCCCAGGCCCTCTTCGGCAAGCCGGACATCATCCTGCTGGACGAGCCCACCAACCACCTGGACATCCAGGCCATCCAGTGGCTGGAGGACTTCATCTTGGACTGCGAGAGCCTGATCATCGTGGTGAGCCACGACCGCCACTTCCTGAACACCGTGTGCACCAACATCGTGGACGTGGACTACGGCGGCATCAAGATGTACGTGGGCAACTACGAGTTCTGGTATGAGTCCAGCCAGATGATGCAGCGGCTGATCCGGGACCAGAACAAGAAGAAGGAGGAGAAGATCAAGGAGCTCCAGGAGTTCGTCTCCCGCTTCTCCGCCAACAAGTCCAAGAGCAAGCAGGCCACCGCCCGCCGGAAGCTGCTGGACAAGCTGACGGTGGAGGAGATGCCCGCCTCCTCCCGCCGCTATCCCTTTGTGGGCTTCAAGATGGACCGGGAGCCGGGCAAGGAGATCCTGGCGGTGGAGGGCCTCACCAAGACCGTGGACGGCCGGAAGGTGCTGGACAACGTCAGCTTCCGGGTGAACCGCGGGGACAAGATCGCCTTCGTGGGGGAGGACGAGATCGCCACCACCACCCTCTTCAAGATTCTGATGGAGGAGCTGGAGCCGGACGCGGGCACCTTCAAGTGGGGCACCACCATCACCACCAGCTACTTCCCCCTGGACAACTCCGCCTTCTTCAACGACTGCGACCTGAACCTGGTGGACTGGCTGGGCCAGTACACCGCCGACAACGCGGAGGAGAACACCGAGTCCTTCAAGCGGTCCTTCCTGGGCCGGATGCTGTTCTCCGGCGACGACGTGTACAAGCCCGTCAAGGTCCTCTCCGGCGGCGAGAAGGTCCGGTGTATGCTGTCCCGGATGATGCTGTTCGGGTCCAACGTGCTGATTTTGGACCAGCCCACCAACCACCTGGACCTGGAGTCCATCACCGCCGTGAACAACGGCCTCATCGACTTCAAGGGCGTGGTCCTGTTCGCCAGCCACGACCACGAGTTTGTGGAGACCATCGCGGACCGGATCATGGAGTTCGTGGACGGAAAGCTCATCGACAAGATGTGCACCTATGACGACTATATCGCCGGCCAGCGGGAGGAGATGCTCTCCCGGCTGAAGGGCTGAACTGTTACCGGTTTGTAGTTGACATAAGATGAAACCACCCTGTAAACTGTTTGCAAGACAGTTTGCGGGGTGGTTTTTCATGGAAAAGGCGAGACTTGCGGGCGTTTTGGCCCTGGCGGTGGTCACGGCGGTGACGGTTGGGGCGGAGTTCCCCAAAACGGCGGCACAGCGGCAGGAGGCGGCGGAGTACCGGGCGATTCTGGAGGCCGCGCCGCTGGCCCAGGTGGAGGGGGAGGCGCAGTCCCCCAACGGACAGTTCCGGGTGGAGACCGCGGGCCGGACGGACCAGTACATCAGCGGTTGGATCGTGCCGGAATTTCTTCAAGTCACCAGTACGGACAGCGGGGCGGTACTTTGGCAGGACCAAGGCTGGCTGACCCAGAGTGCCGCCTGGTCCCCGGACAGCCGCTTCCTGGCTCTGGCGTACTCCACCCGTACCCAGAGCGGATTAAAGGTCGTGGACACCCAGACCTGGACGGACTGGGACTTCACCCTGCCGGACGGCAGCCCCATTCCGGAGTATGTCTTTTTCCCGGAGGACTGGGCCCGGTGGCGGGGAGACAGCAGCTTGGAGGTGACCCTGGGCCGGGGCGATGGGGAGGAAGTACATACCTACCGCTGCTCGATGACAGCGGACGAGAGCGGCCAGCTCACCGGCTCCGTGCTGGAGGAGACGGCAGAGGTCCTCTTGGAGGACTACGATTTCGACCACGACGGCGTGCCGGAGACCACGGAGCTGGTAGCCGTGGAGGAGCCGGGCGGCGGAAACGTGGCCTGGTATGAGCTGCATATCGCAAGTAGAACGGGAACCGCGGACGCGCCAAGGCCGCTTTTTGACGGAACTCTGGCCCTTCAGCACCCTGGATGGGGCAGTTTTCTCGCCGTCACGATGGAGGGAGAGGACAACTTCCTGATGTTTGCGCCTGTCATGTATCAGGGGGATGCAGACTACAGGTATGAGCTGGTCTCCTTCTGCACGGATGGCAGCGCAGAGCTTTTGGACAGCGGGGCAGTGACCTTTGACATCAACTTCGGCCGGGAGGGACACCAGTTCGACGCCGGGCGGATCGCGGAGTTTTTCTGGCACCTGCGGGAATACCTGCAAAACAGCACAGTGCTGGTCAGCACGGAGAACGGGGAATTCCAGACCGGCATCCCGGGGCTGGAGCTGCAAAATTACATGTTCGGCGATCTGCTGTCCCTGGACAGTTTGGCCTCCATGGAGGCCGCCGTCCTCCGGCAGGAGGCGGAGATGAAGGCGGCGCAGGGCGCCGCGTAGACAGCCAAGCAGCGGGGCGGGAAAATTCCCGCCCCGCTGTGTTTACGGATTTGCCGGCACCAGCCCGTACCGCTCCAGCGCCGCTTTGATCTTTGCCAGCCCCGCCTCCGTGGGATCGCACAGGGGCAGGCGCAGGGGGCCCGCGTTCCATCCCAGCAGGTTCAGGGCCGTCTTGACGGGGATGGGGTTCACATCGCAGAACATGGCGTCGCAGAAGTCCTTCAGCTCCAGCTGGAGCTTTCCGGCGGCGGCGAAGTCGTTGGCAAAGCACAGCGCCGTCAGGCGGTGCATCTCCGCCGGCAGCACGTTGGCCACCACGGAGATGACGCCCCTGCCCCCCAGCAGGCAGATGGCCGCCGTCTCGTCGTCGTTGCCGGACCAGATGGAGAAGTCCTCCGGGCACAGGTTCCGGGTTTTCTGAATATTGGAGAGGTTCCCGGAGGCCTCCTTGACGCCGTTGATGTTGGGGTGCTTCGCCAGCTCCGCGTAGGTCTCCGGTGCGATGGAGACCCCGGTGCGGGAGGGCACGTCGTACAGGATCACCGGCACCTCCACCGCGTCGGCGATCACCTGGAAGTGGCGGATGAGGCCGGACTGGCTGGCCTTGTTGTAGTAGGGGGTCACCACCAGCAGCCCGTCGGCCCCGGCCCGGGCCGCGTCCCGGGACAGGGCCAGGGCGTTCTCCGTGGAGTTGGAGCCGGTGCCGGCGATCACCGGCAGCCGCCCGTCCACGTGATCCACGCAGAACTCGATGGTCCGCATCCGCTCCCGGTAGCTCATGGTGCTGGCCTCGCCGGTGGTGCCGCAGACGATGATGGCGTCCGTGCCGTTTTTCATCTGAAAGTCCAGCAGCTTTCCCAGGGTGGGGAGGTCCACGGTCTCCTTGGTGAAGGGCGTGACAATGGCCACGCCGGAACCGGTGAAGAGAGGTTTTTTCAAAGATGACACGCTCCTTTTCGGCAGAGTGGGGATCAGACAAGCGTTGAGAGAGAACGGATCAGAGAGCACAAATATCTGTTGTCCGCGATCGTTTCACGCTTATCTGCTTGCGGCTTTTAAGAAAAAGAGACGGTTTGCCGCATTCGGCAAGCCGTCTCTTTTGTGGATGTATGAAATTCGGCTTTAATCCATGTAGCCCTTGGCGCACAGCAGCTCCGCCAGGAGCACCGCGCCGCCCGCCGCGCCCCGGAGGGTGTTGTGGGAGAGGCACACGAACTTGTAGTCGTACTGGGTGTCCGGCCGCAGGCGGCCGATGGACACGGCCATGCCGTGCTCCAGGTTCCGGTCCAGCCGGGTCTGGGGCCGGTCCGGCTCCTCAAAGTAGTGGAGGAACTGCTTGGGGGCGGAGGGGAGCTCCAGCTCCTGGGGCACGCCCCGGTAGGCGGCCCAGTCCGCCTTGATCTGCTCCATGGAGGGGGCCTTGCCGTCGGCGAACTTCATGAACACGGCGGCCATGTGGCCGTCCTGGCAGGCCACCCGGAAGCACTGGGCGGTGATGGAGGGGCCGTCGGCCTTGACGATCCTGCCGTCCTCCACGCGGCCCCACAGCTTCAGCGGCTCCTGCTCGCTCTTCTCCTCCTCGCCGCCGATGTAGGGGATGCAGTTGTCCACCATCTCCGGCCAGCGGGCAAAGGTCTTTCCGGCGCCGGAGATGGCCTGGTAGGTGCACACCAGGATTCTGTCCAGGCCGTACTTCTTCAGGGGGTGCAGGGCCGGGACGTAGCTCTGGAGGGAGCAGTTGCTCTTCACGGCGATGAAGCCCCGCTTGGTGCCCAGGCGCCTGCGCTGGGCCTCAATCACCGCCAGGTGGTCCGGGTTGATCTCCGGCACCACCATGGGCACATCGTCGGTCCACCGGTGGGCGGAGTTGTTGGAGACGATGGGGCACTCCAGCCTGGCGTACTTTTCCTCCAGGGCCCGGATGTCCTCCTTCTTCATGTCCACGGCGCAGAAGCAGAAGTCCACCATGCCGGCCAGCTTCTCCGCGTCCGCCTCCGCGTCCAGCACCACCAGGTCCCTGGCCTCCTCCGGCATGGGGACATCCAGGGCCCAGCGGCCCTCCACCGCCTGGGCATAGGGCTTGCCGGCGCTGCGGGAACTGGCGGCGACGGCCGCCAGCTGGAACCAGGGGTGGTTCTCCATCAAGGTGATAAACCGCTGGCCCACCATGCCGGTGCAGCCGATGATTCCGACTTTGTACTGTTTCATACTATGTGCCTCCTACTCCCATGTTGCGGCGGAAAAAGGGAAACGCCTTCCGTCGATTTTGGTTGAATATGGCGCCGGTTTGTACTATAATGGTCCATATTGAGGATGGAAGCCTGTACTTCCGGCACGGACATTTGTACATATATTAGCATACTTCCGTGTTTCCGTCAAGGTGCATGGCTTGGGGAGGTTCCATGAAAAAATTCTTGTTCCTGCTGTCACTGATTGTGACATTTTGCGCCCTGGGCACCGTCAGCGCCTCCGCCGTCACCAATGATACGGTGAAGGTGGGCCTGCGGTACGGCTCCTCCGTCATGTCCTCCGCCAACCTGGAAAACGACCAGGGCCGCGGCTACGAGTTCGGCTACTTCGACCAGGACCGGACCTTCGTGTCCCTGGGGGAGACGGACGAGACCACCATCACCATGGAGCCGGCCCGGCGGGGCGGCATCCAGGTGGTCGTCACCGGCACGGATGAGGTCCTGTGGGAGACGGCGGACAGCACTCTGGGCGTCCTGCCCATGGGCCGGGACCCCATCACCTGGTTCCGGGGGTACCGCTATCGGGGCGGGTTCGAGTACACCGTCAGCGGCGGCGGGCTCCAGGTGGTGAACGTGGTGGACCTGGAGGACTATGTGAAGGGCGTCCTGCCCTCCGAGATGCCGGGGGACTGGGACCTGGAGGCGTTGAAGGCCCAGGCGGTGTGCGCCCGGACCTATGCCTGCCTCACCACCAAGCACCTGTCCGCCTACGGCTTTGACGTGTGCAACACCACCGACTGCCAGGTGTACTACGGCGTCAGCACCGCCACCTCCGCCACGGACCGGGCGGTGGAGGAGACGGCGGGGGAGTGCCTCTACTACGACGGGAAGCTGGCGGAGGCCTACTACCACTCCTCTGACGGCGGCGCCACCGAGGACGCGGAGAACGTCTGGGGCACTGACGTGCCCTATCTCCAGGGGAAGCGGGACCCCTACGAGGCCCAAATCTCCATCCCCAACTACAGCTGGACCGTCACCTACACCTGGGACGAGCTGACCTGGGTTCTCCAGAACAGCGGCTACAGCATCGGGGATGTGGTGGACGCCTATGTATCGGAGACCACCGATCTGGGCAACGTGTATTCCGTGACCTTCGTGGACAGCCGGGGCAAGACGCTGACCGTGACCGGCGACAACGCCCGGATGGCTTTCTACAGCACCACCCTGGGCAAGAACGTCCCCAGCCTCCGGTTCACCATCACCGGCGGCACGGGCGGCAGCGGCGGCTACGCGGTGAACAGCGGCGGGAATACCCTCTCCAGCCTGGACGGGGCGTCCGTCATCACCGGCGGCGGCACCGTCAGCCGCCTGAGCGGGGAGGACCACACCGCCATCACGGCCTCCGGCAAGACGGAGCTCTCCGCCGCCTCCGGCGGGCGGGGGTCTGCATCCCGGGACGGCATCACCATCACCGGCACCGGAAACGGCCACAATGTGGGCATGAGCCAGTACGGCGCCAGGGCCATGGCGGAGCAGGGCTACGACTACATCGACATCTTGGAATTTTATTTCACCGGCATCCGCGTCCGGTAATGAGAAGGAAGCAACATGAAAACCAGTGATTTTTACTACGACCTGCCCCAGGAGCTGATCGCCCAGACCCCCATCGAGAAGCGGGACACCTCCCGCCTGATGACCCTGGACCGGGTGAGCGGCGCCACGGGACACCACCATTTCTATGACCTGCCGGAGTTCCTGAACCCCGGCGACTGCCTGATCTTGAACAACTCCCGGGTGCTGCCCGCCCGCCTGGTGGGCCAGCGGCTGCCCGGCGGCGGCATCTGCGAGGTGCTGCTGCTGAACGACCGGGGGGACAAGGTGTGGGAGTGCCTGGTCCGCCCGGGCCGGAAGCTCCGGAAGGGCACCAAGCTCTCCTTCGGCAACGGGGAGCTGACCGCCGAGATCGTGGAGCAGCTGGAGGAGGGCGGCCGCCTGATCCGGTTCGACTACGAGGGCATCTTCCTGGAGACCCTGGAGCGGCTGGGGAAAATGCCCCTGCCCCCCTACATCAAGGAGGAGCTCCAGGACCAGGAGCGGTACCAGACCGTGTACTCCAAGGTGCTGGGCAGCGCCGCCGCCCCCACGGCGGGACTCCACTTCACGCCGGAGCTGCTGGAAGAGATCCAGGCCAAGGGCGTGAAGATCGGGTATGTGACCCTCCATGTGGGCCTGGGCACCTTCCGGCCCGTGAAGGAGGACACCATCGAGGACCACCCCATGCACAGCGAGTACTGCACCATCCCCCAGGAGACGGCGGACCTGATCAACGAGACCCGGGCCAATGGGGGCCGGTGCATCTGTGTGGGCACCACCTCCTGCCGGACCCTGGAGAGCTGGGCCGCGGACGACGGCCACATGGAGGCCAAGTCCGGCTGGACGGACATCTATATCTACCCCGGCTACAAGTTCAAGGTGATGGACGGCCTTGTGACCAACTTCCACCTGCCGGAGAGCACCCTGATCATGCTGGTGTCCGCCTTCGCCGGCCGGGAGCACGTGCTGGCCGCCTATGAGGAGGCGGTGCGGGAGAAATACCGCTTCTTCTCCTTCGGCGACGCCATGTTCATCAGCTGACATTGCCGCGCCCGGCGGACCTGCCGGGCGCTTTTTTCAGAGGAGGGCCCCCCATGCTGGAGCTTCTGCACATTGAGAATATCGCGGTCATCCAGGAGGCGGACATCCAGTTCCGCCCGGGCTTCAACGCCCTCACCGGCGAGACCGGCGCCGGCAAGTCCATCGTCATCGACGCCATGGGGGCGGTGCTGGGAGGGCGCACCTCCCGGGACCTGATCCGCACCGGCGCGGACCGGGCCTTTGTCAGCGCCGAGTTCTCCCAGGTGGCGCCGGACCTGCCGGGGCTGGCGGAGACCGGCACCGCCCCGGACGAGGACGGCCACCTGCTGCTCCAGCGGGAGCTGACAGGGGACGGCAAGAACCTTTGCAAAGTCAACGGCCGGCCCGTCACCGTGGCCCAGCTGCGGCGGATCGGGGAGGAGCTGCTGAACATCCACGGCCAGCACGACGGCCAGCAGCTGCTGGACGAGGAGCAGCACCTGAGCTATCTGGACCGCTTCGGCCGGACGGAGGCGCCCCTGGGCCGGTATCAGGCGGCCTACGGCACCATGGCGGACCTCCAGACGAAAATCCGGGCCCTGCAGATGGACGAGGCGGAGAAGGCCCGGCGGATGGACAGCCTCCGCTTCCAGATCGACGAGCTGGAGCGGGCCCAGCTGGTACCCGGCGAGGAGGAGGAGCTCCTCCGGCGGCGGGACCTGCTGCGGAACGGGGAGAAGTACCTCTCCGCCCTGTCCGGGGCGGACTACTGTCTGAACGGCGGGGAGGAGGGGGGAGGCGCCGTCTCCGCCCTCCGGGACGCGGAGGAGGCCGTCGCCGGAATCCGCACCCTGTCAGACGACATGGGGGAATTGTACAAACGTCTGGAACAGCTGCGGTGTGAAGCCTATGACCTTGCCGAGACTATCCGGGACAAGCGGGAGGAGTTCGACTTCTCTCCGGCGGAGCTGGACGCGGTGGAGAGCCGGTCCGACCTGCTGTACCGGCTGAAAAAGAAGTACGGCGCCACGGTGGAGGAGATGCTCTCCTACCTGGACAAGTGCCGCCGGGAGCTGGACGACATGGAGACGGCGGACGACACCCTGGCCCGGCTGGAGCAGCAGCTGGAGACGGCCCGGAAAGCCGTCCTGGCGGCGGGGGCGGAGCTGACCGCCGCCCGGAAAGAGGCCGCCGGGGAGCTGGAGCAGCGCATCCAGTCGGAACTCCGGGACCTGGATATGCACAAGGTCCGGTTCGCCATCGACTTCGGGGAGAAGGAGCCGGGCCCAGACGGCTGCGACGCCGTCCGGTTTTTGATGTCCGCCAACGCCGGGGAGGATTTGAAGCCCATCGCCCGGATCGCCTCCGGCGGCGAACTGGCCCGGATCATGCTGGCCCTGAAAAACGTGCTGGCGGAGCAGGAGTCCATCGGCACCCTGGTGTTCGACGAGGTGGACACCGGCGTCAGCGGCCGGGCGGCCCAGAAGGTGGCGGAGAAGCTGGCCCAGGTCAGCCGCCGCAAGCAGGTGCTGTGCGTCACCCACCTCCCGCAGCTGGCCGCCATGGCGGACACCCACTTCTCCGTGGAGAAGGGGGAGCGGGACGGCCGCACCTACACCCGTGTGGTGCTGCTGGACCGGGAGCAGCGGAAGGCGGAGCTGGCCCGGATCACCGGCGGCAGCCACGTGACGGAGGCCCTGCTGGAGAGCGCCGGGGAGCTGCTGGACCAGGCGGAGCGATACCGGAGCGAATTGGGAATGAGAGATTAGGAATCTCTGGGTCCGGCTTTGCCGGACCCATTTTCATCGTTCCGCCTGGGGCGGAATGCCGCAATTCGGAACTCCTGACTGGCAAGACATCCCTCTCTCGCATACACTGGCGGGAAGAGGAGGGAAGCCCATGCGCTTTTTCGCAGACTACGACCGCAGCGCCGCTGTGCTGTACGCCCACCAGTGGGCCTATGGCCGGAACCCGGCCTTCTATGACTATGAGAATTTGGGAGGGGACTGCACCAACTTCGCCTCCCAGTGCGTGTTCGCCGGCAGCGGCATCATGAACTTCACGCCGGACTTCGGCTGGTACTACATCGACGCCAACCAGAAGTCCCCCTCCTGGACCGGGGTGCCCTACTTCTGGAACTTCATGACCCGCGGCACGCCCTCTGTGGGGCCCGTGGCCCAGCCCTGCGCCCTGGAGGACCTGCGGCCCGGGGACCTGGTCCAGCTGAGCTTCAACGGCCAGGAATTCCAGCACACGCCGGTGGTGGTGCGGGTGACGGCCCCCATCACCCTGGAGACGGTGCTGATCGCCGCCCACAGCTACGACGCCGACAACCGGCCGCTCGCCACCTACACCTTCCAGGACATCCGGTTTCTCCACGTGCTGGGCACCATCCGGCCGTAAGGACAAAAATTTACAATTTATTCATTTTTGCTGCTGTTCCTTTGCGCTATCATGGAACCAACTTATACAGGAGAGGGTGGTTTCCATGAAGAGATTCCTGGCCGGCCTGCTGACAGCGGCGCTGGCGGCGGGACTGCTGGCGCCGGCGGCCGGGGCGGCGGAGCCGGGCTTTTCCGACGTGCCCGCGAACGGCGCGCTGGCGGACGAGGTGGCCAAGGCCGTGGATTACGGCCTGATGGGCGGCTACAACGCCACCACCTTCGGCTACAGCGACCCCATGACCCGGGCCCAGTTCGCGGCGGTGCTGGTGCGGATGATGGGCTGGGACACGGTGACGCCCCAGACGCCCTCCTACAGCGACGTGCCCGCGTCTCTGGGCTGGTACGGCGCCATCGAGACCGCCGCGGCCCACGACGTGGCCGACACCGGCGGCAGCTTCCGGCCCGGGGACGCCGTCACCCGTGGCGAGATGGCGGAGATGCTGATCCGGGCCCTGGGGCTCAAGAGCGCGGCGGAGCGGCTGGCGCCCACCGCGTCCGATCAATACGCCCGCATCCACGGCGGCACGCCGTTCACGGACCTGCCCGGGGACAAGGTGGGGTACATCACCATCGCCTACACCATCGGCATGACCAACGGCACCTCCGCCACCACGTTTTCCCCCAACAACACCGCCACCCGGGGACAGGCGGCAGCCATGCTGGTGCGGATCTATGAGAAGCTCCACGCCCCCACGGACTTCGTCCACGGGTTCTACGCCATCTCCTCCTACAGCCAGCTGGATCTGGCAGGGGAGATGGACGCCGTCAGCGCCGGGTGGGGCCGGATGACCTGGGACGGGGAGACCGCCACCCTCCGCACCACCTCCGCGGACGGCAATGAGTACGCCATCCCCAGCGGATACGAGGAGGTAACCGATTACTTATCCAGTCGGGACATTCCCCTGCACCTGAGCGTGTTCATGGAGGGGGAGGACCTGAAGAGCCTGCTGGCCTCTGACACGGGCCGGGCCCAGGCGGTGGCGCAGATCGTGAATGAGGTGACGGTGGACTACCGTCGTCTCGGGGAGAACCCCTACAGCGGCGTCACCATCGACTTTGAGGGGCTGCGCAGCGCCCAGCAGGAGGACTTCACCGCTTTCCTGACGGCGCTGGATGCAGAGCTGGAGCGGCTGGACAAGGACCTGTACGTCTGCGTGTCCCCGATCCTGGCCGGGGGCTATGACGTCAGCTACAGCGGCTACGATTACGCCGCCATCGGCGATCTGGCGGACAAGCTCATTCTGATGGCCTACGACTACGATACCCGGGAGATGGGGGATTTCGTGGGCACCACCTACTACCGCACCGCCGCCACGGTCCCCATGGACCAGATCTATCTGGGGCTCAAGGTCCTGACGGACCGGGTGGACCCGGACAAGGTGCTGCTGGGCTTCTCCGCCCGGGCCGCCGCCTGGCAGATCGACGGGGACGGGAACCTGGTCTCCGGCACCCCGGTGTACCCCACCACAGAGACGGCGGCGGCCCGGCTGGCCCAGCCGGACACGGTGACCGGCTGGTCGGACACCTACCAGCAGTCCTACGCCATCTACACCACTGAGGACGGCGGGCGGTACTTCCTGTGGTACCAGGACGACGCCAGCATCCAGGCGGAGCTGCGGTGCGCCAGGCTCCTGGGCGTCACCGGCGCGTCGGTGTGGCGGCTGGGGCAGCTGCCCGCCACTTCCGGCTGGAACTGGAACAGCCTGCTGGGCTGACGCCGCATCCAAAAATAGACGGCTGAGAGGGGAGACCTCTCAGCCGTTTTCTTTTTTATTTGATTTTCGAATATGTGACAAGGGATTTGCCTTTGCGGCTACCCGCAGGGATTCGTTGTCGATATGGGTGTAGATTTCCGTAGTGTTCAGGTGGTCGTGGCCCAGCACCTCCTGGACCGCCCGGACGTCCACGCCGTTTTGCAGCATCAGCGTGGCGGCGGTGTGCCGCAGCTTGTGGGAGCTGTACTCCGCCGGATCGATGCCCGCCTGGCCCAGCCGCTTTTTCACCATGGCGTGGACGGTGGAGCGGCTGATCCGCTCGTTCTGGGAGGAGAGGAAGAGGGCGTTTGCGTCCCGGCCGGTGATGGGCCGCCGCACCGCCAGGTATTTGGCGATGGCGTCCTGACAGGCGTCGTTCAAATAGATGATGCGGACCTTGTTGCCTTTGCCCAGCACCCGCAGGGCGTCGTCCTGGATGTCGTTGAGGTTCAGGCCCACCAGCTCGCTGATCCGAAGGCCGCAGTTGAGGAACAGCGTCAGGATGCAGTAGTCCCGCTCCTGGTTTTTGCCGTCCACGGCGTCCAAAAGCTGGATGCTCTCGTCCAGAGTCAGGTATTTCGGCAGGGTTTTCTTCAGTTTGGGCGAGTCGATGTCTTTGACAGGATTTTCACGAAGTAGGTGCATCTTGTTGGTGAGATAGTTGTAGAAGGACCGGATGGTGGCGATCTTCCGGGCCCGGGAGGCGGCGTTGAGCCCATAGCCGGAGTTCCGGCTGTTCTGGTGCTGGATGCGGTCCCGGGAGAGATACGTCATGTAGCCGTAGATGTCCGTCAGGGTCACAGACGCCGCGAAGTCCAGGTCCACGTCGGAGATGTCGATCTCGTCCAGGGGTTTGTCCGCCAGCGATGGGTCCCGGGTCTGCTTGAGATAGCGGAAGAAATTCCGCAGGTCCAGAAAGTATTCGTCCACGGTCCGTTTGGAGTGGGCCTTGATGGTCTCGTGGTACGAGAGAAAGTCCCGCAGAATCTGCGGCGCTTCCGTGCGGTAATCAGACATGACGATCTTGTATGCAGGCAGATGCCAGGCGAAGCCGCCGGAGCGGCCGCAAGGGGCCCCAGGCCGTATCAGGGGCCTGAAAACGGCTCCAGAGGGGTTTGCCCCTCCCCTAAATTGAACAAAATTTTTATTTTGTTCAATTATCCATCTACCCGCAAAACCTCCTTCCCTTTGACAATGCGCACTCGGAATCAGGAGCTCGGAACGGATGGTTCCGCTGTCGGCGGAATGATTCCGATTTGTTCGGCTCCGCCGGACTCCGCAATTCCGCATTCCGAACTCATAAAACCGGCGGCTTCCGGCCAAGCTAGTCCCAAATCTTTTGAGATTGGGATGATACGTGATGAGTTGGATTCCCTGCACCAGCCCCTGCGTGTATCAGCAGGACGGCGTCTGCACGCTGGACAGCGCCGCCGCGGCGGGCCTCCCCGCCCTGGGCGGCGCCTGCGTCCACTTTATCCCGACGGACGCAGGGCGGCTCGGATCGCCTCACCGATATTCCGAACCGGGATCAGGCGGAGCCCCGGGGGCGCCGTCAGCTCCCCGTTCCGGCGGGACGGAATGAGGCACTGGGTGAAGCCCAGCCGCCGGACCTCGCTGATCCGCTGACCCAGCTGGCTGACGGACCGCAGCTCCCCGGTAAGGCCCACCTCCCCGATGGCCACCAAATCCGCCGGCACCGGCCGGTCCAGATAGCTGGAGGCCAGGGCGATCACCGCCGCCAGGTCCGCCGCGGGCTCGTCCAGACTCAACCCGCCGATGATGTTGAGATACGCGTCGCAGGCGGAGACCTTCAATCCCCCCCGCTTCTCCAGCACCGCCAGCAGCATGGCGAACCGGTTGTAGTCAAAGCCGTTGCTGGTGCGGCGGGGGTTCCCGGCGGGAGACGACACCGCCAGCGCCTGGATCTCCGCCAGCACCGGTCGGGCCCCCTCCATCACGCAGGTGACGCAGGTGCCGGGGGCGTCCTCCGGCCGGCCGGACAGCAGCATCTCCGAGGGGTTCTCCACCTCCTGGAGGCCGCTGTCCCGCATCTCAAAGACGCCGATCTCGTTGGTGGCGCCGAACCGGTTCTTGGCCGCCCGCAGGATGCGGTAGGCGGTGTGCTGGTCCCCCTCGAAGTACAGCACGCAGTCCACCATGTGCTCTAAGACCTTGGGGCCGGCGATGGAGCCCTCCTTGTTGACATGGCCGATGACGAACACCGTGATCCCCCGGCCTTTTGCCAGCTGCATCAATGCCATGGTGCAGTCCTTCACCTGGCTGACGCTGCCCGCCGGGGAGTCCAGGGCGTCGTTGTACAGCGTCTGGATGGAGTCCACGATCAGCACGTCCGGCGTCTCCGCCGCCACGGACTCCAGCACGTCCCCCAGGCTGGTCTCGGAGATGACGAACAGCTGTTCGCTTTGGACGTTCAGCCGCCGGGCCCGCAGCTTCAGCTGGTGCTCCGACTCCTCGCCGGATACATACAGGACCTTGTTCTCCCGGCAGAGGCTGTCGCAGATTTGCAGCATCAGCGTGGATTTGCCGATGCCCGGGGCGCCGCCCACCAGCACCAGCGAGCCCTTGACGGCGCCGCCCCCCAGGACCCGGTCCAGCTCCCCCATGCCGGTGGGAAAGCGGATTTCCTCGTCCGCCTCCAGCTCCGTCACCGGCCGGGCCCGGCGGAGGGTCCCCCCTGCCGCCGGACGGGCAGTCCCCTTCCCTGCCGCCTTGGCGGGCTGCTCCACGATGGTATTCCACGCCCCGCAGGCCGGGCACCGCCCCGCCCACTTGGGGGTCTCATTGCCGCACTCCGTGCAGTAGAACAGGGTCTTTGCTTTCATGGGAACCCTCCCTGGTAAAATCTTCTGTCAAGTGGTAAGCCCTGTCAGCAGACCGCTGGCAATGGCTGCCGCCAGCCGGGTCTGATAGGCCGGGTCCTTCAGCCGCTCCGTCTCTCCGGCGTTGGAGAGAAAGCCGCACTCCACCAGCACGCCGGGGGCCGTGATCTCCTTCATCAAATACACGGAGGAGGGCACCTGGGCGGCCTTCTTCTCATGCCCGGCGTTGACGGCGGTGTTCAGGGCCTCCTGGATGGACGCCGCCAGCGATTCCGCCCCCGCCTGCCGGTTCCAGAACACCTGGGCCCCCTGGGTGGAGGGGGACGACGGCAGGCTGTTCTGGTGGATGCTCAGGAGCACCGCCCCTGGGATGGCGTTCACCAGCTCCACCCGGTTGTGAAGGTCGGACACCTTCTTCTCCCGGAGGGTGGCGCTGCCGGGGTCGTAGATGGCGGCCTCCCCCTCCCGGGTGACGGCGGTGGGGACCCCGGCGAAGGTCAGCAGGTCCCGGACCCGCCGGGCGATGGCCAGGTTCAGGCCGCTCTCCACGGTGCCGTCGCCGGCCACGGCGCCGCCGTCCTCCCCGCCGTGTCCGGCGTCCACCACCACGGTGAGAGCCGGCAGCGCTTCCGGGGCGAACGCCGCCGTGAAGGCGGCATTTCCATGCCACAGCACGGCGGAGAGCCCGGCGACGAAGCAGCACAGCAGGAGCCCATACGCCAAATGGCGCTTTCGAATCAAGATGACCACAGACGGCACCCCCTCGGAACAGGGTATGACGCCTGCCGATCCCATATTCCCGATTATAGCCTGTCCCGGCGGCAAAATCAAGGGCAGGCGCCTCCCCGCCTCCGGCTGCATAGGATGGTGTGGGCGCATGGCCCCATGCGCACCCTGCCACAGAAGGAGGCATCCATCGAGAATGGAGAAACCCAACAACACACCCACCACGCCGTCCGGCGGCTGCCAGCCCGGCCAGGGCACTCTGCCCGGCACCTGCGCGCCCATGGCGTTTCCCTTTGTCCCCGTGCAGGAGGAGAACCCCGTCCGCTACAGCCGGATGGAGGCATTGCAGACCGGCACCCTGTTCCCCGGGCTGGACCTGCCCTTCAAGGCGGCCATCCAGGCCAAGACCAAGATGAGCAACACCGCCCTGGTGGAGCTGATGGCCCTGGACTTCGCCATCGACGAGCTGGGGCTGTACCTCACCACCCACGCCCAGGACCAGGAGGCGCTGCAGCTGTACTGGTCCTATCTCAAGCTGGCCAAGGAGGGCCGGGAGAAATACCAGAAGCTGTACGGCCCCCTGCTCCAGACGGACCCCACGCCGGAGGACGGCTACGCCTGGCTGCGGGACCCCTGGCCCTGGGATGAAGGAGGGAACGACTGATGTTCATTTATGAGAAGAAGCTCCAGTACCCGGTGAAGATCAAGAACACCAACCCCAAGCTGGCCTCCGTCATCATCTCCCAGTACGGCGGGCCCGACGGGGAGCTGGGGGCGTCCCTCCGGTATCTGAGCCAGCGGTTCTCCATGCCCTACCCGGAGCTGAAGGGGCTGCTGACGGACATCGGCACCGAGGAACTGGGCCACCTGGAGATGATCGGCGCCATCGTCCACCAGCTGACCCGGAACCTGACCGAGGACCAGATCAAGACCGCCGGGTTCGACACCTACTTCGTGGACCGGACCACCGGCGTGTATCCCACCGCCGCCTCCGGCTTCCCCTACAGCGCCGCCAGCATGGCGGTGAAGGGCGACCTGATCGCGGACCTGACGGAGGACCTGGCCGCCGAGCAGAAGGCCCGGGTCACCTACGACAACATCCTGCGCCTGAGTGACGACCCGGACGTGAACGACGTCATCAAGTTCCTGCGGGAGCGGGAGATCGTCCACTTCCAGCGCTTCGGCGAGGGACTGCGGCTGGCCAAGGACAAGATGAACGAGAAGAACCTGTACTTCATCAACCCGTCCTTCGACAAGTGACCGGCTGAACGGAAAACGCCCGCCCCGGAGGATCGGGGCGGGCGCTTTTCTGGAGAGGCGGTCAGATCAGGCCTCTTCCTTCATCAGGTCTTCCACCAGGGGCATCAGGCGGGCCTGGTCCTCTTTCCGGTCGGCAAAGAGCTCCAGGGTGTCGCCCTGCTCCTCGATGAGGCGGCCGATGGCGATATACCGGGACATGGAGGATTTCAAATTAAAAATGTCTCCCTCCGGGCTCTTCAGATACACATCGCCGCCGCACTGGTTGACGGCGTCCAGAAACTGCTGGATGTCCGCTTCGGAACGCAGACGCATGGGGAAACACATCCTTTCTGTGTCAAACTGCCAGCTTCCTGCTGGTGCTTAAAAAAGATACCACGGCAGGGCCGGATTGTCTATGGCTGAACTGGATAATGTTTCTGGAAAGGTCCTGACGGGATATTGATAGAATGCACAAAAATATGTTAAGATTTTTGGCGAACAGCACAAAGTGGGGGCCACAGGCAAGCGGATGCCTCGCAGAAATCGCCGCTCGACTTCTGGTTGATTGCCTTTTTCCCCCGGCTGGGGTACACTGAATCCGAGGTGAGGAGCCATGGATATGCACGCCTTCGGGCAATTCATCGCGGAGAACCGCCGGACGCGGGGCCTGACCCAGCGGGAGCTGGCGGAGTCCCTCCATGTGACGGACAAGGCGGTGAGCAAGTGGGAGCGGGGGTTGAGTTATCCCGATGTGACGCTGCTGGAGCCCCTGGCGGAAAAGCTGGAGCTGACGGTGGCGGAGCTGATGGCCTGCCGCCGGCAGGAGATCCCGGAATCGAAAGGAGCGGAAGAGACGATGCGCAACCTGTTGGACATCTCCCGGGCCAGTGTGCGGAAGGAGCGGCGGCGCTCCTGGCAGCGGCTGGCGGCCGTGCTGGTGCTGCTGGCGGTGACCGCCGCCGTGGTGGTGTGGAACGCTCTGATCCAGCGGGATCAATGTTCTACCAGCATCTATCTCAAGGAGACCGTCAATGGGGTGAATTATCTCTACATTGATGCGCTGGACGGCCATCTCCTGCGGCTTCGGTGCGTGGGAGATGTGGACTTCGACAGCGTCTCTCTGAAAGACGAGGCAGGCTATGAACTGGTCTACGATCTGGACTGCCGATGGAACCGCCTGACCTATGTGGGTACCGTCTCCCGCTGCGCCCCCACGGGGAGCTTTGTGGTGGACCACATGGAGGGCAGTTCCTCCGGTGCCTCGTTGGCGGATGTGTTCGACATGGAGAACGTGCTGTACGCGGAGGTGGACTATCACCAAAATCCCCATGGGGAGGGCTTTCTCTGCGATGTGGTGTACTGGATTCACGACGGCTCCGTCGACCCGGGCCTTCTGGGTGTCATCGTCGACGGCCATCCCGGCTATCCGGTGGACTACAGCGCGGCTCTGCTGGTAGTGGAGAATTGTGTCTCCTCCACACCCTGGGACGCGGACGGCGACGGGGTGAACGAGATTGTCATCCGCACCCGCTGGCCGGAAAAGCCCTACACCGTCTACGACATGGTGAACGGCGAGGTAGTGGCGGTGGACTGGCCGGACACTGTGCCGGAAGAGGTTCAGGAACAGCTGAAATGTGTCTGGGAGCAATGACATATCGATTCAAAAAAGCGGGGGCTGATGCCCCCGCTTCCCTGTTTATTCCGCTTCCGGTTCCTCCCGCCCCAGCAGGGCCAGGATGGAGCCCTTGTCGCCGGGGACCTCGTCCACCAGCACCCGATACTGCTCCTCGCTGAGGACCGGGACCCCCAGCTCCTGGGCCTTCCGGAGCTTCGAGCCGGCGGCCTCGCCGGCCACCACGGCGCTGGTCTTTTTCGAAACCGACCCGGACACCTTGGCCCCCAGGGATTCCAGCTTCTCCCCCGCCTCCTTCCGGGAGGCGGACTCCAGCTCGCCCGTCAGCACGAAGGTCAATCCCGCCAGCAGATCGCCGGTGGGCTGGGCGGTGCTCTCCATATTGACGCCGGCCTCCTTCAGGCGGCGGATCAGGTCCTTGGCCTGGTCCCCCCGGAAGTAGTCCGCGATGCACCGGGCGGTGATGGCCCCCACGTCGTTGATCTCCGTCAGCTCCTCCTCCGTGGCGTTCATCAGGGCGTCCATGGTGCCGAAGTGGCCGGCGATGGTGCGGGCGGCCTTCTCCCCCACCTGCCGGATGCCCAGGCCGTACAGCAGGCGGCTCAGGTCGTTGGCCTTGGAGTTCTCAATGGCCCGGATCAGGTTCTCCGCGGACTTCTCCCCCATCCGGTCCAGCTTGGCCACGTCCCCGGCGTGGAGGCTGTACAGGTCCGCGGCGTTGGCGATGAGCCCCGCGTCGATGAGCTGCTGGATCACCGCCGGGCCGCAGCCGTCGATGTCCATGGCGTCCCGGCTGGCGAAGTGGGTGAGATTCCGCAGCAGCTGGGCCGGGCACTCCGCGCCGGTGCACCGGAGGGCCGCCCCGTCCTCGTCCCGGACCACCGGGGCGCCGCACACCGGGCAGACGTCCGGCAGGGTGTAGGGCACCGTGCCCTCCGGGCGCTTCGTCAGGTCCACGCTCAAAATCTCCGGGATGATCTCCCCGGCCTTCTGGACCAGGACCGTGTCGCCCACGCGGATGTCCTTCTCCGTGATGAAGTCCTGGTTGTGGAGGGTGGCGTTGGTGACAGTGGTGCCCGCCAGCCGCACCGGGGACAGCACCGCCTTGGGGGTCAGCACGCCGGTGCGGCCCACCTGCACCACGATGTCCTGGACCACGGAGTATTTCTTCTCCGGCGGGTACTTGAAGGCCACCGCCCACTTGGGGAACTTGGCGGTGGAGCCCAGCCGCTCCCGGTCCGCCAGGTGGTCCACCTTGATGACCGCCCCGTCGATGTCGAAGGGGTAGTCCAGCCGCTCCTCGTTGATCCGGTCGATCTCCGCCTGGATTTCATCCGGGTCTGAGAGGGTCTTGTGGGGGATGACCTTGAAGTGCTGGGAGGCCATGTAGTCCAGGGTCTCCGAGTGGTTCTGGAACGTCTTGCCCTCCGCCAGCTGCAGGTTGAACACCTGGATGTCCAGCTTCCGCTCCGCGCAGATCTTGGGGTCCAGCTGCCGCAGGGAACCGGCGGCCGCGTTCCGGGGATTGGCCATCAGGGGCTTGCCCTCCAGCTCCCGCTTGGCGTTCAGCTCCGCGAACACCGCCCGGGACATGTAGACCTCGCCCCGGACGATGAGCCGGGGCAGCTTCTCCGGCAGCTGCATGGGGATGGCGCGGATGGTCCTGAGGTTCTCCGTCACGTCCTCCCCCACCCGGCCGTCGCCCCGGGTGGCGCCCCGGACGAACACGCCGTCCCGGTACTCCAGGGCCACGGACAGGCCGTCCACCTTGGGCTCCACGGAGTAGGCAGCCCCGTCTCCCAGGGCCTCGTTCATCCGCCCCAGGAACTCGGAGACCTCCTCTGCGTTGAACACGTCCTGGAGGCTCTCCAGGGGGACCGGGTGCTCATAGGTCTCAAAGCCTTCCAGGATCTTGTCGCCCACCCGCTGGGTGGGGGAGTCCGGGGTGATCTCCTCCGGGTGCTCCGCCTCCAGCTCCTCCAGCCGGCGGTTCAGGCGGTCATACTCGTAGTCCGGGATCACCGGCGCGTCCAAGACGTAGTACAAATAGCTCTGCTGGTTCAGAAAGTCCCGCAGCTGCTTCATTTCCTCGCGGTAGTCCATGGGGTATGCTCCCTTCTCAGCTGTTGTTCAGAATGTAGTCCTTCAGATCCTCCTCGTAGGTATCCGGATCTGTGGAGAAATAGGTGTAGGTGTCCGGCACCATGCCCACGATCACCGTCTCCGCCACGATGAAGGAGTTGGACACCTTGGTGGCGGTGCGGAACCCCGGCAGCAGGATGCTGACGGAGACATCCACCGTCAGGATGATCTGGTGCTTGGTCTGATTGATGCCGGCGGAGGTGAAGGCGTTGCGGAAGTTGGCCTCCGACGAGCCCACCGACTCCATCCGCACGGTGATCCGGGGCCCCCGGCCCGCCAGCAGGGCCGAGCCCGTCAGGCTGCCGATGGGGATGGACAGGTCCCCGGTGGGCACCTGGCTGATGCGGGTCAGGACGGTGTCCAGAATCTCCGCCTGCAAATGGTTGAAGGCCGCCATGTTGCTCCGCACGGCGGTGATGTGGCCCTCCGTGTCCTTCTCAAAGGACACCAGGCCGTCGTATTGCAGCTCGCCCTTCTCGATGGCCTCGTACACCGCCTCGCTGACGATGCGGGTGACGGTGTTGGACACCCGGGTGGTGGCCATGCTCTCCAGCAGGGGCCGCATCTGGGTGGCGGCGATGAACACCACCGTCAGCACCAGGGCCATGGAGAGAAAGAGCGCCGCCCGCAGCACCCGCCGGCGGTCCATCCGCCGGCGATAGAAGTAAAATCCGCGCCAGATCATGGCCGTCACCGCCCCCTTTCCCGCCATTGTATGCGGGGGCGGCCTGGCCTTATTTCAACGCGTTCACCAGGTCCTTAAAGACCCGGCCCCGCTCCATGAAGTTGGCGAACCGGTCAAAGGAGGTGCTGGCCGGGGACAGCAGCACCACGTCCCCCGGCTTTGCCGTCTGCCGGGCCAGGTTCACCGCGGCGGGGTAGCTGTCCACCTCCGTGATGGGCAGGCCGGTGAAGTTGGGGGCCTGCTCCACGGCGGCCCGGATGACCCCGGCGGTGGCGCCGCAGAGGATCAATGCCTTCACGTGTTCGTTGATCTCCGGGCCGATGGCGTCATAGGAGATGCCCTTGTCCTTGCCCCCGGCGATGAGGATGACTTTCTGGGGGAAGGACCGGAGGCCGGCGATGGTGCGGCTGGGGCTGGAGGCGATGGAGTCGTTGTACCACTTCGCCCCATCCAGCTCCCGGACCAGCTCGATCCGGTGCTCCACGCCGCCAAAGCGACGGGCGAAGTCCCGGATGGCCGCGTCGGGGACCATCCCGTCCACGGCGGCGATGGCGGCCATGTAGTTCTCGATGTTGTGGACGCCGGGGAGCTTGATGTCGCTGGTGTCCATCACCACCCGCTCGCCCTTCGCATCCCGGCAGACGACGGACGTGCCCCGGAGGAACACGCCGTCTGTCACCTCTTTCTTCCGGGAGAACCACCGGACCCGGCCCGGGGCCTTCGCGGCGCAGCGACAGGTCTCCTCATTGTCGGCGTTGAAGATGGCAATATCCTGGGCTGTCTGGTGTGTAAAGATATTCTCCTTGGCAGCGATATACTCCTGGTAGCTCTTGTGGACGTCCAGGTGGTTGGGAGAGAGATTCGTCATGACGGCGATGTGGGGGCTGCGCGTCATGGTCATCAGCTGGAAGGAGCTGAGCTCCAGCACCGCCAGGTCCGTGGGGCGGATGTCCGGCGTGTCGCACAGCAGCGGGCGGCCGATGTTGCCCCCCAGGTGGACGGTGCGCCCGGCGGCCTCCAGAAGCTTTGCGATGATGGTGGTGGTGGTGGTCTTGCCGTCGGACCCGGTGACGGCGATCTGGGGACAGGGGCAGACCTCAAAAAAGACCTCCATCTCGCTGGTCAGTACGCTGCCCCGGGCCACCGCCGCCGCCAGCTCCGGCACGTCGGGCCGGAGGCCGGGGGTCCGGAAGATCACGTCCTCTGTCAGGTCCTTCAGGTAGTCCTCCCCCAGCTGGAGGCGGCAGCCGTGCTGCTCCAGCTCGTCCCCCAGGGGCCCCAGGGCCTCCCGGGATTTTTTGTCACAGGCGGTGACGCCGATGCCCCGCTCCAGCAGCAGCCGGATCAGGGGCCGGTTGCTGACGCCGATGCCGATGACGGCCACGGACTTGCCCCGCAGGGAATCCAGATATTCCTCAAACTTCATGGGTACGCTCCTCACGCCGCGCCAGGCGGCAGAAATCACAGATAGGGCAATTATACCGCACTCCGGGGGAAATTACAACCGCGCCGGGGGCTGCTTTTTGCCGGGCGTTGACAATTCCGCCGGATTCCGGTAAAATAAACGGGCGAGTAAGACAGACAGTCGCGCGGCCAGGCCGAAAGGCCGTCCGTGAGGAAAGTCCGGGCTCCACAGGGCAAGGATAACGGGTAACGCCCGCCGAAGGCGACTTCAGGAAAAGTGCAACAGAGATATACCGCCGGCAGAGTTACTCTGTATCGGTCAGGGAAACAGCGACGGCTGAACGTGATGCCCCGCGGAACGGGGCGAGGGAAACTTCCCCGAACAGCGCAATCGCCCCCGCGCGGAACAGCGCAGGGGTGTTGTGTGAAGAGGGACGAAGGGTCCCTCTTCGCGATTGAAATCAGCCCGCCGCAGCGGCCGCTCCCGCAGGGAGCGGTAAGCCACCCTTACCGACAGAGAGTAGCTCTGTCGGTAAGGGTGGAAAGGTGCGGTAAGAGCGCACCCATCGGCTGGAGACTGTCCGATGCTGTAAACTCTATCCGGAGCAACACCGGTATGGGAGCAGGGGGTCCGACCCCCAGGGCTGGCCCGGCCGCTCCCGGGGTGGCTGGAGCGTATCGGCAACGATGCGTCGAGATAGATGACTGTTTGATACAGAACCCGGCTTACAGTCTTGCTCGTACAAGAAGAGGTCCTGGCGAAAGCCAGGTCCTCTTTTGGTCCCTATTGGTACCGGTACTGCTGCTGGGTGTACTGGTCGATGCAGCGGAGGAACAGTTCCCGGCTCTGAAAGGCCAGGTACTGCCCGCCCGCCTCCGGGTGGAAGGAGACCACCCGCCGCACCGGGTCCACCCACAGCTCCCAGAGGGTGGCTGTATTGGTCTCCATGGGCGGCACCTCCTCACTGTTCCCAAATGCACCTCAGATTTTCCCGAATCTCCTCCGGCACCGTGTCCGGCCAGGAGACCAGCTGCGGTTTCAACTCTCCATCTGGAATATCGTAGACCGCATAGGGCTTTTCCGGCCAGCGGGTGCGGACTACCAGCTCGTCAATGCCGTCGCCGTCCGCGTCCCAGGGGGTGGCGGATACGCAGTCCTTTATCCGCAGGATGTCCGCCGTCTCCCACGTCTCCTCGTCCAGCATGACGTAGCAGGTATAGTCGCCCAGGTAGCCCTCTCCGTAGGGATTGGGGTAATAGTTTTCACTCGTGCGGTACACCATGGGCAGGCCAAACAGGGGCCCCTCTCCCTCATCCACCTGAGCGTCCATGATCCCGCCCATGGAAAAGCTGCCGGTGCCCTCCAACGCTGTCACAGTGCCCTCATGTGTCAGTCGGTTATAGCGGTAGGAGATTTGAAAGACCTGGGGTTCTCCCCACTCATTCTCCACCTGAAGGTCCTTCACGCCGCCCTCGTACCGGAGCTTCAGCAGATGGCCCTCCTCCCCCTCGATGTACACATAGTCCACCCCGTCCACCGTCTCCGTCAGCACCAGGGTGTCCTGCACGTCCTCCGTCACCATGATCTGCGTCCACGCCACCACGGCGGCTGTGATGGCCAGCAGCACCAGCACCGCCGCGATCCGCTTCCAGGACCGCCGCCGCTCCTTCCGCACGCTGTCCCGGGAGATGTCCAACAGGTTCCGCATGGTCTCTTCCGCTCCTTTCTGCTCCGCGACCGCCTGCCGCCGGCAGGCCATCAGCTCCTCCACCGTCAGGTCCAGTTCCTGCGCCAGGGGCTCCAGCAGCGTCACATCCGGGTAGCTCAACCCCGGTTCACGCAGTTAAAGATACGGGCTTGGAAAGCTGGTCTATATTGCCGACAAAGCGGTAAAAGATTTCGATTTCCTGGACCCGGTTTCCCTCGCCGTCTTTGACTGCCTCATGGATCAGGATTTTTTCTATCATGCCATTCAGCACATCGGCGGTCAACTCGTTCAAGTCGGTGTATTGTCTCACCAGATCAACCCACTTCTCCGTGTTTACCACCTGTTCCCTTGCTGTTTCAAGCTGGGAATTTAGTGCTGTAATTTTGGCCTCTAGTTGTTCCTGTTCCTCCTGGTACTTTTGGGAGAGCATAGAGAAATTCCTTGCCGTGATGATTTCCGAAACCCGATCCTCGTATAGCTTTGCTAACAGGTTATCTAAATCCGAGAGCCGTTTTTCTGCCCGCTTTTTCTCCGCTATCACTCGTTTGTCCCTGGCCTCCTGTTCACGGTTGGAGGACTGCAACAGGCGGTTTATTACGGCTTGTTCGTCCTGGTGAACAGCGGCGATCCAGAAACGCAGACGGGAGAGAACATAGGAATAGAGCACATCGTAACGGACATAGTGATTAGAGCAAAGCCCGGTCCCCTGGCCGTATCTGCTACAAGTAAAATAACTGAATGGGCGGCTCACGGTCTTATTGGTGGCGAAACGCATGGACCACCCGCAGTCAGCACACTTGACAAGGCCGGAGAAAATTTGTGTGGTCTGGTCCTTCATGGAGCGGCGGCGTGTTGTAATCTGCTCTTGTACCCGGTCAAAAACATCTCTTGAAATGATGGCCTCATGGGTATTCTCGATCTTCACCCACTCGCTGGGGTCCTTGCGAATACGCCTCTTATTCTTGTAAGAGATATTCGTTTCCCGGTAGTGAACGGAGTTGCCGATATAGGTTTCATCTTTCAAAATGCTTTTGACTTGGGCGATGGTCCAGGCGTAACGCTTGCTTTCCGGCTGATCCTCAAAGATATGGGCGAATGTGCCGTATCTCTGGAAGTTCAGCCATGAGGCGGTGGGAATTTGCTCTTGCGTCAGTATCTTGCAGATTTTGGCGGCTCCGGCTCCATGATAGGCGAGGTCATAAATCTTGTCGATAATCCAGCGGGTTTCCTCGTCGATCAACAGATGATTTTTATTATCCGGGTCCTTGCGGTAGCCGATAGGAGCATAAGCAAAAATGCGCTGTCCCTTGGCAAACTTGGCCTTGAAAGCGGCTTTCACCTTGCGGCTGGTGTCCTTGGCGAACCACTCGTTGAACAGGTTCTTGAACGGCACAAAATCAGACAGGCCCTTGTCGGTGTCCTCGTTGTCGGTCACGGCGATGTAACGAATACCACGCTCCGGGAAGTCGAACTCCAAATAGTAGTCCATCTGTATGTGTTCCCGTCCAAACCGGGACAAGTCCTTGGTGACAATGCAGTTAATTTTGCCGCTGTCCACGTCGTTCATCATGCGCTTAAAGTCCGGGCGGTCAAAATTGGTGCCGCTCCACCCGTCGTCAACGTATTCATCTACAACGTGCAAACGGTTCTCCTTGGCGTACTGCTGTAAAATCGTGCGCTGGGTTTCAATACTGACGCTGTCTCCATATTCTTCATCGTCACGGGAGAGGCGCAGGTACAAAGCTGTATTATAAACGTGCTGTTTCATCTAAAAAACCTCCTTGTAGGAAACAGCCCCCACGCTTACAATACTCTTTGCTACTAAAAGAATTATATCATAAACGTGGGGGAAAATCAATATTTTATTGAAATATCAGGCATTTTTGCTGATAAAATCTTTTGATTTTGATAAAATCAATTCCTCCAGAATTGCGTCAACCTGTTTCCCGTTAGAGGCAAAATGCTCTGTGATCTTAATACGGGTATTCCCGATGTGGAAATACTGTTGACCGTCTGGCGTGGTGATTGTCTCACCTTGTTTTGTGTGCATGGTGTACCTCCTGCCGGAGATACGCCTTGTGGGTGACTTGTTATAGTGGGTTACTTTGTGGGCGGCGATCTTGCCGGGCTTAAATGATGTGAATTATTCTTTGATGATAGCGGGCATGGACAAATAACCGCCGATTGCCTCTAGGTGCCGATAGTATGCTGACCAGTCGGCATCGTTCTTGATGGCGTTTAAGTTGGTCTGGATCAACTCAGCCAAGAGGGCCGGGGCTTTCTTGCGCCGTACCAGGGCCAGGGCTTTCGGAAACATCTCTGCGGCGGCGGTTTGACGGGCCTCAAAGGGGAGTGTCTTTTTCTTTGCCTTCTTCATCTCCCGCAGAAGTGCGGTGAAATCAGAGGGGCGCAGGGGGGCAAGGGCGGCGGCGATCTGCTGGGC
>DWYU01000107.1 GCA_019118505.1 Candidatus Oscillibacter excrementavium
GGCCCGGGCCGTCACCCGCAGGCCCAGGCCGCTCTGCCAGGCGTCCACCAGGGTCTGGGCCACGGCGCCGCTGTTCCCCTCGTCCACATAGAGGTACTCCAGCTCCCCCAGGTCCTGGACGTCGGCGTATCCCGCCTCCTCCAGCAGGGAGCGGGCCTGGTCCAGCAGCTTCTCCCGGTGCTCCGGCGCGTTGTCCAGCAGGGCGCCGCCCACCGTGCGGAAGTCCGCCTCCTCACGCTCCGGCACACCGGGGGGGATCAGCCCCTGGGCGGCCTGGGCGGCGGGGCCGGCGGCCTCCGCCGCGGCGGCGCGGTCGATCACCAGGCTCAGGGCCAGGCGGACCCGGGCGTCCATCAGCGTGTCCTGGGCGCAGTTGAACACCACCGCCTGCACCCCCAGCTCCGGGGTCAGCTTCGGACTCTCCTCCTCCACCAGGGCAGCCATCTGCTCCTCCGGCAGCGCTCCCAGGAAGTCCACCGCTCCCTCGTCGTAGAGGGCCTGCCCCTCCTCCGCCGTTCCGGCAAAGCGGAAGGTCAGGGTCTGAGGGCCGGAAATATCATCGTAATACGTCTCGCTGGCCTCCAGGGTCAGGGCCTCCCCTGCCTGGTAGCTGCTTACCTGATAGGGCCCGTTGGTCACCAGGTCCGTCACATCGGACCACCAGGGCTCTTCCGCGGTCTCCATCTCCGCTTCCGCGGCCTCTTCCTCCGCGGTCTCCGCCGTTTCGTCCGGTTCCGCCGACGCGGTCAGCAGGTCCTGCCGCAGGGGCATGGTGGCGGGGGAAGTGCACACCTCCGACAAAAACCAGCTGTAATTGCCGTTCAGCACTACCACCAGCGTGTGGTCGTCCTCCGCCGTCACCTGGAGGAGGGTCGCGTCGCCGGTCTCCTGGACCGCGTCATAGCCCGCCACCACCGACAGCAGCGCCCCATTGGGGGAGCCGTTGGCCGGGTCCGCCAGCCGCTGCCAGGCGTAGACGAAGTCCGCCGCCATCACCTGCCGCCCGTCGGACCACTCCGCGTTCCGCAGCTGGAAGGTCCAGGTGACGGTGCCGTCCGGGTTCTCCTCCGACTCGGCGCTGCGGGCCATGCCCTCCGTCACGCCGGCGGCGGTCCTGCGCATCAGGTTCTCATACAGATGGACCAGGACGGTCTGGTCCGCCGGCTCGCTGGCGTAGATGGGGTCCAGGTCCTCCGGCGCGTCCCCCACGCAGACGGAGAGCTCCAGGCCCTCCCCCTCCCGGCCGCAGCCGGACAGCGCGGCGGCGCACAGCGCCGCGGTCAGGAACAGCGCCAGGCGCCGCTTCCAATGCTTCATACCATCGCTCCTCTTCTCTGGAGTATAGAACAGGCGCCCTGGGGCGCCCGCAAGTGTCAAATGACTTGGTTTATTATAAAGACTTTTCTCCGGGTTGTAAAGTTGGCAGCCGCAAAAAAGTAACAAAAAATTACAAAATTTAAAAATCTGTTCACAAATCCAGGCGTCCCCGCCGGAAAATCCCCGGCTTTTCCGGCGGCGGCTCCCAAGACGCAGAGACCGGGCGCGGCATACCGCGTCCGGTCCTGAGCTCTGTCTGCTGGAAATCTCACGCTGTGGTCAGGTGTCCGTTCTCGTCGAACTTCACCGGCACGATCTCGTTCCGGGTCTTTTCGGCGATGTCGTCGATCCGCATCTTGGCGGGGTAGTCGGAGACAAAGGTCACCGCCACGCCCTGCCGCTTGGCCCGGCCGGTGCGGCCGATCCGGTGGACATAGTCCTGGTTCTCATCCGGCACGTCGCAGTTGAACACGATGTCCACATCGTCCACGTCGATGCCACGGGCCGCCACGTCGGTGGAGACGAACACCCGCAGCTTGCCCTGGCGGAACTTGTCCATCACCTGCTCCCGCTTGCGCTGGGGGATGTCGCCGTGGATGCACTCGGCGTCGATGCCCCGCATCTGCAAAAACTTGGTGATCCGCTCCGTGGAGCCCTTGGTGTTGCAGAAGGCCATGCACCGGTCAAAGCCCGTCTCGTTGAGGATCCGCTCGATGGCGTCGGCCTTGCCGTCGTGGGGCACATCCATGCGGAACTGCTTGATGTCCGGCTTGTTCTGCTCGTCCTCCCGGACGGTGATCTCCGCCGCGTCCCGCTGGTACACCCAGGCGATGTCCATGACCTCCCGGGAGATGGTGGCGGAGAACAGGCCCAGGTTCTTCCGCTTGTTCATCTTGTCCAGCAGGCGGGTCACGTCGTGGATGAAGCCCATGTCCAGCATCCGGTCCGCCTCGTCCAGCACCACGGTCTGGGCGGTGTCCACCCGGACGGTGCGGCGCTTCATGTGGTCGCTGAGGCGGCCGGGGGTGGCCACCACGATCTGGGGATGCTTCTTCAGGGTCTCGATCTGCCGGCCGATGGGGGCGCCGCCGTAGAGGCACACCGTCCGCACCCCGGGCTTGAAGGCCGCCAGATCCCGGATCTCGTCGGTGATCTGGATGGCCAGCTCCCGGGTGGGGGCCAGGATCACCGCCTGGACGCTCTCGTCCTCCGGGTCGATGTGCTCCACGATGGGGATGCCGTAGGCAAAGGTCTTGCCGGTGCCGGTGGGGGCCTTGGCGATCACGTCCTGCCAGTCCAGCATGGGCGGGATGCAGCCCGCCTGGACCGGTGTGGACACCTCGATATTTCGCTTTTCAATGGCGCGCATGATCTCCGGTGACAGATGCAGGCTGTCGAACCGGACGCCTTCCGTATATTCCATGAATCTCTCTTCCTCTTTCGATTATCCGTTTGTCCGGCCGGCCCGTACCCGCCCGTAGAAAATGGGCACCAGCAGGACCGCCAGCGCCAGCAGGGCGGAGAAGAACGTGGTGTCCGCGGACAGCATGGCCCAGGCAATCACCACCAGCCCCGCCAGCATCCACAGCCAGCCGGCGAACCGGTGGAGGTCCTTCCACAGGGCGGGATCGTTCTCCGTGAAGGAGAACCGCAGGGCCAGCTTGGCGTCTATGGGACAGTCAAACATATGGGACCCCAGCAGCATCAGCACCAGACCCAGGATGCAGGGGGTGTAGAAGTTCCAGCTCAGCCCCTGGCCGGAGGTCTCCAGAATGGCGCCGCTGCAGAACAGCAGGGAGATGGTGGGAAAGCCCCACCGGCCCATGGCGCGGTTGAAGGCTGGGGGGATCTTCATCCGCTTCTGGTACTGCAGCAGCATAAAGTGGGCGATGGCCTCCAGCAGGCACATCAGCCCGGGCAGGGCAAAGACCACCGCCCACCGGGGCAGGGAG
>DWYU01000108.1 GCA_019118505.1 Candidatus Oscillibacter excrementavium
GTGGTAAACACGGAGAAGTGGGTTGATCTGGTGAAACAATACACCGACTTGAACGAGTTGACCGCCGATGTGCTGAATGGCATGATAGAAAAAATCCTGATCCATGAGGCAGTCAAAGACAGCGAGGGAAACCGGGTCCAGGAAATCGAAATCTTTTACCGCTTTGTCGGTAACATAGACCAGCTTTCCAAGCCCGTATCTTTAACTGCGTGAACCGGGACGGTCCGTGCCGGACGCGGAGCTGCTGCTCTCCCTGTCGGAGGCGCTGGAGACGCCCGTGAGCACACTGCTGGGGGAGACGGTGGCGGAGCCGGAGGCCGATACGCTGAAAGCCCTCTCTGAAAAGCTGGAGGTCCTCAACCTGCAGTTTGCCCGGCAGAGGGAGCTGCGGCGAAAGAGCGTCCATGTTCTGTGCATCGCGCTGTGCGCGGGTGTCGTCCTCGCCTTCGGCGTCCTGGTTGCGGCGGGAAGCCCTTATCTGGCCTGGAACTACCAGGACCCGGAGACCGCCGTGATGGGAACCGCGCTCCACGCGCTGGAGTGGCTGTTTGTCCGGCTGGCGCCGGCGCTCCTGATCGGGGCGGCCGCCGGGGCGTTCCTGACGCGGAAGCGGACGTAAGCTGTTGGAAGATAAGAGAGATAAAGGATAAAAGATAAGAGATACCCCCTCCGCCGGGAAATATCTCTTATCTTTTATCTGTTCACTTTTATCTTAGTCCGCTTCCCACTCCGCCTTGTGTTCCTCCCACCAGGCAGGGGGATGGTGCGGGGAACGCGGGCACATGGTATGCGCTCCTACGGCGATGATCTGCCGGATGGGAAACCATGCGGCCTTTACGATCTGTTGGGTTTCCGTTTGATCCGCAGCAGTCTCATAAAATCGTCGAACAGGGACATGTCTGTCAGCTCAAACATCATCCATTTCCCATCGTGATACGTGCGGGATCCCTCATAGATTCTTTGCACTTCCTCTGCGTAATGCTCCCGGTCGTGTTCAAATTTTAAGCGTTCCTCTTTTCCTAAGATGACCATGAATCCCATGCAATGTTCCCGTGCGTACAGTGCACACAGGGTTTTGCCGCCCCGGCGGTACTTATATTCATATGTCCACGCTTTGCCGCCGGGTCCCCACAGGTGATCCATATCGTATTGTTCGTCGATGCGCATACATAATTGCGCCCAGACCTCATACAGAGACGCTCCGAGCAAAGAGGTCATTTGTTCCGGGCTGGGGATGATACTCGACATAACAGCAGCCTCCTCCATCAAATCTACTTTGCCCCTGGTTCCTCTTAAAACAAGCATAGCAGATGCCCGTGAGACAATCAATATTCTTTCATCCTGTGATAGGGATCCCTTCGCCGCTCCCCAGGTGACAAACCGGGAAATCTGTGGTACAATGACCCGGTATGAAACTTTCTGTGATGCGGGGAGCCGTCTATGGAAAACTATTTTGAACCGAATCTCACCGCCGACCAGCTGCGCGCCATCAGCTCTATCGGCTTGGCCCACATGGGGGACGCCGTGTTCGAGGTGCTGGCGCGCACCTGGCTCTGCGCCCACGGCAAGGCCACGGGGAAAGGCCTCCACCAGGCCGCCATCGCCCTGGTGCGGGCGGAGAGCCAGGCGGAGAAGGCGGAGCGGATTTTGCCCCTTTTGACAGAGGAGGAGGCCGCCGTATTCCGCCGGGGCCGGAATGCCCACGTGAAGTCGGTGCCCGGTCACGCCACCCGGGCCCAGTACGGCGAGGCCACGGCCCTGGAGGCTCTGCTGGGCTGGCTGTATCTGCAGGGCCGGCAAGAGCGGATCAACCAGCTCTTCTGTGTCATGATGGAGGAATAAGACCATGCCATTGGATGGAATCTGTATGCAGGCGGTGGTGGAGGAGCTGCGGCCCGCTCTGCTGGGCCTGCGGATCGACAAGGTCCAGCAGCCCGCCCGGGACCAGGTGATCCTGCTGCTGCGGGGCAACCAGCGGCTGCTGCTGAACGCCGGGGCCAACGCCCCCCGCATTCAGCTGACGCATCTCACCCGGGACAACCCGGCGGAGCCCCCCATGTTCTGCATGCTGCTGCGCAAGCACCTGGTGGGGGGCCGGGTGGCCGCCGTCACCCAGCCGCCTCTGGAGCGGCTGGTGCGGCTGGAGCTGGATGTCACCGACGAGTTCGGCCGCCCGGGCCGGCGGACGCTGGTGCTGGAGGCCATGGGCCGCCGGTCCAACCTGATCCTGCTGGACGGGGAGGGGCGGATCATCGACTGCCTCCGCCGGGTGGACGCGGATATGTCCGCCAGCCGCCAGGTGCTGCCGGGGCTGTACTACGAGCCCCCGGCCTCCGTGGGCCGGCTACCGGTGACAGAGGAGACGGAGGCTGGCTTCCGGGAGAAGCTCTCCGCCGCCAACCCGGAGCGGGGAGCGGACGCCTTTCTGCTGGACAGCTACTTCGGCATCTCTCCCCTGATCGCCCGGGAGCTGGCCTTCCGCGCCGCCGGGGAGACGGACGCCCATCTCTTCGGCCTGGGCCGGGAGGGGGAGGACCGGCTGTGGCGGGAACTCTCCGATTTGATCGAAGCCATCAAGGAAAATCACTTCATACCCGTCTGCCTGAAAAAGGATGGGAAGATGGCGGATTTCACCTACTGCCCCATCGCCCAGTACGGCGGCGCCGTGGAGACCGTCCGGTATGACACCTTCTCCGACCTGATGGACGACTTCTACGTCCTCCGGGAGCAGCAGGAGCGGGTGCGCCAGCGGGGGGCTGACCTGCTGCGGACCGCCACCACGGCGAGAGACCGCCTGCGGCGGAAGCTGGCCATGCAGGAGAAGGACTACGCCGCCACCCAGAACCGGGACCAGCTGCGGATTTACGGCGACCTGATCACCGCCAACCTCTACCGGATGGAGCGGAGGGCAGGCAGGCTGGAGACGGAGAACTTCTACGACCCGGAGGGCGGCACCATCGCCATCCCTCTGGACCCGCTGCTGACGCCCCAGCAGAACGCCGCCAAATACTATAAGCGATACACCAAGGCCAAGACGGCGGAGAAGTACCTGGCGGAGCAGATGGCCATTGCCCGCCGGGACCTGGACTATATCGAGAGCGTGCTGGAGGAGCTGAACCGGGCGGAGACAGAGCAGGACTTTCTGGACATCCGCACCGAGCTGCGGGACGCGGGCTTCCTCCGCAAGCAGGGGAAGAAGGAGGTCAGCCGCCCGGCCAAGCCTCTGGAGTTCCGCACCACCTCCGGCTTCCGGGTGCTGGTGGGCCGGAACAACCGCCAGAACGACAAGCTGACAAAGTCCGCCGGTCCCCGGGACATCTGGCTCCACACCCAGAAGATCCATGGCTCCCACGTGATCCTCTGCACCGAGGGCCGGGAGGCGGACGACGACACCATCGTGGAGGCGGCCAAGCTGGCAGCCTGGTTCTCCCAGGCCCGGGAGAGCGCCAACGTCCCCGTGGACTACACCCCCGTGAAGAACGTGAAGAAGCCTGCCGGCGCCCGGCCCGGCATGGTGATCTACTCCACCTGCCGCACCGCCAACGTGACGCCGGAGGAGGCCCTGGTGAAAAAGCTGGCAAAGTCGTAAAGGCGTTGTGAAAATCTGACAATTTTCACGTGACTTTTTCACAGAAAAACGGGCAAAAAAGCGAAACGCTTTTGTGGGAAACGTCTCTTGCAAATCCCTGCGGAAAGGTTAAAATAAAGCCCCAAAGAAGACTGTGCGGCGGAGGGCCGCGGAAAGCGGGGGCTGTATGTCGTATCATTATCTGCTGGATTTGGCGCTGATCCTCCTGAGCACCAAGGTACTGGGGATCCTGACGAAACGGATCCAGATGCCCCAGGTGGTGGGGGCGCTGCTGGCGGGCCTGATCCTGGGACCGGCAGTGCTGAACGTGCTGACGGAGACGGAGTTCCTCACCCAGCTCAGCGAGCTGGGCGTCATCGTCCTGATGTTCTCCGCCGGTATGGGCACGGACATCCAGGAGCTGAAGCACAGCGGCAAGGCGGGCTTTCTGGTGGCCCTGCTGGGCGTCATCGTGCCGCTGATCCTGGGCACGGGGCTGGCCATGTTCGCCGGCCGGACCGGCATGATCGTGACCACCGGATTTCTGGAGGATGTATTCATCGGCACCATCCTCACCGCCACCTCCGTCAGCATCACGGTGGAGACACTGAAGGAGATCGGCAAGCTGGACACCAAGGTGGGCAATACCATCCTGGCGGCGGCCCTCATTGACGATGTGCTGGGCCTGATCGCCCTGACCATCGTCAGCAGCGTGGCCGGCGGACAGGAGAGCATCCTGCTGGTGCTGCTGAAGATCGTGCTGTTCTTCGTGTTTGCAGCCGTGGTCTCGGCTCTGGCCCTGAAATTCTTCCGCTGGCTGATGAGCCTGTGGCCCGGCCGGGAGCGGCGGCGCTATCCGGTGCTGGCTTTTGTGCTGTGCCTGGCGATGGCCTACTGCGCGGAGGAGTTCTTCGGCGTGGCGGACATCACCGGCGCCTATGTGGCGGGGCTGGTGATCTCCTGCACCCCCAAGTCCACCTATATCCAGTCCAAGTTTGAACCCCTGAGTTTTCTGCTGCTGACGCCGGTGTTCTTCGCCAGCGTGGGCATCAAGGCGGAGATCAGCGGGATGTCCGGCAGCCTGGTGCTGTTCTCCGTCCTGCTGCTGCTGATCTCCATCATCACCAAGATCATCGGCTGCGGCCTGGGTGCCAAGCTGTGCCGCTTCACCGGCAAGGAGAGCCTGCAGGTGGGCGTGGGCATGGTGTGCCGGGGCGAGGTGGCCCTGATCGTGGCCAACCGGGGCCTGGAGCTGGGCGTGCTGTCCAGCGCCATGATGGCGCCGGTGATCATCACCGTGGTGGGCGGCACCATTCTGACGCCCATCCTGCTGAAGCTGGTGTTCCGCCACGACGACCAGGTGGTCAGCCAGACGGACGGCAACCTGGTGGACCACTACAACAAGATGGAGCAGCTGGACATCGTCTCCGAAAAGCTGCTGGCCAAGGACGAGAGCTATCTGAAGCAGGGGGAGCAGAACGCGGAGAAGCACTCTTCCTGACGGTGCGGAAGTTTGAAAATGAAGGGAGCCGGCCTTTTGGCCGGCTCCCTTTGCGTTTCCAGACGGCGCGGAACGTCAGGCGGTGTGCCGCGCGTGGCCCGTCTCCTCGTCGGAGGAGCGGAACAGCAGCGTGATGCACCACAGTCCCGCCAGGCCCACCAGGGCATAGATGACGCGGGAGAACACGGCCATCTGGCCGCCGAAGAGAAACGCCACCGCGTCAAAGCCAAACAGGCCGATGGCGCCCCAGTTCAGCGCGCCGATGATGGCCAGCGTCAGTGCGATCTTGTCAATCACCATGCGAAAAACCTCCTTTATGCCTTCCAGCAGGGATTTGGCCCTAGTGTGTCCGCCGGTGGGAAAACTATGCGGCGGGCAGTGTCCGCCGGCTCACACAAAATTTGTAAATCGCATTGAAAAGAACCGGCGGGGACGGTATAATCGAATCAGCGAACATCTGACTTCGCCCGCGGCGGAGCCGCGCAGACCGACTGATAAAAGGGGAGACAGTATGAATATTGTATGTTTGGATATGGAAGGCGTCCTGGTGCCGGAGATCTGGATCGCGTTTGCGGAGGCCAGCGGCATTCCGGAGCTGCGGCGCACCACCCGGGACGAGCCGGACTACGACAAGCTGATGACTTGGCGGCTGGGCATCCTGAAGGAGCACGGCCTGGGCCTGAAGGAGATCCAGGCCACCATCGCCAAGATCGACCCGCTGCCCGGCGCCAAGGCGTTTCTGGACGAGCTGCGCTCCACCACCCAGGTCATTATTCTGAGCGATACCTTTGAGGAATTCGCCAAGCCCCTGATGGAAAAGCTGGGCTGGCCCACCATCTTCTGCAACTCCCTGGAGGTGGCGGAGAGCGGCGAGATCACCGGCTACAAGATGCGCTGCCAGCAGTCCAAGCTGACCACGGTGAAGGCCCTCCAGTCCATCGGCTATGACACCATCGCCAGCGGCGACAGCTTCAACGACTTAGGCATGATCCAGGCCAGCAAGGCGGGCTTTTTGTTCAAGAGCACGGAGCAGATCAAGAAGGACTACCCCCAGATCCCGGCCTATGAGGAGTTCGACGACCTGCTGGCGGCCATCAAGGCGGCACTGTAAAACGTCTTTCGACGAGAAAGGGGACGCAACATGAACGAGAAATTCCAGAAGCTGGGCTTTTATCCCGCGGACATCCTGCTGCCCAAAGACGCGGACATGACCAAGTGGGCCGTGGTGGCCTGCGACCAGTTCACCTCCCAGCCGGAGTACTGGCAGGCGGTGGAGGACACGGTGGGGGACGCCCCCTCCACCCTCCGGCTGATCCTGCCGGAGGCCAAGCTGAACGACCCGGATGTGGACAAGGACATCGCGGACATCAACAGCGCCATGAACCGGTATCTCACGGAGGGCGTGTTCCGGACCCTGCCGGAGTCCCTGTTCTACATCGAGCGGACCCAGTCCGACGGCAAGATCCGCCACGGCCTCATCGGTATGGTGGATCTGGACCAGTACGACTTCACCCCCGGCTCCGGCGCCCTGATCCGGGCCACGGAGGGGACGGTGCTCTCCCGTATCCCGCCCCGGGTGCGGGTCCGGCAGGACGCCCCCATCGAGCTGCCCCACGTGATGCTGCTGATCGACGACCCGGACCGGACCGTCATCGAGCCCCTGACCGCCGGGACGGACGGCATGGAGAAGCTGTACGACTTCGACCTCCAGCAGGGCGGCGGCCACCTGAAGGGCTGGAAGCTGACGCCGGAACAGATGGACGCGGTGGCGGACGCCCTGACGGCCATGTGTACGCCGGAGGCCATGGAGAAGAAATACGGCCTGAAGGACGCGGCGCCGCTGCTGTTCGCCGTGGGCGACGGCAACCACTCCCTGGCCACTGCCAAGCAGTGCTATGAGAACCTGAAAAAAGTGACGCCGGAGGACCAGTGGGACAGTCTGCCCGCCCGCTATGCCCTGGTGGAAGTGGTGAACAACCACGACGACGCGCTGCAGTTCGAGCCCATCCACCGGGTACTCTTCGGTGTGGAGCCGGAGCAGGTGCTGGAGGCCCTCAAGGCTTATTATCCCGGTGCACACGAGGGGGAGGGCGAGGGCCACACCATCGCCTACACCTACGCCGGCCACACCGGTACCATCACCGTGCCCCAGCCCAGGATGCAGCTGGCGGTGGGCACCCTCCAGGCCTTCCTGGACGCCTATCTCAAGGAGCACGGCGGCGAGGTGGACTACATCCACGGCGACGCCGTCGCCGACGAGCTGGGCAGCAAGCCCGGCAACATCGGCTTCAAGCTGCCGGCCATGGGCAAGGAGCAGCTGTTCAAGACCGTCATGGCCGACGGCGTGCTGCCCCGCAAGACCTTCTCCATGGGCCACGCCCAGGACAAGCGGTACTATGTGGAGGCCCGGAAGATCCAGTAACGGGGAGGCCCTTTTGGAATCGTGAGCGGACAGGAGCTGTTTGCGGAGGGAGGTCTCTGGATGAAGGTGCAGAATCCGGACGCGCTGTTTCTGACGATTCTCGGCGGTGTGATCCTGATGGCCTATACGCTGATTGCCGGAAGCACAGTGGATGCTGTTTTGACGGGCCTCGTGATCGGCCAGGGCCTGCGACTCTCCTTTTCCGCCAAGGCGAATGCACAGGCCCAAAAGGACGAATCCGACCTGAAGGATATCTGGGGACGATTTGGCGTTTTAATTCCATGGGGGTGGGCTCCCTTCTGCATCGGAGTTCTCATTGCCGTGAAGATGGGATTCGGAATGGCGGCCCTGCTGATCTTCTGCGGAGCTGTTGTGTATCAGGTCACGATGTTTTTCATCACTTACGACCGCCGGAGCAAGAGGGACCAAACGCCCAAGGACCAGCCGCCGAAATTGTGACAGTTGAGGCGGGAAGCAGACAGCGCCGCAGGCTTGTGCCTGCGGCGCTGTCTCTGCGCAGATATGGCAAAAGCCGCGGGACCGCCGCGGCTTTTGGGGAGGGCACCGTTAGAACAGACCCCTCCGCCTCCGGAACTTCTGGATGGTTTCGTACGCGAAATAGAGCACGGCGAGGGACAGAATCGTGATGACCGGCAGGAACAGGACTGCGTACAGCAATGTGCTTCCGCTCAAAAACAGGATGTCCAGCATACGATGCTCCTTTCTGGCGCTGTTTGGGCGGCCTGCCCAAACAATTCGTTCCACCTCCTCCGTTCTGTGTATAAATTGTACCACATCTTTTCGGGAAATGGAAGAGGAATTGTGAGATTTTACAGAAATCGGGCGCGTGCTCAAAAGGCCGAGTCCCGGTCGATCACATTGCAGCGAAAGGCGGAGATCGTCTGCCCATCCCCGCACTCCAGCTGTACCTCAAAATGAGAATAGAGCCAGGCGGGGATCTCCCAGCGGAACAGGACAAAAGTCCGACCATCCCGGATCCGCCGGACACCCAGCTGCTGCCGCTCCTCGGCGACTCCCGTGCCGGTGGGATACAGAAACAAAACCACCTGCTCCACAGAGCACTCCCGGCCATCCTGAAAGGTGACGGCCACCGTCACCGTGCTGTTGGGCGAAAACAGGTACCAGCCAAAGTCGCTTTTGGAGATCTCCTGCCCATCCTCATCATAGAAATAGACACCTGTAACCTGTGGTTCTGCCGGTGGTGGCCAGCCGTCCTGGCGCGCGTTGGAAAGGATCCAGACCAGTACCGCCAGCAGCGCCAGGCAGAGGAATCCCGCCGCCAGCGTTAGCCGCTTCCACCGCCGGAGAGGGGAGGCTGGCTCCGCCTGGAAGTCCACCGTCAAAACCTCCGAAAGCGCCCGCTGGTTTTCCGGGGAGGGAACAGATGTCCCCATCTCCCACTTGGACACCGCCTGCCGGCTGACGGACAGCCGCTCTGCCAAGGCCTCCTGGCTCATGCCCAGCCGTTCCCGCCCCTCCCGAATGGCCTTACCCAGATCCATGGAACTACCTCCTTTTTTGGATTCCAGCATAGCAGAATTTCCCGGTTGCGTCCACCAACTTTCCGCAACCAGCCGGTTGCGGGCATTCTGCGGTTTCCACCTTTGGCAGGATGTGCTATACTGGACCCAGACAGCGGGCTGAGACCCGCGGGAGGTGGAAGGATGAAGACCATCACACTGGAGGCTCCGGCCAAGATCAACCTGACGCTGGACATTCTGGGCCGGCGGGCCGACGGCTATCACGACCTGCGGATGGTGATGCAGTCCGTGTCCCTTGGGGACACCGTGACCGTGACAGAGTCCGGGGACGGCTTTGCCCTGCTGGCGGAGGGCATCACCCTGCCGGCGGGAAAGACCACCCTGGAACAGCGGGCGGCGGAGTCGTTTTTCCGGTATCTGGACCGCCCTGTGCCGGGGCTGGAGGTGCGGCTTGCAAAGCGCGTCCCGGCCTACGCCGGGCTGGGGGGCGGCAGCGCGGACGTGGCGGCGGTGCTGCGGGGCCTCCGGGCTTTGTACGCCCCGGAGCTGCCCCGGCGGGCCCTGGAGGAGATCGGGCTGTCCGTGGGCAGCGACGTGCCCTTCTGCGTCCACGGCGGCACCTGCCTGGCGGAGGGCCGGGGAGAGCACCTGACGGACCTGCCGCCCCTGCCGGACTGCGCCATCGTGCTGTGCAAGCCGGACTTCGGCCTGCCCACGCCGGAGCTGTTCGCACGGGTGGATGGGGCGGAGCTGGGCGCCAGGCCGGACACGGCGGCCATGGAGGCGGCCCTGGTCCGGGGAGATCTGCCCGCCGTGGCCGGGTGCCTGGGCAACGTCTTTGAGCGGGTGCTGACGGAAGAAGAGGGAGCGGAGATCCGCTGCATCCGGGCGGCCCTGGCCCGGTGCGGCGCCCTGGGGGCCGCCATGAGCGGCTCCGGCCCCACGGTGTTCGGCCTGTTCGACGATCCGGCAAGGGCACATCGGGCGGCGGAGGCCCTGGGCCAGAAGTACCGGCAGACCTATCTGGCCGCGCCGGTGAAAAAGTTCAGGGAATTGGAATAGAAATTGAACGTTCCGTCCATACTGCGGGGAAACGGGCCCGAGAGGGCTACATAGCAAAGGACGGAAAACGAAGATGAAAACAGCTGCAAAGCATACCCGAAAGACCCTGCGGATCGCGGAGCTGGCCCTGCTGCTGGGCACGGCGGTCTTTCTGCTGACCGGCGCCTGGGCCCTGAACACCCAGCGGGACCTGGCGGACCGGGTGGTGCGGCTCCACGTGCTGGCCAACTCCGATTCGGAGGAGGATCAGGCCCTGAAGCTCCTGGTCCGGGACGCCGTGCTGGAGCGGGCCACGGAGATTTTGGAGCAGTCCGCGGACCGGCAGGAGGCGGAATCGCTCCTGCGGGAGAGCCTGCCGGAGCTGGAGACCATCGGGGAGGAGACGGTCCGGGCCAACGGCTATTCCTATGATGTGGCGGCGGAGCTGGAGGATACCTCGTTCCCCACCAAGGACTACGACGGCTTCTCCCTGCCCGCCGGGGAGTATCTGGCGCTGCGGATCCTCATCGGCGCGGGGGCAGGGCAGAACTGGTGGTGCGTGGTGTTCCCGCCCCTGTGCACCGCCACCTCCGCGGATGTGCCGGAGACGGCTCTGGCCGCCGGCCTCACAGAGGATCAGGTCAGCCTGATGACCGAGGAGGACAGCGGCTATGTGCTGAAATTCAAGGCCGTGGAGTGGTGGGAGCAGCTGAAGGCGGCCCTCTCTTAAATCCCAGGTATAATTGCATCCCCAAACCAGCATCCTAACGGCAGACGGAGGAAGGGGAGGAGATGCCATGAGATACGACTGGAAAAGACCGGCTGCCGCCGTCCTGCCGCTGGCGGTGCTGGCCGCCCTGTGTACTGGCTGCGGCGGAGACACCGCCCCGGAGACCCGGGCGGGAGAGCTCCGGACGCGGGAGCCCCAGGTGCTGGGGCTGCTGCTGCCCCGGGAGAACGCCTTGACAGCGGAGCTGAAAACGGCCATCCAGACGGAGGCTGAGGCACGGGGCTATCAGGTGCGGTGCTATGACGCCGGCGGCGACCCGGAGACCCAGCTCCGCCAGGTCCACCAGGCCCTGGCGGACGGGATCGGAACGCTGCTGGTGGAGCTGGCAGACAGCGAGGCGTCGGAGAAGCTGGCCGGCATCGTGGGGGAAGCCGGCGTGGTCCTGATGGGCCAGGCGCCGGCGTCATCCATCCTGGATGAACGGCTGGTGCTGGTGGGAGCCGATGAGGCCGGGAGCGGCGTCCTTCAGGGACAGGCCCTGGCGGACTACTTCTGGGAGACGGACCACGGGACCGAGGTCCGCTGCCTGCTGTTTCAGGGGGAGGGCACGGACGCCCGGTCCGACAGCGCCGTTCAGACGCTGCTGGACGACGGCTTTTTCCCCATCGCCGCGGCAGGGGATCAGGTCTGCGGCCCCAGCCGGGCGGAGGCCTGCCGGGATATGACGGCGCTGCTGGCGGAGCAGGTGGACTACGACTGCGTCATCTGCGACAGTGATGAGATGGCCCTGGGGGTGATCGACGCCCTGGAGGCCGCCGGCCGGGACCCCGCCGTGACCCCCATTGTCAGCGTGGACCACACCGCCCAGGGGACCGCCGCGGCGGAGGAGGGCAGCCTGTACCTGACAGTGGACCGGAACGCCGCCCTCCAGGCCCGGGCGGCGGTGGCGGCGGCCGTCAATCTGGACCAGGGCCGGCCCTTTGACACCGGCCTGCGGGAGCTGCTGGGCCAGGCTGGGATTTTGGATCCCAATCAGCCCTACACGGCCCGGGTGGCCCCGGCGGCGGGCTGACCCGGACATAGGTCCGCTCACAGTGCATGAACAGGCCCCGGAGGGGATGGAAGCTCCATCCCCTCCGGGGCCTTTGCTATGACCGGATCTGCCTGCGGGCGGCTCATGCCTGCTCCGGGATTTCCCGCCGGACCCGGGCCGGCAAGGTGTACAGCACCGTGGCGATGGCCACTGTGGCCGGCACGCTCAAAATCACGCCGAAGCTGCCGGAGAGGCCCTGCATGACGGATATTGCGATGTTGTTGGAGTTGATGATCTGCAGCCAGGGCAGGTCGTAGGCGTAGTCCAGCACCAGCATGCTGACGCTGCCGCCGGCGAAGGCCAGGATCAATGTGTTGGAGTCGGTGCCCATCATGTCCCGGCCCACCCGCATCCCGGCCCGGAACAGCTCTTTCCGGGAGATGCCGGGGGACTGGCCCTGGATCTCCGCCATGGAGCTGGCAATGGACATGCCCACGTCCATCATGGCCCCCAGGGCGGAGATCAAAAGGCCGGAGAACAGCAGCCCGCCCACCTGGATGCCGGAGGTGCTCCACAGGCTCATCAGGCTCTCGATGTCGCTGATGTTCCAGCCGGTGACGCCGGTGGAGAAGGAGAAGAGGGAGGCGGATACCCCCGCCATCACCACGCCGGCCACGGTCCCGGCAGTGGCGGCCACCGTCTTGCGGGTGGGACCGCTCAGCAGCCACATGGTCACCACTGTGGTGACGGCACACACCAGCACCGCGCTCCAGAAGGGGGACCAGCCCCGGTACACCATGGGCAGGTACACCCAGATGATGCAGGCAAAGGTGAACACCAGGCTCAGCGCCCCCTTGGCCCCCTGCCAGCCGCCGATGGCACACAGGGCCAGCAGGTACAGCAGCACGAAGCAGAGGATCTGGAACTCCCGGTCCTGGGAGTAGACGCTGGACACCACCGTGTCTCCGGCCACGCTCTGCATCACCACCACCCGCATCCCTACGGTGCAGGGGGCGCCGAAGAGGAAGCCGGCGCTGGAGGTAGTCTCGATCTCCTGGCCCTTCAGCTCACCGGAGGTCATACGGACCCGGACCACCTGTTCGCCCACCCGGGTGCCGTTGGGCTGGAGGTTGTCCTGGAGGATCTCCGTCACCACGCCCTTTTCAAAGGTCTGCCCCTCCCGGGAGACCAGCGCCACCTTGTCCACCTGGTTCAGGCGGACCACCAGCACCAAAAACAGCGCCAGCAGCACCAGGGGCGGCACAAAGCGCTTCCAATCCAATCGTTGTGTCAACAGCTTCAAGAGAACAGACCTCATTTCGTTCAGATATAGACGGCCGGGAGACCGGCGAAAAACAGGGTCTCTCCGCAGGCGGACGGCCTGCGGAGAGACGGAAGGGGACGCGGAACAGGGGGTCAGCCCAGCTTGGTCAGGGCGTAGTCCGCGCTGGAGGCGGTGACGGAGCTGCCATCCAGCAGGCCGTTGTTCCGGGCGTAGGCCATGCCCTGGGAGAGGGTGGCGTTCCGCACGGCGCCGGCCTTGCCCTGGACCGCGGCGTACCGGGTCAGCATGGCGGCAAACTGGGCCTGGGTGACCAGCTCGTCCGGCTGGAAGCTGGAGCCGGTGACGCCCTTGACGATGCCCTGGGCCTTGGCCCAGGCCACGGCATTGAGATAGCCGGCATCGGCGCTCACGTCGGAGAAGCCGGCGGCGGTGGACACGGCGGGACGGCCGGCGTCATCATACAGCCGCTGGACGGCCTGGGCCCGGGTCAGGGGGGCGGTGAGGCTCTCGCCGTCGCCAGTCTTGCGGATGGTGAAGGTCTGGTCGATCTTCTCCGTCTGGCCGTCAGCGGTCAGCTGATAGGTGTCGATGGAGAAGGCATCCGCGCTGAGGGTGATGACGGACCAGCTGGGCAGCCAGTTCTGGCTGCGCTCGGCGATGTAGTCCTGCTGGGCGGAGATCAACTCGTAGTACTTGGAGCCGGAGGCGGAGTTGGCGGTCATGTACAGGGTGCCGTTGGGATTCACCACGGTGTTGCCCACGGTGGTCTCAATGGTGTAGCAGTGGTTGTCCGCCTGGAAGTCGTCCAGCAGAGCCTGGCCGGCGGCATCCTCGGGGTACAGGGGGATCTGGGTGCTGGCGTTGATGTCGTAGGCGTGATCCCAGTCGTAGTCGCTGCCGTCATCGTTCAGCTGGAACTCATAGGCGCCGTGGGTCTGGCCGTCGCCGTACAGCAGCTTGGAGCGGCTGTAGGTGTGGTCGTGGCCCTGGAGCACCACGTCGATGTCGTACTCGTCGAAGATGGGGGTCAGCTGGGTCCGGAGGATCATGCCGTCCGTGTCGGAGTGATCCAGGCCGGAGCCGTAGATGTCCTGGTGGATGGTGACGATCCGCCAGGCGGCGTCGGGATCCGAGGCAATGGCCTCCCGGATGGTCTGCTCATGCTCCGCCACATTGTAGTTGTTGGTGTTCAGCACGATGAACAGGCCGTTGCCGTAGGAGTAGTAATAGTCGCCGCCGGCCTGGGTGGCGCCGTTCTCCGTGGCGTTGGGGTTGTTGAAGTGGTACATATAGTCGGGGTTCAGGGAGTCGTGGTTGCCGATGGTGGTGGCAACCGGCAGGGAGGCCAGTACGTCCGGGCTCAGATAGCCGGCATACTCCTCCTCCTTGGCCTGGCCGGTCTTGTTGACCTGGTCGCCGGCGGAGATGATAAAGCTCACGTCCGGGTCCTGGGCCAGGGCGGCCTCCAGGGTCCGGTTCCAGCCGAAGGCGTCGTTCCGGGCGGCGGTATTGGCCGCGCCGGACTCGGCGGCCAGGGTCTCGCTGCCCTGGGGCTGGCCCTTGGAGGCACCGATCTGGGGATCGCCCACATACAGCATCTTCACGGTGTCGAAGCTCCGGGTCTGGTAGGTCTCCACCTCCGTCTGGACGCCGTTCTTCTCCACGGTGTAGTAGTAGGTGGTGTTGGGCGCCAGGCCGGTGACAGTGACGTGGTTGTAGTGATAGGCCACGCCGCCGGTGAGGCTGGTGTCCACGTCGCCGGCGGTGCCGGTGTAGGCCCGCAGGCTGTTCCGATTGGTGCCGAAGTGCACCACCGGAGTGGCGGCGGAGCCGTTGTCCTGGCTGTACCAGGCGAAGTTCAGCTCCGTCTCGTCGGCGCCGGGGGTCAGGGACACCTGGGTGTAGTCGGTGGCGACCGTGTTCCACTCCTGGGTCCAGGCGGTCCACTCGGCGCTGCCGCCCACGGCGGCACCGTCGTTGTAGTGGACGGTGGCGGCCAGGGCGGGGACCATAGTGCCGATCAGCAGTGCGCCGCACACGCCGCCCACCAGAAGTCTCTTCTTGATGTTCATGTCAATCCTTCCTCATTTTCAGTTTTGTTCTGCGCGGGTTTCCCCTTCGGAACATGAGTATAGCGCCCTGATTTTCGTCCCGCAAGGCACCTTGCAAACTCTTGTTAAGAGTTTAACATCCCTTTTACAAAGGGCTCCGCCGCTTTACAGAATCGACACATTCCGGCAGCCCGCCGGGGAGAAAAAACGCCCGTGTTCCATCGGAACACGGGCGGCTGAGCGCGGTCAGGTAATATTGACATTGGGCACGTGGTCCAGGGGGGACATGTCCGCGATGCGGTTCTCCTGGCCGTCAAACTGAAGGGTCACGTTGGTCAGATTCTCCAGATCCCGGAGGGCGGAGATGTCTGTCAGCTGGTCCTGGGTCTGAATATAGAGGTTTTCCAGGGCGTGCAGATTTTCCAGCCCGGACAGGTCCCGGATCTTGTAGTTCCGCAGAGACAGTGATTTGAGGTTCGTGAGATCTTTCAGCGGCTCCAGGGTCTGATATCCGCTTAGCCCCATATATCCGTCAGAGAGGTTCAGCGAGACCAGCTGCGTCAGGCCGGAGAGGGGAGACAGATCCGCTACCTTGTGGTCAATGGACAGGAAGGCCAGATGGGTACAGTTCGCCAGGGGCGTCAGGTCCGCGTAGATCTCCAGGGACGAGTCGTAAATGGGCAGCTCCAGTTCCTTCAGCTCCGTCAGGTGCCCCAGAGGCTCCAGGGAGGTGAAGGTGGCGCCCTGGCCGCCGATGCGCAGAGTCTCCAGACGGGTCAGCGTCTCGATGCCGTCCAGGCTGGCCAGGCCCTGCGTCCGGACACGCAGGTATGTCAGGTTGGTCAGCCCTGAGAGGGGCGTCAGATCGCTCATGCCCAGCCCCTCCGGGTATGTGATCTCCAGCTTCGTCAGCGAGGGGAACTCCCGCAACGTTTGAAAGTCTGCATCCGTCAGATTCGAGCCATCCAGCTCCAGCTCCGTCAGCGCCGTGCTGTAGGACTCCCCACCGATGGTGACCTTGGGGGCCAGGGCCTCCGAGACGGGGTTCCCGCCTCCGCCGCTGCCGGAGCCGCCGCCCCCGCCCAGCGCCATGCCGACGCCCACGGCCACCACCACGACCGCGGCAAGGCCCGCGATCAGGGCGGGCTTGATCTTTTTCTTCTCCGGGGCAGGGGCGGCCGCCGCGCCGCCGGAGACAGGCACCTCCACCACCCGCTGGGACTCGATGGCGTCCAGAAATTCGGCGGCAGATTGGAACCGGTCCTCCGGCTGGACGGCAAGGCCCTTGAGAATCGCCTTGTCCAGGTACTCCGGGATGCCGATGCCGCACTGGGAGATGGGCACCAGGGTGTCCTCATCCAGACGCTCCAGGGATTCCGGCGGCAGGAATCCCGTGATGGCCGCGTAGAGGCAGGCGGCACAGGAGTAGACGTCGGTGTAGGGGCCCTGGCGGCTCCGGCGGATGTACTGCTCCTTCGGGGCGTAGCCCACCTTCAGCACGACGTCCAGGCTCTTGGACTTGTCGCCGATGGAGTACCGGGCGGAGCCGAAGTCCAGCAGCTTCACCTGCCCGTCCTTGGTGATGTAGATGTTGTCCGGGGTCACGTCCCGGTGGATGAAGCCCTCGGCGTGGACGGCGGTCAACGCCCGCAGCACCGGGATCATCACGTTCAGGGCCTCCTCCACGCTGACCTTCCCGCCGTGGTTGGCGATGTAGGTTTTGAAGGAGATGCCCTCGATGTAGTCCATGACGAAGTAGGACGTGTCGTTCTCGTCGAAGTAGTCCGTCACGCCGGCGATGTTGGGCTGGCCCATGAACTTGGCCAGGGTCCGGGCCTCCTCCTGGAACCGCTCCGCGCCGTAGGTAAAGTCCTGGGTGCGGCTCTCCACTGCCACGGACACGGTGGTGCCCACCCGGGTGGCGATCTCGTTGGGCATGAACTCCTTCACGGCCACCCGGGCCTCCAGTTTGGTGTCCCAGGCCAGATAGGTGATGCCGAAGCCGCCCTGTCCCAGCACCCGGCCCACGATGTAGCGGCCGTTCAGCGCGGTCCCGGCCCGCAGGGCCACGGGGAATTTCTTCTCGTTCTCCGCCAGATCGAACCCGCAGTACGGGCAGGGGCCCTCCTGGGTCTCCTTTTCCTGGAAGCAGTTGTAACACAGAACTGTCTTTTCCGCCACGTCGAGCCCTCCTTGAAATCAGATGGTAAGGTGGTTCCATCATATCCTTTTTTTGGATGCTCCACAATATGCTGGCTGCATAGGGTCGGGCAAAAATTCCGGCCAGAGCCCGCAGTCTCGCCGGGAATGTCTGGAGCGGCGGCCGGATGCTTCCAGGATGCCTTTCCGGAATGCGCTGCGGCACAAGGGAAACCGGCCGCTTTCCGGGATTTTCCGGCCAGCTGGAAAATCCGGAAAGCCCTTGCGCGGGGACGCGGAGCTGTGCTAGGATCAGGACCGTGCTTTTGAGGCCGGATTTTCCGGGCATGATACGGATTTTGGTTAAAAATTGAAATATTTTCAGGATTTACATTTGGAGACGACCTCCCTGTCCGAAAACGGAAAGCCCCCTGCTTCAAACGCCATCACCACAAACCACTCAGGAGGAATCAACACACATGAAAAAAGAACTTGTCACAGGACTGCTGACCCTGAGCCTGCTGGCCTCCATGCTGCCGGCCAACGCGGCTGCGGCCCAGAGAACGGCCGCGCCGGAGGCGGGGCTGGTCCAGACGGTGACCGGCGGTGAGACGGAGCAGGACGGCCCCCAGGCCGACAGCGGGGAGGAGTCCGGCGGGGCGGAGCAGACCGGCTCCGCCGCGGAGATCGGCGGGACCCCCTATGACACCCTGGAGGCGGCCATTGCCGCGGCGAAGGAGAACGATGTCATCCAGCTGCGGCGGGATGTGGAGCTGGATGCCTCCGGCCTGGCCAACGGCCAGGGCGCCCTGACCATTTCCAAGAACCTGACTCTGGACGGCGGCGGTCACCGGCTCTTTGCCAAGGAGGGCACCTTCACCGTCACCGGCGATAACGGCGGCGGTCCCAGCCTGGTGAACGTTCAGGACGGCGCCGCAGTGACTTTGCGGAACATCACCCTGGACGGCGGCGGTGCCGCCAAGCACGGCCTGAATGTCTACCACGCCGGCGTACTGTCCCTGGAGAACGTGGAGATCTCCAACTGCCGCTGGTATGCCATGGTGGTCAACAACACGGAGCTGTCCGTGGACGGTCTGACCACCTCCGGGAACCAGTGGGGCGTCAACATCGACCAGGGCAGCCGCGTCACCCTGGCCAACGCGGAGATCGCCGAGGGGGACTCCGTGGTATTTGAGGGCCAGGATGACTCCGGCAGCCTGACGGTGGAGAGCGGCAGCCTCCAGAACATCAAGACCCAGGGGGCTTCCACCGGCGGCACCATCACCATTGCCGGCGGCACCATTGCCAGCGTGTCCAACGAGGCGGGGGCGGAGGTCACCATCTCCGGCGGCACGGTGACGGGCCAGGTGGCCAACAGCGGCTCCGGCAGCATCTCCGTCACCGGCGGCAGCTTCACCACTGCGGATGTGGAGGACTTTGTGGACCCGGGCCAGACGGTGATCCTGACCCTGGACCCTGCCGGCGGCTCCTGCCAGGTCAAGACCCTGGCCGTGGCCAACGGCGCCGCTGTGGGGGATCTGCCCGCGCCGGTGCGGGAGGGATACCGCTTTACCGGTTGGTTCACCGCCGCCGACGGCGGCTCCATGGTCACGGCGGACACCACCTTTGACGCCGCCGCCACCCTCTATGCCCGGTGGGAGCAGGAGAGCAGCTCCGGCGGCAGCGGCGGTTCCGGCGGCAGCGACACGGACGGGGACTACCTCATCACCGTGGACCGGGTCACCGGCGGCACCCTGCGGGTGAACCCCGGCCGCGCCGACAAGGGCGACACGGTGACCATCACCGTGACTCCCAAGACGGGCTATGTGCTGAAGGAGCTGGTTGTCACCGACAGCCGGGGCGAAGAGATCGAGACCCGCGGCGCCGGCGAGGGGCGCTACACCTTCGTCATGCCGGGCAGCCGGGTCAATGTGTCCGCCTCCTTTGCCCGGGCGGAGGAGCAGGAGAAGCTGCCCTTCAGCGATGTGAGCAGCAGCGCCTACTACTACGACGCGGTCCGCTGGGCCGCGGAGGAGGGCATCACCGCCGGCGTCACCGGCAGCACCTTCGCGCCGGACCGGGGCTGCACCCGGGCCCAGATCGTCACCTTCCTGTGGCGGGCCAACGGCTCCCCCAAGCCCTCCTCTCAGGAGAATCCCTTCACCGACGTGAGCGCCGGCAGTTATTACTACCAGGCTGTACTGTGGGCGGTGGAGAAGGGCATCACCACCGGTGTCACCAGCACCACCTTTGCCCCTGATGCCCTCTGCACCCGGGGCCAGGCCACCATGCTCCTGTGGCGGGCCAGCGGCTCTCCCCAGGTTTCCAAGGCCCACCCCTTCCGGGACGTGGCGGAGGACGCCTACTATGAGGACGCGGTGAACTGGGCGGTCCACAGCGGCGTGACCCAGGGCACCACCGGCAGCACCTTCGCGCCCCAGGACGTGTGCACCCGGGCCCAGATCGTGACCTTCCTCTATCGGGCACAGGCCTGATCGAGCGCCCCGCCGCTGTGAAGCGGCACCTCTCCCGGCCAGGCGGACACGCCTGGCCGGTTTTTTGGCCGGACAGCGAAAAGGCACTGGAAAAATTCTCCCTGCGGGGATAGAATGGAAGCACAGCCTCTTGGCGCCGCCGGGCGGCGGAGACTGGACACGGGAGGCCGGGATGGGGCATCCGCCGGCCTGACCAGCATACAGGGAGGTTCTGCACACATGACGAAAAAAGTATTTGGCTACCCGGAGTTTGACCAGGAGGGAGAGGAGATCCTCTGCACCTATGACAACGCGTACAGCGATATGCTGATGGACATTCGGGTCTACCGGATGCGGCCGGGCCAGAAGCGGTCCTTCTGCCGCCAGGGAGAGGAGATCGCGGTGCTGCTGCTGTCCGGGACCGTGGCCTTCGGCTGGGAGGGCCGGACGGAGACGGTCAGCCGGAAGGACGTGTTCACCGAGGGACCCTATGCGGTCCACGTCTGCACCGGGAAGGAGATCACCGTGGAGGCCGGGACAGACGCGGAGATCCTGGTCCAGTGCACGAAAAACGACACGGCCTTTGCCGGCAAGCTGTACCGGCCGGAGGATGCCCCCTGGGTCTACTCCTCCGTGGGCAAGTTCGGCAATGTGGCCAAGCGCCGGGTGAACACCATCTTTGACAAGGACATCGCCCCCTGGTCCAACATGGTGCTGGGCGAGGTGCTGAACGACCGGGGCAACTGGTCCGGGTACCTGCCCCACCGGCATCCCCAGCCGGAGTGCTATTACTTCAAATTCGACCGGCCCGAGGGCTTCGGTGCCAGCTTTGTGGGGGACGACGTCTTCAAGAGCGTGGACAACAGCTTCTCCGCCATCCCCGGCGGCTGCCTGCACCCCCAGGCGGTGGCACCCGGCTTCCAGATGTACACCTGCTGGATGATCCGCCACCTGGACGGCGATCCCTGGCTCCAGACCACCCGCAACGAGGATGAGCGGTACCTCTGGCTCCACGACGCCCAGTTTTGATCTCCCGTCGGAAGAGACGGGAAAGAGCCTGTGCTCCCAGATGGGGGCACAGGCTCTTTCCGTGGAGCGCCGCGGGACCATAGAGAGCGGTCCGTCAAATTGCCCATAAAATCAATAATAAATTATTGGCTTTCATAGAATTTGATTGGTAGATACTGGAAAATATCAAAAAATTCACAAGGAAACTGTACTTTTTACACAATTAGGACTTCCCAAGAATGTATTTTTTTGCTACAATTGATATGGAAAGAGACCCTGTACAGGTGGTTGACCGTGCTGGCCGCCTGGCTGCACAGAGGCGGGAGCACAGACAGCCCCGGAGCATTCAGATTTTAGACGGTTGGATGGGAGGAACGATGCAATGAATGCATATCTTGCCAGCGTGATCGAGAATGTGAAGAAGAAGCACGGCGACGAGCCGGAGTTCGTCCAGACGGTGGAGGAGGTGCTCTCCTCTTTGGAGCCGGTGATCGAGAAGCACCCGGAGTATGAGAAGGTGGATCTGCTGAACCGGATGGTGGAGCCGGAACGGATGTTCACCTTCCGGGTCTGCTGGGAGGACGACCAGGGCCAGTGGCACACCAACACCGGCTGGCGGTGCCAGTTCAACGGCGCTTTGGGCCCCTACAAGGGCGGCCTGCGGTTCCAGGCCAACGTGTACCCCGGCATCATCAAATTCCTGGGCTTTGAGCAGACCTTCAAGAACTCTCTGACGGGCCTGCCCATCGGCGGCGGCAAGGGCGGCGCGGACTTCGACCCGGCAGGCAAGTCGGATGCTGAGATCATGCGGTTCTGCCAGGCGTACATGCAGGCCCTGTACCGGTACATCGGGCCGGACATCGACGTGCCCGCCGGGGATATGGGCGTGGGCGGCCGGGAGATCGGCTACCTCTTCGGGGAGTACCGGCGGCTGAAGGGGGCGTTTGAAAACGGCGTCCTCACCGGAAAAGGTTTTTCCTACGGCGGGAGCCGCATCCGGCCGGAGGCCACGGGCTATGGCGCGGTGTATTACCTCCAGAACGTGTTAGAGCACGAGGGGGAGGAGATCGCGGGCAAGACCATCGCCTGCGCGGGCTTCGGCAACGTGACCTGGGGCATCTGCAAGAAGGCCACGGAGCTGGGGGCCAAGGTGGTGACCCTGTCCGGCCCGGACGGGTATGTGTATGACCCGGACGGCGTGGCCACGGAGGAGAAGATCGCCTTCCTGGTGGAGATGCGGGCCAGCGGCCGCAACCGGGTGCAGGACTACGCGGAGAAGTTCGGCGTGGAGTTCCACGCGGGGGAGAAGCCCTGGGGTGTGAAGGCGGATGTGGTAATGCCCTCCGCCATGCAGAACGACGTGCACATGGAGTCCGCCAAGAAGATCGCGGCCAACCATGTGAAATACTATATTGAAGTGGCGAATATGCCCACTACCAACGACGCGCTGCGGTTCCTGATGGAGCAGCCGGGCATGATCGTGGCCCCCAGCAAGGCGGTGAACGCCGGCGGCGTGGCCACCAGCGCCCTGGAGATGGCCCAGAACAGTGAGCGGCTGGTGTGGACCGCCGAGGAGGTGGACCGGCAGCTGCACCAGATCATGCGGACCATCTATCAGATGAGTGTGGAGGCGGCGGAGGAGTACGGCCTGGGCTACAACCTGGTGGCCGGGGCCAATATCGCCGGCTTCAAGCGGGTGGCCGAGGCCATGATGGAGCAGGGCGTGTTCTGAGAACACACCATAAGGGCATAGCGACAATGGGCACACTGCGCGGGATCCGCCAAGGAGTGCGGGTCCCGCGCATTTTTGCTATCATCAATCAAAAATGAGGGGAGACTTTATGGAGCAGAATCTGGACAGAGCGGAGGCAATCATCGACTCCTACGGCTGCGATCAGTCGAATCTGATCGCCATCATGCAGGAGATCCAGGGCGCGTACAAGTACCTGAGCGAGGACGCCCTGACCCTGGTTGCGAAAAAGCTGGGCATCAGCACAGCCAAGGTGTACAGCGTGGCCACCTTCTACGAGAACTTCTCGCTGGAGGCCAAGGGCCGGCACATCATCAAAGTGTGCACAGGCACGGCCTGCCACGTGCGCAAATCCGGCCCCATTTACGACGCCCTGCGGGACGCCCTGGGGCTGACCGGCAAGAAAAAGACCTCGGCGGACGGACTGTTCACCCTGGAGACCGTGGCGTGCCTTGGCGCCTGCGGCCTGGCGCCGGTGATGACCCTGGACGGGGAGGTCCACGCCAAGATGACACCGGAGGACGCCTTGGCCCTGGTGGAGGAAATTCGGAAGAAGGAGGGCGCTGCACAATGACACAGGTAAAACTGACACGGGACAGCTTCCATGTGTTCCAGGCCAACGCCCGGAACGCCCTGAAGCAGAGCCAGCAGGTGCCCTCCGTGCTGATCTGCGCCGGCACCGGCTGCATCGCCGGCGGCGCCATGAAGATCTACGACAACCTGAAGGCCGAGTGTGAGCAGCGGGGCCTGAAGGTGTACGTGGGCTTGAAGCACGACACCGATGAGGAGAAGAGTCTCCACGTGAAGATGAGCGGCTGCCACGGATTCTGCGAGATGGGCCCCCTGGTCCACATCGAGCCCATGGGGGTCATGTACATCCACGTGAAGCCGGAGGACTGCCACGAGATCCTGGAAAAGACCGTGCTGGGCGGGGAGATCATCGACCGGCTGGTGTACCACCTGGACGGCGTGGCCTATCCCCGGCAGGCGGACATCCCCTTTTACAAGAAGCAGCACCGGGTGGTGCTGGAGAACTGCGGCAGCAGCGACGCCGAGGACATCGAGGAGTACATCGCCAAGGGCGGCTACGCCGGCTTTGAGAAGGCCCTGTTCGAGATGACGGATGAGGAGATCTGCCGGGACATCATCGACTCCGGCCTCCGGGGCCGCGGCGGCGGAGGCTTCCCCGCCGGCCAGAAGTGGGACGGCGCCCGGAAGCAGAAATCCTCGAAAAAGTACATCGTCTGCAACGGCGACGAGGGAGACCCCGGCGCCTTCATGGACCGGTCTATCATGGAGGGCAACCCCCACAGCATCCTGGAGGGCATGATGATCGCGGGCCTGGCCGCAGGCAGCGACGAGGGCTACATCTACGTCCGGGCGGAGTATCCCCTGGCGGTGAGCCGGCTGAAGGCCGCCATCGACAAGGCGGAGGAGTACGGCCTGCTGGGCGACCACATCATGGGCAGCGACTTCTCCTTCCGCATCCACGTGAACCGGGGCGCCGGCGCCTTCGTCTGCGGTGAGGGCAGCGCCCTGACTGCCTCCATCGAGGGCAACCGGGGAATGCCCCGGGTCAAGCCCCCCCGGACCATTGAGCACGGATTGTGGGCGGAGCCCACGGTGCTGAACAACGTGGAGACCTTTGCCAACGTGCCGCTGATCATCCGCAACGGCGTGGACTGGTACCGGAGCATCGGCACCAAGACCAGCCCCGGCACCAAGGCCTTCGCCCTGACGGGCAACGTGGTGAACACCGGCCTCATCGAGGTGCCCATGGGCACCACCATCCGGGAGGTGGTGTTCGACATCGGCGGCGGCATCCGCAACGGCAAGAAGTTCAAGGCCGTCCAGATCGGCGGTCCCTCCGGCGGCGCCACCACCGCCAGCAAGGAACACCTGGACCTGCCCCTGGACTTTGACAGCCTGAAGAGCATCGGCGCCATGATCGGCTCCGGCGGCCTGGTGGTCATGGACGAGGACACCTGCATGGTGGAGACCGCCCGGTTCTTCATGGAGTTCACCCAGAAGGAGTCCTGCGGCAAGTGTGTCCCCTGCCGGGAGGGCACCAAGCGGATGCTGGAGATCCTGAACCGGATCATCGACAACAAGGGCACGCTGGAGGACCTGGACCTTCTGGAGGAGCTGGCGGACACCATCAGCAAAACGGCCCTGTGCGGCCTGGGGCAGAGCGCCTGCAAGCCGGTGCAGAGCACTCTGAAGTATTTCCGGGAGGAGTACCTCGCCCACGTGGTGGACCACCACTGCCCCATCTGCAACAAGGAGAAGCCCCACCCCACCATCGATCCGGAGAAGTGCAAGGGCTGCGGCAAGTGCCGGAAGAACTGCCCCATGGAGGCCATCACCGGCGCGCCCAAGCAGGTCCACGTCATCGATCCGGAGAAGTGCATCAACTGCGGCGCCTGCGTGAGCAACTGCCCGTTCGGCGCCATCGCAGCCAGCAAGTGAGGAGGGGAGAACCATGGCAAAGGGAATTATGTACATCGACGGCCAGCGGGTGCCCTTCGACGGGGAGAAAAACGTCCTGGCTGTGATCCGGAAGGCCGGCATCGACATGCCTACCTTCTGCTACTATTCGGAACTGTCTGTTTACGGCGCCTGCCGGATGTGCGTGGTGGAGGACGAGCGGGGCAAGGTCGACGCCTCCTGCTCCATGGAGCCCCGGGACGGCATGGTGATCCGCACCAACACCGCCCGGCTCCTGAAGCACCGGCGGATGATCCTGGAGCTGATGCTGTCCTCCCACTGCCGGGACTGCACCACCTGCGAGAAGAGCGGCAGCTGCCGCCTCCAGGACCTGGCCCTGCGGTTCGGCGTGCGGCACGTCCGCTTCCAGGATACCCGGCCGGTCTATGAGAAGGACCACTCCTCGCCGGCCATCGTCCGGGATCCCAACAAGTGCATCCTGTGCGGCGACTGTGTGCGGGTGTGCGAGGAGATGCAGGGCATGAGCATCCTGAACTTCGCCAACCGGGGCAGCGACCTGGTGGTGTGCCCGGCCTTTGACCGGAAGCTCAGCGAGACCCACTGCATCAGCTGCGGTCAGTGCGCCGCCGCCTGCCCCACCGGCGCCATCACCATCCGGGATGAGATCGGCAAGGCGTGGCGGGAGCTGTATGACCCCAAGAAGCGGGTGGTGTTCCAGATCGCCCCGGCGGTCCGGGTGGCGGTGGGCGAGGCCTTCGGCCTGGAGCCCGGCACCAACGCCCTGGACAAGCTGGTGTCCGCCCTGAAGATGATGGGCGCCGACGAGGTGTATGACACCACCTTCGGCGCGGATCTGACTGTGATGGAGGAGGCAGACGAGTTCCTGGAGCGGCTGAAGAAGGGCGGGCCCTTCCCCATGTTCACCAGCTGCTGCCCGGCGTGGGTGAAATATGTAGAGGAGGAGCGGCCCCACCTGCTGAAGAACATCTCCACCTGCAAGTCCCCCATGGAGATGTTCGCCGCCGTGCTGAAGGACCAGTACGCCAAGAAGGACGCGGAGGACGGCCGCACCACCTATCACATCGCCGTCATGCCCTGCACCGCCAAGAAGATGGAGGCCAAGCGGCCGGAGTTCCAGCATGACGGAAAGCCGGATGTGGACCTGGTGCTGACCACCCAGGAGATCATCACCATGATCAAGGAGTCCGGCATCCGGTTCGCGGAGCTGGAGGGCGAATCTCCGGAGATGCCCTTCGGCATGGGCACCGGCGCGGCGGTGATCTTCGGCACCACCGGCGGCGTGGCGGAGGCTGTGGCCCGCCGGGTGGTGGAGGACAAGTCCAAAAACACCCTCCAGGCCATCGAGTTCTCCGGCATCCGGGGCAGCGACACCATCCGTGCGGTGACGCTGCCGGTGGGAGACCGGGCCCTGCGGATTGCGGTGGTCCACGGCCTGGTGAACGCCCAGAAGCTGCTGGACGACATCGAGGCGGGCCGGGAGTACTTCGACCTGGTGGAGGTCATGACCTGCAAGACCGGCTGCGTGGGCGGCGCGGGCCAGCCCTATGGGCTGATCCCCACCAAGCGCCAGCGGGCGGAGGGCCTCTACGAGGCGGACCGCACCGCCCTCATCAAGCGCTCTGAGCGCAACCCCATGGTGGAGCAGCTGCTGGAGGGCCCCATCAAGGGCCGCACCCATGAGCTGCTCCATGTGGAGTACAAGGTCCCCAACCAGGTGTGAGAACAACAGACAGGACCAGAGGCACTGCCTCTGGTCCTGTTCGTCCATGGCGGAAGAAAGCTGGGAGCGGAGCGTGAAGGATGGTTAGGAGGTGTGGAGTCCGGCGGGGCCGGGCGGATTCAAATCGTTCCGCCTGCGGCGGAACATATCGAGTCCCCATTCCGAACCCCACCTACGGCATAGCTGCGGAAAAGACCCTTGCAATTTCCCGGCAAATTGGGTATGGTAGAGAAAAACCGCGAAAGGAGGGGGAGACCGTGATCCTGATTGCCTGTGTGGACGGTCGAAACGGCATGGCCTTCAACCGCCGCCGGCAGAGCCGGGACCGGGCGGTGCGGGCGGATCTGCTGGCGGAGATCGGGGAGAGGCCGCTGTGGGTGAATGCCGCCACCGCCCGCCAGTTCGCCCCGGAGGAACAGCCCCGTCTCCGGGTGGACCCGGCGTTTTTGGAGCAGGCGGGGCCGGGGGAGCCCTGCTTTGTGGAGGACCGCTCCGTGGCGCCCTTTGCCGGGCGGGCGGAGCAGGTGATCCTCTACCGCTGGGACCGGGCCTATCCGGCGGACCTGTTCTGGGACCTGCCCCTGGAGGGCTGGACCCTGGCCCGGCGGGAGGAGTTCCCCGGTTTCTCCCACAAACTCATCACAAAGGAAGTCTATATCCCATGAATCGAATCCGCATTTCCCTGACAGCCGCGCTGCTGTCCCTGTGTCTGCTCCTCACCGGCTGCATGCCCCCGGCGGAGGGGACCGTCACCTCCTTCTCCCTGGAGGAGCTTCCGGCCTATTCCGGGGATCCCTATGTGGTCATCGACGACAACCAGCCGGACTTTCCGGAGGAGGACCGGACCTCCACGGAGTCCTTTGAGACCTACAGCCCTCTGGACGCCCTGGGCCGCTGCGGCACGGCATACGCCAACATCGGCCGGGACCTGATGCCCACCGAGGACCGGGAGAGCATCAGCTCCGTCACCCCCACCGGCTGGATCAACAGACAGTACGACGGGGAGTATCTGTACAACCGCTGCCACCTGATCGGCTTTCAGCTGACCGGGGAGAACGCCAACGAGGAGAACCTCATCACCGGCACCCGGTACATGAACGTGGATGGGATGCTGCCCTTTGAAAACCTGGTGGCGGACTATGTGACGGAGACGGACAACCACGTCCTCTACCGGGTGACCCCGGTGTTCGAGGGCCAGAACCTGGTGGCCAGCGGCGTCCAGATGGAGGCCTGGTCCGTGGAGGACGAGGGGGACGGCGTGTGCTTCAACGTCTATGTGTACAACGTCCAGCCCGGCGTCACCATCGACTACGCCACCGGCGAGAGCTGGCAGGAGGGGGCGGAGCCGTCAGACGGGGACGTGACGTACATCCTGAATACCAGCAGCCATAAATTCCACTACCCGGACTGTGCCGGCGTGGCCAACATGAGCGACGCCAACAAGGAGACCTACACCGGCAGCCGGGAGGACCTGATCGCCCAGGGGTACGAGCCCTGCGGCCAGTGCAAGCCGTAACGAAACGCCGCCCGGAGCCTCTGGCTCCGGGCGGCATTTTTGGGCGCCTCAACAGCAGCAGTTCACCGGACGGACGCTGTCGGCGGTGATTTGAGGCGGGCAGCTCCGGGTCATGGCACCGCTGTACTCGATGCAGACCTGCTGTCCCACCCGGAAGCAGCAGGCGTTGTCGGTATGGACCAGGACCTGCTGACAGGTCTCGTGGTCGCAGACGCACAGCTCACAGGGGCAGACCCGCAGGACAGTGGCGCACATGGTGGCGGACTCGCAGGAAGTGCTCTCCATTTCCATAGCCTCCTCAACTTGTGATACAGTCCAGTCTATGCCCGGCGGGCCGGGGTTGTGCTTTCCGGCGGGACATGGTAGAATAGCCCCAGGGCGGCGGGGCCGCCCGTTCCGCCGGACGCTCCGGCGGATTGGAAAGGAAGCTGTGACATGTACGACGAACTGACGGAAGTGGACATCAAGAAGATGCAGGAGGAGATCGACTACCGGACCCGGGTCCTCCGGCCCCAGCTGATCGAGGAGGTGCAGACGGCCCGCGCCTTCGGCGACCTCAGCGAGAACTACGAGTACAAATGCGCCAAACAGGCCAAGAACCGCAACGACAGCCGCATCCGCTACCTGGAGCGGATGATCCGCACTGCCAAGGTCATCGAGGTGAAGGACCAGGGAGACCGGGCGGGCTTGTTCGACAAGGTCACCATCTACAACGAGCTGGCGAAGCAGGAGATGACCCTCCAGATCGTCACCACCCTGCGGCAGGACGCTTTGAAAGGCCTCATCAGCAAGGAGTCCCCGGTGGGCCGTGCCCTGCTGGGCCATCAGGTGGGAGAACGGGTCCAGGTCCAGGTGAGCCCGGAGCTGAAATACTGGGTGGAGATCCGGGCCATCGAGAAGGGCCAGGACGACGAGAGCCTGGAGATCAGCAGCTACTGAGCGGAGATAAAAAGAGAAGGAGAGACTATCATGCTGTTTCTGTGGTACCCCAAGTGCACCACCTGCCAGAGGGCCAAGGCCTTTCTGGATGAGCGGGGCGCCTCTTACGAGGCCCGGGACATCAAGCTGGAAAATCCCGCGGCGGACGAGCTGCGAACCTGGTGGCAGAAGAGCGGCCTGCCCCTGAAGAAGTTCTTCAACACCAGCGGCCTCCAGTACAAGGCCCTGGGGCTGAAGGACAAGCTGCCGGAGATGAGCGAGGAGGAGCAGCTGGCCCTGCTGGCCACCGACGGGATGCTGGTGAAGCGGCCCATCCTGGTGGGTGAGGACTTCGTCCTCACCGGCTTCCGCCCGGCGGAGTGGGAGACGGCCCTGGGATGATCCAACGGTATGACTTCGCCCCCCTGGACGGCATCACCAAGGTGGTGTTCCGGCAGGTGTACCACCGGCTGTTCGGCGGGGCGGACCGGTATTTCCTCCCCTTTTTCTCCCCCACAGACCAGCACATCCTCACCAAGCGGGACCGGCGGGAGCTGGACCCGGCGGCCAACGCCGGGCTGCGGGTGGTGCCCCAGGTGATGACCCGCCGGGCGCCGGACTTCCTGTGGGCGGCGGAACTTCTGGAGGATATGGGCTACACCGAGGTGAACCTGAACCTGGGGTGTCCCTCCGGCACGGTCACCGCCAAGGGCAAGGGCTCCGGATTCCTGGCAAAGCCCGAGGAGCTGGAGCGGTTTTTCGACGAGGTGTTCGCCTCCGTGAAGCTGCCGGTGTCCGTCAAGACCCGGCTGGGGGTGAAGGAGCCGGAGGAATTTGAGCGGCTGCTGGAGATCTACAACCGCTATTCCATCGCCTGTCTCACCATCCACCCCCGGGTGCAGAAGCAGTTCTACAAGGGGACTGTGTACCGGGACTGGTTCGCCTGGGCGGCGGAGCGGAGCCGGAATCCCCTGTGCTACAACGGGGATTTGGTGACGGTGGAGGACTGCGGGGCCTTTGAGGCGGACTTTCCCGCCATTGACGCGGTGATGATCGGCCGGGGGGCTGTCGCGGACCCGGCCCTGTTCCGGAAGCTCCGGGGCGGTACCCCCGCCACCCGGCGGGAGATCCAGACCTTCACCCGGACGCTGTACCAGTCCTATCAGGAGTTCTACGGCCAGGTGGGCCCGGCGGCCCAGCGGATGAAGGAGGTCTGGTTCTTCCTGATCCGCCTGTTCGAGGGAGGCGAGCGCCACCACAAGAGGATGCGCCGCCTTCGGACACCGGCGGAGTACGAGGCGGTGGAGGCCGCCATCTTCCAGGAGCTGCCTCTGCGGGACCACGCGGAGGGGGCGTTTGGATAAATAAGGCGAGACCGGGGGACGGAGTCCTCCGGTCTCGTTTCCGCGTATTCAGAAGGAGATCAGGTTCAGCCCCACCTCGTCGCTGAACGCCCGGTCTGTCCGGCCCGGCAGGCAGGTGACCGTCAGCTCGCAGGTGGCGCTGATGACGGCCTCGTTCAGATGCCCGCCGAAGGCGCGGCCCTGCTGGTCCGCCGCGCACATGTGGACGTGGCAGTAAAAGGCGTCATCCATGGTGTTGATGGTGCCCACCAGGGAGACGATCTCGTACACCCCCTGGAAGCGGTTGGACTGGTAGACCTTGGCGCCGGGGTCGAATACCCCCACGGTGAAGTCCTTTACAGCGCCCAGGCCGGTGATGGATGCCAGCTTGACCCCCTCTGCCTCCGCAAAGACCTTCAGCTGGGTCAGGATCTCCTCGTCCCGGTCGATGCGGACGATGTAGGTGTCTCCGAATTTCCGGTATTCCATAAAAGCTTCCTCCTGTTTTGAAATACCAGGCTACCATATCACATTTTTTCCTCCGCCGCAAGGCCCTGAGGCGGGCGCAACGGTTTCTTGCGTGACAATTCCCGCGGATCTGTGGTATGCTGAGACCGGGAGGCGAAACTTATGAACGCAGTGGGAAAGAATCTGAAGCGGCTGTGCCAGCGGGAGAAGCTGACCCAGGACGCCCTGGCGGAACAGCTCCACGTGACCCGGCAGGCGGTGTCCTCCTAGGAGACGGGCAAGACCCAGCCGGACGTGGAGACCCTGACCGCCCTGGCGGAGGTGCTGCACACCGACATCCGGGAACTGATCTACGGCCCGGAGCAGGCGGCCTATGCCCGGTTCCAGCGGCGGTACATCGTCTGCACGGCCGTCTGCGTCCTGGTACTGTTGGCTTGGCTTATCATGGAGTGGACGCTGGAGCCCTATCTGACACGGCTGCGGGAGGAGACATATGAACTCTACCCGGGCTTGTTCTATACCCTTCTGGTTCCGCCCCTGGCCAGTGCCGCGGCGGGCGTCCTGATCCCATCGGCCATCTCCATGTGGGGGGACATCCGAATCCGCTCCCAAAAGCTGCGGCGCTGTCTGCTGGTGCTGGGCCTGCTGGCGCTGCTTCCGCAGCTGCTGCTTGCCGCATGGTGCTTGAATCTGCTGCCGGATTTTATGGTGCACTGCCGTCCGCTCCAGCTTTGGCTGGTCTCGGTGGCTGCGGCCGGCAACGGGATGCTGCAAGAGAGCCACATGTTCCTCTCCGGCTGCCTGCTGTTCCTGGGATTGAATCGATAGACGTTCCCCAAAAGCGCCGCGGAGCCTTCCGCGGCGCTTTTGCCTGTGTCCGCCCCTGGGGCGGAGTTGCAAAGCCGGGGCGGCTGGTGTATCATAATACCATCTTGCAGAAAACGGAGGAACCGCTATGCCTATCTATCACAGTGTCACGGAGCTGATCGGCCGCACGCCCCTGCTGGAGCTGTGCCGTTACGAGAAAAACCACGGCCTCCGGGCCACGGTGCTGGCCAAGCTGGAGTGCATGAACCCCGCCGGCAGCGCCAAGGACCGGGTGGCCGCCAACATGATCACCCGGGCGGAGGCGGAGAGCCGCCTGGCCCCCGGCGGCACGGTCATCGAGCCCACCTCCGGCAACACCGGCATCGGCCTGGCGGCGGTGGCCGCCGCCAAGGGGTATCACGTGATCCTCACCATGCCGGACACCATGAGCGTGGAGCGGCGGGCCCTGATCGCCGCCTACGGCGCGGAGATCGTGCTGACGCCCGGCGCGGAGGGCATGGCCGGCGCCGTGGCCAGGGCGGAGGAACTGCACCGGAGCATCCCCGGCAGCATCACCGCCGGGCAGTTTGAGAACCCCGCCAACCCGGAGGCCCATGAGCGGACCACCGGCCCGGAGATCTGGGCGGACACCGACGGAAAGGTGGACATCTTCGTGGCCGGCGCCGGCACCGGCGGCACCGTCAGCGGCGTGGGCCGGTATCTGAAGGCCCAAAATCCGAAGATCCAGATCGTGGCCTTTGAGCCCGCCTCCTCGCCCCTGCTGACGGAGGGCCATGCCGGCCCCCACGGACTCCAGGGCATCGGCGCCAACTTCGTGCCGGAGAACCTGGACCGCGGCGTCCTGGATGAGATCCTCACCGTCACCGATGAGGACGCCTACGATACCGGCCGGGAGCTGGCCCGGACCGAGGGCATCCTGGTGGGCATCACCTCCGGCGCCGCCGTGTGGGCGGCGGCCCGGCTGGCGGCACGGCCGGAGAACGCGGGCAAGACCATCGTGGCCCTGCTGCCGGACAGCGGGGAGCGGTATCTCTCCACCCCCATGTTCCAGGAGTGAAGCGAGGAAAAACAGCCCGGGAGACGTCTTTGACGTCTCCCGGGCTTCTTTTTTTCGTGTTACACGGCCTCCATGGCGTCCCGCAGCTTGTCGGTGACAGCCCCCTCAAAGATCCGGGTGGAGTGGCCGTGAAGCGTCTCCAGCGCCCCTGCGGCCAGGGTGCAGGGGGTGTTGCCCGTCATGGACAGGTCCATGTCCAGGATGAACTTCACCTCCGGGTCCTGGGGCACATTGGGGCCCCGCCGCTTCACCATGCCGGGACCGGCGTGGATCTTGGCCTGGCAGCTGGAGTCCAGCTTCACCGTCAGATCGCAGGCGCAGTTGAGGAAGCGGTCCTCCGGCAGCTCCGCGTCCTGCATGGGGGCGGTGTAGGCGGGGGTGAACAGCTCCGCCCAGGGGGTGCCCTCCAGCCCCAGCCGGGCCCGGGAGAACACGTTCACATACCGCAGGCCCACCCGCTGGAAGTAGGCGGGCTTGTACAGCCGGATGAAGGCCGCCAGGGGCTTGTCCAGCTGTCGGGCGAACTCCTCCCACCCGGAGTAGTGGAGGGTGGACAGGGCGATGAAATCCTTCGTCAGGTTCAGCTTCCACTGGTTGTCCTCGGAGACGAAGTTGTGGTTGGTCACCGGGGGCTGCTGCTCCACCTTGGGAGCGGGACCGCCCAGGCCGGTGATCCGGGGCGGCGCGGCGTCCTGCCGCCGGGCGTACTGGGGAAATTCGGCGCGGATGGTCTCCTGGAAGTCGGCGGGCTCCACGTTGTTGATGGTGAGGATGGACGGAAACCGCAGCTGGCAGATGACCTCATGGGCCGGGGCGTTGCGGTAGTGGGTCCGGGGATGATCGGAAAACAGCATGTGGCTTGCTCCTTTATCGCTTGATGGCCCTATTTTAGTCCCCCGGCGGCGAATTGTCAATTACAGGTAGAACCGGTGGCAGCCGATGGTCTTGAGATACGTCCGGTTGGCGTTGATCCACACCCCCTGGGACAGGGCCGGGGCATAGAAGTACAGGGCCCTGCCCGCGGTGTTCTCCCCGTCCAGGACCCGCTTGGCCGCCTCCACCGACTGGGCGGTGGGAGGCAGGTACACCGTGCCGTTGGAGATGGGGGTGAACTGCACGTCGTGCTTGCGGTCGAAGATGACAGCGGGGATGGTTCCGGGGAACTCACTGGCCGCCACCCGGTTCAGCACCACGTTGCCCACGGCGATCTGGCCGGTCAGGGACTCGCCCCGGCTCTCGGCGCTGATGATGCGGCTGAGCCAGTAGAGGTCCATGGCGTTGTAGTCCGCGCCGGGGGAGGTCACCGCCGCGCCCCCCAGATAGGGGTCCCAGGCCACCTGGCCGCCCAGGGCGGTCGTCAGGGTCCGCAGGGGGACGTAGGTGCGGCCCCGCTCCACAAAGACCTTGCCGCTGTATGTACGGCCGTTGACCGTCATGGTGTTCCTGGCGGGATCGGCGGTGAGGGACTGGCTGCCGGAGGAGGCGGCCGCCACCTTTTTGCCGCTGTCCCACCAGACACTCCATCCGCCGAAGGCGTTCAGCAGGCCCCGGAGGGGCACATAGGTCACGCCGTTTTCCAGGTAGTTGACGCCCTGACTCAGCACGGTGCTGTCCACCTGGACGGGGACCACCCGGCTGGGCGCCGCCTTCACGGAGAGGCCGGTCAGGGTGAGGGCGGCCAACAGGCCGCAGAGCAGTTTTCGTTTCATGGGAAGAGATCGTCCTTTCTGGTTGGTTGCTGCTAAGCAAGAGCATACAGGAGGCCGGGCCGGGCCGCAACCCTCAAAACCTTCCAGAGCTGGAAACCGGGCGCTTGGATAGAACTGTATTGACAATATCGTGAAACGATATTATAGTGGAATCAAGGAATATCGTGTTTCGATATTGAAGGAGGGAGACCATGGCCAAGGAACCGCTGAAGGTGCTGACGGAGAGCATGTTCTATGTGCTGCTGAGCCTGCTGCGGCAGGAGCGGTGCGGCACGGAGATCGTCCAGTATGTGGACGACGCCACCGCCGGCCGGGTGCCCTTGGGGCCGGGGACGTTGTACACCATTCTGGCCAAATTCCAGGAGGAGGGATTGATCCGGGAGACGGCGGTGGAGGGCCGGAAGCGGACCTACGCCATCACGGACCGGGGCCGGGCGTTGTTCCGGCAGGAGCTGAGCCGCCTGCGGCTGTGTGTGGCCGACGGCGAGCGGGAGGAGCGAGCGGCGGAACACCTGCTGCCGGGGCGGAGAGAGGAGGAACCGACATGAAAAACCACAAGCGATTCCTGGCCCCCAAGGACCTGTGGGACGTGGGCACCATCGAGGCCTGGCTGGAGGAGAAGGCCGCCCAGGGCTGGATTCTGGAGAAGTGGGGGTCCTATCCCCGATTCGAGCGGATGGAGCCCCGCCCCTGCCGGGTGCGGCTGGATCCCCAGGGCCAGCGGATCCAGGTGGAGCAGGAGGAGGCGGATGCCCTGTACCGGGACATGGGCTGGCGCCGGGCCTGTCCGGTGTGGGACGACTATCTGGTCTACTACTGCTTTGACCCGGCGGCCCCGGATCTGTACACGGACCCCGCCAGCCAGGCCTGGGCCTGGGAGAAGCTGCTGAAGCGGACCGTGCGGCGAAATGTGCTGGCGCTGCTGCTCCTGGCCGTGTGGACGGCGCTGCAGTTCGACGATCTTTTCAGCGACAATGCGGTGGAGCTGTTCCTCCGGGGGATGTGGGCTGTCTGGCTGTTTGTGGTGTTGTACGTGGGAGGAGAGCTCTGGCGGCTGGCCCGGCAGATCATGGGCGTCCGGCGACAGCGCCAGCGACTGGAGGCGGGTGTCCCCCTGGAGCGGGGCGACCCGGCCAGGGCCGTAAGACGGCGGATGCGGGCCGAGGTGCTCAGCTGGACAACGACCGTTCTGCTGTATGTGTTCGTGGTGGGCCTTGTTGCCGGCCAGCGGGAGATGCCCCTGTCCGGCGCGCCGGAGCCCCTGCCCTATGTCTCCATGGAGGTGTTGGCCCCGGAGGAGGCCGGGCTGGACATGGACATTGCCCGATATAAGACCTTCAACGGCCTGCTGCTCACCATGCGGAGCGCAGAGGAATTTCAATGGGAGGGACCCTATCTGGAGGCAAAGATGGCTCGGGTCTGTGCCGCGCCCCTGGCGGAGCTGTTATATCAAGAATGGCTGACAGAGGCCGAAACGCGCCTGCCAAGAGCTGGGGTAGCTGTGCGTCAGGATTCCCGATTCGACCAAGTGACCCTGCTGGACAACGGCACAGGAACTGACGATGGCCGCGCACGGCAGCTTCTGGTGGCCCGGCAGGGACAGGCGGTCATTTATCAAGCGGTCCGGCTCCATGGAGACCTATCCGCCCACCTGGACGACTTCGCCGCCGTCCTGGCGGAGTTTCAATAGAAAAAGAGAGGGGGAAGCACCATGGTCAAGCTGATGCCGGGGTATGTGGAGGACGTGGCCGCATGGCAGGCGCGGCTGGAGGACCTGGCGGCCAAGGGCTGGTTTTACGTTCCCAGCTGGCGGTTTTTCTTTCTGGCGTCCTTTGAATGGGGATTGCCAAAGACCGTCCGCTACCGGCTGGAGCCCGTGGGCAAAAAGGGGGAGGTCCCGGACCAGGAGCGCCGGGAGACCTACCGGGTCCTGGGCTGGGAGTACGTGGACACTATCGGAAAGACCATGCACCTGTGGCGATGCGACGATCCCGGGGCCCCGGAGCTCCACACGGACCCGGAGACGGAGGCAAGAGCCTATGACCGGCTCTCACGGCAGGAGAAGATCAGCAGGTATCTCGGTTGGGGGATCTTGGCAGTCTTCGTGGGGCTCATCGCCTTTACCCTATACTTTTCTGGGGAGACGTACCTGGCACATCTGGTGGGGAGCTGGCTGCCCCTGTGGTATCTGGCGGCGAGTGTGGGCTTTTTTTGGGCAGTTGGCAAGATGGCCCGATGGCAGACCCGCGTCCTGCGGCGGGCCTTACGGACCATGCGGGCCGGCGTGGAGGCCCCCCGCCGGCGGCCCTACCGGCTGGCCTGTTTCCTGACATTGGTGATTGATCTGCTGTGGATGTTCTATATCGTCGCCGTCTGCTGCCACGGGGTCCACGACGGCCGCCAGACGTTTTATCAGCTGAAGGACATTGACGAGCCAGTGCCCTATGTGGCGGTGTCCCAGAACGGGGAAGTGATGGCGGGCCCCCAGGAGAACTGGCTCACCAGCGAACAGTGGTGGACCATAGAGGACTATACGGAGGGGCGGCGGTACTACCGGTACAGCGAGGCCCGGTACTACCGCCTCTGGTTCCCGTCTCTGGCGGACAACTTGGTGGACAGCCTCCTGGCAGAGTATGGGGACGAATACGCCCCCACGGAAACGGAATATCCCGGCCTGGACGAGGTCTGGACCGGGGCGGCGGTGGACGGCGATCAGTATCTGCTGCTCCGGCTGGGGGACCAGGTGTGGAGCGTGGAGGCAAATGCGCCGCTGGAGGACCTGCTGCCCCAATACGCCGCCGTCCTGGCGGAGTTCCAATAGAAAGAGAAGGAGGAGACACCATGCTGAAGCTGATGCCAATGAACATCTACGACGTGGCCGCCCAGCAGGCCCGGATGGAGGACCAGGCGGCCCGTGGGTGGTTCGCCACCTCTGTCCCCGGCATTTTCTTCCTGGCGGTTTTTGAGAAGGGGGAGCCCAAGGCGGTCCGCTACCGGCTGGAGCCCGCCCCGGTGAAGGAGAGCCGCCCGGACCCGGAGCGCCTGGCGGCCTATCGGGCTATGGGCTGGGAGTATGTGGACACCTCCGGCAAGTCCATGCACCTGTGGCGGTGCGACGACCCGGAGGCCCCGGAGCTCCACACGGACCCGGAGACGGAGGCGCAGGCCTACGACCGGCTATTCCGCCGGCAGCAAAAGGTGACGCAGTTCTGGGCCGCAGTCGTGGCGCTTCTGGCAGTGCTGGTGGTACGGACTCTCCTGACAGAGGGAACGCTTTTCGCCTGGAGCGTGCAGGAGTGGAAGCCGCTGTGGCGGGAGATCGCCTATGGGGGCTTCCTGCTGGCAGTCGCGTTGGCGGCGTTCCAGCAGTGGTGGTCTCTGCGGCGGTATCTGCGGCTCCTCCGGGCAGGCGTGCCCGCGCCCCACAGGCGGCCCTACCGGCTGGTCTGCTGGCTGTCTGTGGCGGTCATGCTGCTGTGGGGATTCTACATCGTATCGCTCTGCGCCGACATGGCAGACCCCAGATCGCGGCCCTTTGAACCGGCAGAGACCATCGATGCGCCCATCCCATATGTTACAGAACAGGGACGGAACAGCGTGCAGGCCCTTCACTGGGACAATTGGCTCACCACAGACCAGTGGTGGACCTTTGAGGGCATGGGTGACTGGGAGACAGAGAACCGCTATTACCGCCTCCGCTTCCCGTGGCTGGCGGACAATCTGGTGGAGAGCATCCTGGCGGGCTACCAGGAGAACGGCTGGCCCGTCACCGCCTGGCAGGTCCCCGGCCTGGACGAGGCCTGGGTGTCCACCCGCAGCGACTACGGGTATTGGTTCCTGGTGGTCCGGCTGGGGGACCAGGTGTGGGACATCTCCACCGGCACCACGGAGCCCACGGTGGAGCTGGCAGAGCGGTACGCCGCTGTGCTGGTAGAATTTCAGTAGAGAGGGGGGACACGAATGAGCACCGGCCATCCTTATGTAAAAAACGAGATGTTCCGGGAGACCTGTCCCATCAGCATTTACGACGTGGCGGCGGTGGAGAGCTGGCTGGAGGACCTGGTCCGCAGGGGATACCGTCCCATCGGCTTTACTGGCTTCAAGGTGGAACTCCTGCCGGACGAGCCCCGGGAGAGCCGCTTCCGGCTCCAGCCCCTCCAGCGGAGAAAGGAGGTCCTGGACCCGGAGCGGGTGGAGGCGTACCGGGTTATGGGCTGGCAGCTGGTGGGGCAGCTGGGCCCCTTCTGGGTCTGGCGGTGCGAGGACCCCAATGCCCCGGAGCTGGACACGGACCCGGTGGTCCAGGGGGAGGGGTACCGGTATCTGAAGCGGCGGATGCTCCGCCGCACCGTGGGGTATGGGCTGGTTTGGCTGGCACTTCTGGGGTTCGATATTTGGGTTGCTGCTGATGTCTCCCTGCGGGCGGTCCTGGATGGGGGCAGTTGGTTAGAGTTGATTGCAAGACCGTTGGTCTCCCTGGCACTGATGGTGATGATCGGCGTGGAAATCTGGCTGGACGCCCGGAACACCCGGCGGCTGTGGCGGACCCTGACGGCGGGCGTTCCTCTGGAACGGCCCAGGCCCTACCGCCGCCAGCTGTGGATGGGCCGAATCGCCTATGCCGCCATCATGGCCGTCCTGGCGCTGAATCTGGTGGTCAGCTTTCAAGACCTGGACAACAGTCCCTCCGGCTGGGACCATGCGGAGTGGACCGTCTATGAAGAGGGGGAGCGTCCGCCGGCGCAGGTGATTCTGGCGGAACTGGCCGCCCTGGACGGCCTGGACCCGGAGTGGACGGACGTGCGGGAGAAGTCCCTCCCCATTGCGCCGGAGATGTACGCGGTGCGCCAGCTTGCATACCTGCCGGATGTAGGGCAAATCTCCTGTTACACCGAGTATTACCGGATGCTGACAGAAGGACTGGCCCGGGATCTGACGGAGGAGCTGACCGGAAACCGCGCCGGGTTTCTGGACAGAGAGCCGGAGTTGCCTCTGGAACCAGTTTCCGTTCCCGGCACAGACGGCTTCTGGTGGGCGGAGGAGAACAGAACGATGGCCCACGACCAATTTGCCGTGCTCCGGCAGGGGAAACAAGTCCTGGCCATCTGGTATACCGGCCCCACAGATCTGCGGACAGAGACGGCATATCTGGCCTCCCTGCTGCCGGATTGACCTCTATCCCCGTCAAGAAATCCCCCGCCGCCTCATACACTCTCACCAGGGAGGTGCCGGGGGATGGATGCCTATGAGTGGAGCGCGGGGGTCTATGCCCTGGCGGTGGCCCTGTCCCGGAGCATGACCGCGGAGGAGACGGAGCGTATGGCCCTGCTGTTCACCCAGCTGGGCACCACGCTGGATACCCTGGCCGCCCTGCGGCAGCTGGAGGAGGGCGGCCGGGAGACGGAAGCCGGGCTTTGAATTGCAGAGAGAACGCCCCGGCTGGGACCGCGCAGGTCCCAGCCGGGGCGTTTTTCCGTTTGACTTACTTCAGCACGTCCGCCAGGTCCAGGGTGACGGTGCCGTCCTCCAGCACAAAGGCCGGGATGCCGATGCTGCCGTTTTCCCGGACGCTCTCATACAGAGGGCTGCTCTCCCGCAGGGCCAGATAGGTCCGCAGGTCCGGCAGGCTGGCGGAGAGGTTCTTGAACGTGATGTCCGCCTTGGCCTCACAGAGCTTGTTGAGGGCGTACAGGGTGTCGGGGCACAGGTGGCTGCCGATGACGGTGACTTTCATATCCCTGCCTCCTTACTTGACCGCGATGGCCTCGATCTCGCACAGGGCGCCCTTGGGCAGATCCTTCACGGCGAAGCAGCTGCGGGCGGGCTTGGAGGTGAAGTACTTGGCGTACACCTCGTTGAAGGCGCCGAAGTCGACGATGTCCGCCAGGAAGCAGGTGGTCTTGATCACCTTGTCCGCGCCGGAGCCGGCGGCCTCCAGAATGGCCAGCACGTTCTTGCAGCTCCACTCCGCCTGGGCGGCGATGCCCTCGGGCATGGAGCCGTCAGCGGGGTTCACCGGCAGCTGGCCGGAGGTGATGACAAAGCCGTTGGCCTCATAGGCCTGGGAATAGGGTCCGATGGCGCCGGGGGCGTTCTTGGTATCGATGACAGTCATGGTTGGATACTCCTTTTCTAAAATCAGTTGATGGGATTTCTGCGGGAATAGGGGTCAGGCGGTCTCCTTCTTGGCGGCCATGGCCTTCACCAGCCAGTCCTTGCCCTCCACGATCCGGGTGACCAGCATGGAGGCGATGGTGTCGCCGGAGGAGTTCAGGCAGGTGGCGGCAGGGTCGAAGATGAAGCCCAGGGTGGCGATGATGGGGAAGGCCTCGGCGGGGAAGTTGAACATGGAGACGATCAGCATCTCGCCCACCAGACCGCCGCCGGGGGCGCCGGAGAGGACGAAGGCGGACAGGATGGCCACCACGATGGCCATGGCGTAGGTGTCCGCGCCGGTAAATTCCATGTTGAAGATGCCGTACAGGAAGGCGATCTTCACGATGGAGCTCAGAACGGAGCCGTCCATGTGCATGGTGCAGCCCATGGGCAGCACCAGATCGCTGACGTCCTTGGGCACGCCGATGTTGTCACAGGCTTCCTTGTTCACGGGGATGGTGGCGGCGGAGGACTGGGTGGCGAAGGCGGTGATGGCAGGCGGGAAGATGTTCTTGATCATTCTCTTCACGCCCAGCTTGCCGCCGGCCAGGAAGGCGTACAGGGGGAAGAAAATAACGCCGTACAGCAGGCACAGGGGGTAGTAGACCAGCATGGAGCGGCCGTAGTCGCCCACGATCTCCGGGCCGTAGGTGGCCACCAGATTGGCGAAGTAGGCGCCCAGGCCGATGGGGGCGATGAACATGATGACGCCCACGAACTTCATGATGATGTCGTTCAGGTTCATGAGCAGCTTGCCCATGGGGCTCTCGTCGCCGCCGCAGGCGGACACACAGAAGCCGAAGATGATGGCAAAGATGATCAGGGGCAGCATGTTGGACTTATCCCACAGATCGGAGAAGTCGGACACGGTCAGAGTGCTGACCAGCAGCTCGCCGGCGCTCTGGGCCTCGCCGGCCTCGCCGGCCGTCAGCTGGATGGAGGTGCCGGCGGAAGGGCTGAACAGGTTCACCCACAGCAGCACACAGGCCGCGGCGATCAGGCCGGTGAAGATGAAAGTGCCGATGGTGGAGCCCAGGATCTTGCCCAGCCGCTTCATGTTGGCCATGCTGCCAACCGCGGAGGCGATGGACACGAACACCAGGGGAACCACGATGGTGAACAGCAGGTTCAGGAAGATGTCGCCGATGGGCTTGATGGTGGTGCCCACGGCAGGGGCAAAGGCCCCGATGAGGGCGCCGATGATGATGCCGCCCAGGATCAGGATCAGGCTTCCGTACTGCTGCCAGAAGCTCTTCTTTTGAATGGTTGCCATAAAAGGCTCCTCCTCACTTTACCAATCTCTTTTCAAATGGTCACAGGGACTTGACCGCCGCCTCCAGCTGCTTCATGGCCTGCTCCAGCACGCTGCGGGGGCAGGCGGCGTTGAGCCGCATGTAGCCGCTCAGGCTGCGGCCGAAGGTGTAGCCCTCGTTGAGGCCCAGCTTGGCCTTCTCGATCATGAAGCGGCGCAGCGCCTCGTTGTCCAGGCCCAGCTCCCGGCAGTCCAGCCACATCAGGTAGGTGGCGTCGGGGGCGTAGGTCTTGATCTGGGGAATGTGCTCCCTGCAGTAGTTGACCACGAAGTCGAAGTTGTCGGACAGATAGGCCAGCAGCTGCTCCAGCCACTCCTCGCCCTCGTTGAAGGCGGCCTGCATGGCGGTGAGGGAGAAGGCGTTGTTGCGGTGGATGTCCATGCACTGCCAGTAGTGGTCAAAGACCTGCTTCATGTGGGCGTTGGGGAACACCGCGGTGGAGGCCTGCAGGCCCGCCAGGTTGAAGGTCTTGGTGCCGGAGATGCCGGTGACCACATACTGGGCGGCCTCGGGGGACACGGTGGCGGTGGGGGTGTGCTTCTTGCCGTGGAAGATCAGGTCGGAGTGGATCTCGTCGGAGAACAGAACCACATGGTGCTTCATGCACAGCTCCACCATGCGGCGCAGCTCCTCAGGGGTCCACACGATGCCCAGGGGGTTGTGGGGGTTGCACAGCAGGAACAGGTCGGCCTCCTCCAGCTTGGCCTCAAAGTCGGCCCAGTTCATCTCCCACTTGCCGTCCTTCTCAATAAACTGGTTCTCCAGCACCCTGCGGTTCCACGCCTCGGTCATGTCGTAGAACTCGGAGTACACCGGGGTCTGGATGAGGACGCTGCCCCCCTCGGGGGTGAACAGCTTCACCATGGCGCTGATGGTCTGCACCACGCCCAGGCTGAAGCTCATCAGGCTCTGGTCGATGTCCCAGCCGTTGCGGCGCTTCTGCCAGCCCCGGATGGCCTCAAAATAGGAGTCCGGGCGGCTGGTGTAGCCCCAGATGCCCTCCTGGGCCCGCTTGCCCAGGGCGTCAATGATGGGCTGGGCGGTCTTGAAGTCCATGTCGGCGATCCACAGAGGGATGACATCGTCGGTGCCGAATTTCTTCTTCCGCTCATCGTACTTGGCCGCGCAGTTTTTGCTGCGGTCAACCACCACATCAAAATCATACTTCATCGCTGCTTACCTGCCTTTCCTTCTCTGGATTGGGTTTTTATTTCAGGCTGTACGCTTGCCCCTGTTTTAAGCAATCGGCGTGCCGAACTATGCCAGCTTCCGCAATATTATCCGATCTACACAATTTCTATTCTCTTCCTTTGTATAAAACAGATAAAAGCACCGCCGGACACTCTTACCAGTGTCCGGCGGCGCCCCCGACGCAAGCCGGGGAAACAGGTTAAATCGGTTAAAAAGGTTAAATCGGTCAAACCAATTCAGGGCTTCTCCTCCGTTACCAGTCGGCGGCACAGGGCCCGGCCGGCTGGGGTGAGCCGTGTGCCCCCTCTCCCCCGGCTCACCCGGGCCAGGCCCGCCTGATCCAGGGCGGAGAGGATGCGCCGCACCTCCTGCTGGGAGCAGGGCAGCCCCGCCGCCTTGGCGGCGGCCAGGATGGCATCCCGGCCCAGGCTGCGCCCCTCCCGGTCGGCCTGGTAGAGCCGGGAGAGCACAAACCGCTCGTCCTCCTGGGGGCAGTCCGCCAGCCGCGGGGGCTGCGCCCCGGCCCCGCCGGCCTCCGGCAGGCCGGCGGGCAGATAGTGAAAGGTGGGCGGCAGCTCCTCCGGCCCCACCACCGGGCTGCCGGTATAGCTGAAATACTCCACCACGTTGCGCAGCTCCCGGATATTCCCCCGCCACTGGTGGGTGAGCAGCAGCCGCTCCAGCTCGGGCGACAGGGTGAAGGAGGCGCCGATGCCCTTCCGGAAGTGGTCGATGAGCAGCAGCAGATCCCCCTCCCGCTCCCGCAGGGGCGGGATCAGCACGGGCAGGGTGTTGAGGCGGTAGTAGAGATCCCGCCGGAAGGTGCCCTCCTCCACCATCTTGTCCAGGTTTTCGTTGGTGGCTGCCACGATGCGCACGTCCACCGAGACGATGCGGTTGCCCCCCACCCGCATGATCTCCCGCTCCTGGAGCACCCGCAGCAGCTTGCACTGGAGGGCGGTGCTCATGCCCTCCACCTCGTCCAGAAACAGGGTGCCCTTGTGGGCGAACTCGAACAGGCCGGGCTTGCCCCCCTTCCGGGCGCCGGTGAAGGCCCCCTCCTCGTAGCCGAACAGCTCGCTCTCCAGCAGGTTTTCCGGCATGGCGGCGCAGTTGATGGCTACAAAGGGCCCGTTTGCCCGGGGAGAGGCGTTGTGAACCGCGTGGGCAAAGAGCTCCTTGCCGGTGCCCGTCTCCCCGATGAGGAGGACGGGGAGCTGGGTGAGGGACATCTTCTTTAATATGGTGATGCACCGCCGGATGGCCGGTGACTGGCCCACCACGTCGTCAAAGGTGTACTTGGCCCGGTAGCCCTTGTGGAGCAGCTGGCTGCGCAGCTCGTTCTGCCGGTTCTCCGCGTCGCTGAACCGCTGCACCGTGGCGAAGGCGCCGATGCAGGCGCCCCCCCGGAGCACCGGCGCCACCGCCACGTTCATGTTGACGCCGTTGGCGCTCACCACCTGGGCGGGCTGGGGGGCCCGCTCGGCCAGGCATCTGGCAAAGGGGACGAAGGGGTACACCTCCGCCGCCGGGCGCTGGAGGGCCCGGGCACCGGGGATGCCGGTGATCTCCTCCAGCTTGTGGTTGCTGGCAAACACCTCTCCCCGCTCGTTGACCCCCACGATGCCCTCGTCCAGGATCTCCATGAGGATCTCAAACTGGCTCTCCAGCCGCAGGCCCCGGGCAAACACCCGGTCGAAGCTGTAGGTATTGGCGGCCACATCCCGCTGGTACTGCTCAAACTCCGGGGTCTCCAGCAGCTCCTCGAAGCCCAGGCGGAGGGCCGCCTCGATCATGGTGGAGCTGTCGCACACCCGCTGGCCGATGTCGATGATCTCCCTGGCTCCGGCGGGGACATAGCGGGTCTCCTGGGGGGTGATCACAAAGTCATACTGGCTCATATCCGGCTCCGGCGCGCCGGGATGGTAGAGATCGAAGTCCAGCTGGTTCACCCCCAGCTGGTTGAGGCGGGTCACCGCCTCCCGGCACATCTTGTCGCTCAGGTTGACGAACAGAACCTTTTTGCCGGCGGGCAGGGCCTGGAGCCTGTGCACCACGTCCCAGCGGAGGGTGACGTGGATCTCCATCATCTCCCCGTCGATGGGCACATAGCGGTGCATATCTCCCAGGGAGTCGAAGGCGTCGGTGGTGACCATATAGAGGTCGTACTTGCGGGGCATGTGCTCCACCGAGCCGTCCCGCACACTGTAGGAGCACACGGCAATCCGGTCGCTGAAGAGTTTCTGTACCTGCTGGGCATAGAACTGCCCGGCATAGGCGTCCAGGGAGATGACCGCCACATTCTTTTTCAAGGGAAGGCCCTCCTTTTCTGGCCAATTTCTTTGACCAGTTTAACCGATTTAACACCTATTTTGGCCGCTGCCCGCCCCTTTGTCAAGTCCCAGAGGCCGATTTTCCCCGTTTTTCCACTCTTTTTCCCGCCGAAATGAGTTGGCACGCCGGTTGCATATCTGTCAGTGCAGAAAACAAAGCCGCCCGGCCGGGGCGACTGAAAAGGAGAGAATCGCAATGAATCAACTGACCAAGGAAGAAATGCTCACCCTGCTGCGCCAGGAGGTTGTCCCCGCCCTGGGCTGCACCGAGCCCGTGTGCGTGGCCCTGTGCGCCGCCGACGCCTACCACGCCATCGGCGGCCAGGTGGTATCCATCAAGATGGAAGTCAACCCCGGCATCTATAAGAACGGCATGAGCGTGGGCATCCCCGGCTTCAACCGGGTGGGCCTGAAGTACGCCGCCGCCCTGGGCGCCTGCCTGGGCAACCCGGAGAAGGGCCTGCAGCTGCTGGAGGAGATCAACAGCATCGTCAGCAAGGAGGCCACCCGCCTGGTGGAGGAGAAGCAGGTCAGCGTCACCATCGCCGAGGAGGAGACTCAGCTCTACGCCCACGCCGAGATCATCACCACCCGGGGCATCGGCATCAGCACCATCCGCAACACCCACGCCAACATCGTCTACACCAGCGCCAATAACCAGGTGCTCTTTGAGAAGGAGTACACCGTGGACGGCGAGGACGCCCTCCATGAGAAGCTCAAGGACATGACCATCTCCCAGATCCGGGAGCTGGTGGACTCCGCCACCGAGGAGGAGCTCTCCTTCATGATGGACGGCGCCGAGATGAACGAGAACCTCTCCGACTACGGCCTGGAGAACCGCCTGGGCATCGGCATCGCCGACACCCTCAAGAACCAGCTGACCACCGACGTGATGGGCTCCAGCCTGATGAGCAACATCATGGTTCGGGTGGCCTCCAGCGCCGAGGGCCGTATGTCCGGCTGTCCCTACGCGGTCATGAGCAGCGCCGGCAGCGGCAACCACGGCATCACCGCCATCATCCCCGTGGTGGAGATGGCCAAGCACGTGGGGGCCAGCAAGGAGGCCACCGAGAAGGCCCTGGCGTTCTCCCACCTGCTCAACGTGTACATCAAGATCTTCACTGGCAAGCTCAGCGCCACCTGCGGCTGCGGCGTGTCCGCGGCGGCCGCCGCCTCCGCCGCCATGGTGTGGCTGCTGGGGGGCGACGACGCCCAGATGGGGGCCGCCATTATCAACATGAGCGGCAATCTGACCGGCATGATCTGCGACGGCGGCAAGATCGGCTGCGCCCTCAAGCTGGCCACCGCCTCCTCCGCCGCGGTGATGAGCGCCTACCTGGCCATGGGCGGCGTGGTGGTCAGCGCCAGCGACGGCATCTGCGCCTCCACCCCCGAGCAGGCCATCCGCAATATGGGCCGGGTGAGCAACCCCGGCATGGTTGCCACCGACCGTACCATCCTGGACATCATGATGGAGAAGGACGAGGGCTGAGCTGGTTCCCATGCCCGCCTGAGTCAAGATCTCCGGCTAAGCCGCAATCTCATTAAGATAAGGAACAGACCAGACTGTCTCGCATACAGTCTGGTCTGTTCTGCAAATATTTGAAAGAGGATCTATCTGCATATGCAGCCGATCCCAAACGGGATTTCATACGCAGCCGCAACTACATCGGCCTTCGTTCAGCAGCGGGGAAGGCTCCTTCCTGCTGCCTTCGAAGAGATCTTGCGCCGGTTTACTTCCGAAAACCGTCCCATACGAAGGTGGAACGGGTACACACTGCTGGCAGTGGATGGTTCCCATGTGCAGATTCCAA
>DWYU01000109.1 GCA_019118505.1 Candidatus Oscillibacter excrementavium
CCGCGGAGTGTGTGTTGGAAATGTTCAGTATTTGCAGGGGGTGGGAGTTTCAATGTGGATATGGTGGCCGCTGTAATTGCCGGGGATCTTCTCCACCTGGAACTTGGCGGCCTCCAGGATTTTGGAAAACTCCACGCCGGTGTCATAGCCCATCTCATTGAGCATCCAGATCATGTCCTCCGTGGAGAGGTTGCCGGAGGCACCGGGCGCAAAGGGGCAGCCACCCAGGCCACCCAGGGCGGACTGGACACAGGTGACGCCGCTCTCCATGGCGGCAATGGTGTTGACCATGCCCAGTCCCCGGGTGTCGTGGAAGTGGACCATGAGGGCCAGGTCGGGGTAGGCGGCCTTCAGTTCGCCGATCAGCTCCTTGACCTGACGGGGATCGGCGATGCCGATGGTATCGCACAGGCAGCAGGTGGTCATCCCCGCATCCACATAGTCCTTCAAAAACTTGACGGCGGCGGAGGTGTCCTCATACTTGCCCTCGAAGGGACAGCCGAAGGCGGTGGCCAGATCCAGAATGATGTCCAGGTCAGGATAGGCCGCCTGGATCTCCCGATAGGCCTCCAGGGACTGCTCGTGGGTGCGGTTGATGTTGGCCTTGTTGTGGCTCTTGCTGAGGGAGACCACATAGCACACCCGCCGCAGGCCCAGCTCGTAGGCGTTCTGGGCGCCCCGCAGGTTGGGCACCAGGGCGAAGAGGTCCAGGCCGGGATATTTGCTCAAAACCGCCTGGGTGACCTCCTTGGCGTCCGCCAGCTGGGGAATGGCCTTGGGGCTGACGAAGGAGGTGTACTCCATGTGGCGCACGCCGGCGGCCACAATGCGGTCGATGACCTCCAGCTTCAGGTCGGTGGCAATGGGCGGCGTGCACTTGACACTCTGGAACCCATCCCGGGGACCCACCTCGAAAACTTCAATTTTCTTGTTCATTTTGAATTCCTTCTTTACAATTCAGGCATCGCCCCGCGGGGCGGCGGGAGGCGCCGCCCTGCGGAACGTGAGTCGGACAGCTGCGCCGGGACTCAGATGGTCCCCTTGGCCTTCAGCTCCGCCAGCTTGTCGGAATCAAAGCCCAGCAGTTTGCCGTAGATGTCGGCGTTGTCCTCCCCCAGCAGGGGCGCGGCCTTGCGGGGATAGGACTTGGTGCGGGTCAGCTTCTGGGCCATGGCTGTGATCTGCAGCTTGCCGATCCCCGGCTGATCGATCTCCGGGAACATGCCGCGGGCGCCGGCGATCTGGGGATCCTTCACCAGACGGTCGATGGTGTTCACCGGGCAGGCCGGGCAGCCGGCATCGTTGAGCATCTTGTCGATCTCGTCGATGGTGTAATTCTTCGTCCACGCGCAGACGATCTCCCGCAGAGGCGCATGGTTGGCCACGCGGTCCTTGACCGCCAGGAAGCGGGGATCGGAGGTCAGCTCCGGCTGGCCCATCACATTGCACAGGATCTTCCACAGCTTGTCGTTGCCGGCGGCGATGACCACGTCGCCGTCCTTGGCCGGGAACACGTCATAGGGATACGTAGACTCATACCGGTTGCCGATCCGCTGGGGGATCCGGCCGGTGGACTGATAGATCATGGTGATGTTCTCCATGGCAGAGGCCACAGAGTCCACCAGGGCCACATCCACCTTTTCGCCCAGGCCGGTCTTCTGCTTGTTCACCAGAGCCGCCAGGACGCCGACTGTCAGATTCAGGCCGCCCAGCACATCGCCCATGGGCGTGCCCACGCGGGTGGCCGGGCCGTCGGGCCAGCCGGTGGTGCTCATCAGGCCGCCCATAGCCTGGCCCACGATGTCATAGCCCGCGCGCTTGCTCAGGGGGCCGGTGTGGCCGAAGCCGGAGCAGGCGCCGTAGATGATGCCGGGGTTGACCTCTTTCAGCACATCATAGCCCAGGCCGAGCTTTTCCATGGTGCCGGGACGATAGTTCTCGATCACCACATCGGCCTTCTTCACCATCTCCTTGAAAATCTCCTTGGCCTCGGGATCCTTCAGGTTCAAGGTGACGCCGTACTTGCTGCGGTTGAAGTTGGCGTAGTAAACGCTCTGGTCATTGACGAAGGGGCCCATGCTCCGGCTGTCATCGCCCTTGCCGGGCTGCTCGACCTTGATGACCGTGGCGCCCATGTCCGCCATCAGAGCCCCGCAGTAGGGACCGGCCAGCACGCGGGTCAGGTCCAGAACGACGACACCATCCAATAATCCGTTATCCATGATTAGATTACACCTCGTTATTTTTTATTGTTCGTGCGGCAGCGCCAGCTGCCTCGCGTGAAAAACTGTTTTTACAGAATGGAATACAGGCCCAGCAGACCGGCCAGGACGGTCAGGATCAGCAGCAGGGCAGAGAGGACAAAGAGCTGGATAAAGAGCTTGTTCTCCTTTTCTTTTGTGAAATCAGGATCAGTCGCGTTGGCCGCAAGGATCAGGCTGCCGCCGGTAGAAGCAGGGCTGAATCCGGCGAAGGACGCGGTCAGGCACATAATGGTGATGAGGCTGCCGGGATCGACACCCACCTGCTCGGCAATGGCACCCACAGTGGGGACCATGGTGGGCCACACCACGCCGATGGCAGAGCTGAACCAGGACAGGATGCCGGCGGAGAGACCCTGGATGGCGACGGCCGTGTTGGGGGTCATAATCGAGGCTAGGGCGTTGGACATCAGTTCCACGCCGCCCACCGTGGACACCACGGACATCAGGGTGCCGACGCCGCAGACCATCAGCAGGGTGGACCAGGGGACATTTTTGATGGTGGTCTTTTCATCGGCCGCATTGACCAACAGCAGGACCACGGCCACAGAGAGGGACACCAGGCCCACGTTGCGCTTGAAAATCGCGCAGACCAGAATCATCACCACAAAGCCGATCAGGGTGAAGATCTGCTTCTGGGTAAAGGCGCTCAGCTGTTCCTGCACGCGGCCCTCCGCGCCTTTGACCTTGTATCCTTTGAACACCAGGAAGATGACAACGGACAGCACGATGGTGGTGATCGTGGCGTAGATCAGGGTGTTGGTCTCATAACCCGTGATCCCCTGGGCCTCTGCCAGCCCGCGGATCAGCACACTCTCCGGCGTGATGGGGGAGAAGCGGCCCGCCATGGAGCCGATCTCACCGATGGCCGCCAGCATCACGGAGTTATATCCCGTGGATCTGCCCAGCGGCAGGGAGAGGGCCGCCACGATCCCCAGCGCCGGTACGCAGCCGGGGCCCACCGCGGCGATGATGAAGCCGATCAGGTACATAATGATAGGCGCCACTGCCACGTGGCCGCCAGACAGCCGCAGGAACTTCTTTGCCATCAGCTCCAGCGTGCCGTTGCCGGTGGCAACGGTACAGAGCAGGGACACGCCCAGCAGCATCACAAAGGTGCTGGCGCTGAATCCTGCGATGGTAGTGGAGTCATCCTGCCCGATGGCGACGCCCAGAACAGCCGCCGCCAGCATGGCGATCAGACCCACGTTCTTCTTCAGAACAAATCCGATTGCGATCACAGCGATCAAAACGATCAGTGCGATCAATGCCAATGTGTTATTCACAAAAAATTCGCCTCCGCTTTCTCTTGGTTCCGCCTTGGCCAAGGCGGAACCGGTGACTTTCGGAATGATAAATTCCTTTGAACGTTCTGTCTAGATATATAGCAAAATTTGTGCCAAAATATAGATACTGGTCGAAAAACAAAATATCTTGTCGATTTGTTAAAAATGCCACGTTGTATTTTGGCGAAAACGTGCATGAGCCGCTGTGTGTTCATACAAAAAAGACTGCCGCAGATGCGGCAGTCCCCAAAGCCAATATCAAATTGTCGCAAAACTGTCCCGAGGTGTCTCAAAATTCGGACACTTCGGGACATTGTGTCTCAATCGGCATCGCGCTGCAGCCTACGGTACAGAGTGCTGCGGCTGATGCCCAGTTCTTTTGCCGCGCGGGTGGCGTTGCCGTTGCATTGCTGGAGCGCCGCAAGGATGGCGGCACGGTCCCTGCCGCGGGGGAGAGCGGATGCCGCGGGGGCGGGCGGCGGAGCGACGGTGCGGTCCGGCCGGGCGCGTAAAGAGGAGAGTATGTCCTCCACCGAGGTCCCGCAGCGGAGCAGCAGGGAGATCCGCTCCACCAGATTGGTCAGCTCCCGGACATTGCCCGGCCATGGATAGGCGGAGGCGTGGGCCATCACCCGAAAGAAGTCCGCCTCCTCCTGGGCGGTCCGCTGGGGGGAGACGCGGTCGTAGATCGAACGGGCGATCTCCAGATAGTCCTCTCCGCGGTCACGGAGCGGCGGTACCTTGATGCTGAGGACGTTCAGGCGGTAATAGAGATCCTGGCGGAATTTGCCCGCCTCCACCATCTGCAGCAGATCGCGGTTGGTGGCGCCGATGATCCGGATGTCCACCGGGATGACCGTGTCGTCCCCCACCCGGCGGATCTCCTTTTCCTGCAGGACCCGGAGCAGCGGGGCCTGAAATTCCAGGGGCAGTTCGCCGATCTCGTCCAGGAAGATGGTGCCGCCGTGGGCCGTTTCAAACAGGCCGGCCTTGCCGCCCTTCCGCGCGCCGGTGAAGGAGGAATCCGCGTAGCCAAAGAGCTCGGACTCCATCAGATCGCGGTTGAGGGCGGTGCAGTTGACCGCCACAAAGGGTCCGTCCTGCCGGGGACTGGCATTGTGGATGCTCTGGGCGAACATCTCTTTTCCGGTGCCGGTCTCTCCGTAGAGCATGACGGTCAGCTGGGAGTCGGCAAAAAGGGTCGAGAGCTTCTTGGCCTCCTGGATCGCGGGTGAGGTGCCCAGAATATCCGAAAAGTGGTATTTGGCCACCAGGCCCTTCTCGTGCAGCTTGATTCGGATGTTCCGCTCCGTGGTCTGCAGAGTCTTGATGTCCTGAAAGGTGGCCACAGCCCCCTTGACCTGTCCACCGACGCGGATCGGGACGCGGTTGGTGGAGACAAGTGTGCCGTGGATGTTCATGATCTGGCCGATCTCCGCCTCGCCGGTCTGGAGAACGTTGGTCAGACGGGTGTTGGCCAGCACCTCTTCGATTGGGCGGCCTGTGAAGGGGGGCTTGGCGGGGCGGAGCATCTGGTCCGCAATCTGATTGGTGGCAGTGATCCGACCGGCCTCGTCGATGGCGATGACGGCATCGTGGGTGTAGTCCAGAATATTCTGGTACCGTTCCAGACGGATCTGGAGCTGCTCCTGGGCCCGGGCATTTTCCTGCTGGGATTCATAGAGCTGCTGGGCGGAATCCAGGGCCCGGAGGATGGAGGCGTCTGAACTCTCCACCATAAAAAAGGGAAGATTGCAGAGACCGGCAAAGTGCTGTGCCACCACACCCCCGAATCCGCAGACGGCGCCGTCCGCCACGGCCTGCTGTACCGCGGCCTGGCAGTTGCTGCTGTCAGTAAAATAGTAGTTCTGGACGTTCAGGTTGAGCAGATAGCAGATGGTGCCCAGATCGTTGCTGATCTCCTCCTCATAGGAGAACGAGGCGATCAGCCCCCGCTCGTTTTGCAAACGCTGGATGACGGGAATATAGTCGGATGCCTCGAGCGGAATGTTGACCACCTGTGCGCCCAGGCACTTGATCAGCATTTCCCGGGTAGCGCGCCGGCTGATGAACAGATAATCGTCCTGCTCCAACAGCGACTGGGCCAGCGAGACGGCCCCCTCCAGTGCCGCCACCTCCACCCGGACGTCCATTTTCCTGCGGGCAATCAGGGTCTTGGCGCGGGATGCCAGATTTTCGGTGGGAGAGATCAGGCAGATTTTTGAAGAGCGTTTGGACATGGAGAGACCCTTTCTTGAAATATACGATTCTGATTGCATCAAGAATGGAGACGGGCTGGATACTCAAGCTTCAGCTTCCGTTCCCAGATCGTTCTGGCCTTTTCAGGCGGCGTTCCGCAAAAACGCCCCCCAATACTGCGGTGAGCACGAGCCAAGCGGCTGGTACCTGATACCGATTTATAAGTAGGCACGATCTGTGCTTGTGCCTGCCGGACTGGCCATCCCAGACGCGAAGCAATCCGAAAAAGTGAAAACAGCTACTTTTGTGCCTACTATACCATATAAAAAGAAGAAATTGAAGCCTCTTTTCTATGGCATGTCACGGCATTGCAAAAGCGGGGCGAGCGACGCACCAGACCTGCCGAGGCTCCATCGCCAACCACATGAACCCAAACATCGGCAAGATTCCCCTGGAAAAACTCGCCTTTCTGGAGTTGCAGAAGCGCTGCAAGAAGCTGCTGGCCAGCTCGTCCTTCATGTGCCCGAAAAAGTTCTCCTGAGGCGCGTTGCCCCAGCAGTTGTCCCTGGGGGATATGGACCGGTGCAGTTCCTGGCTCTCCACCAGCTGCATAAACTTCAAACTGGTTAGGTGATATTCCGTCAGGAGAACCGTCCTGGGACTGTTGGATTCGAATTCCCGCTTCACCCCAATTTCCACCTTGCTGCCCATCCGGATGGACCTCTATAATCTGCGGTGGGGATTCGGCTTCCGAATGAGGCAGGCGAGACGGTACTTCCGCATGAGCTGGCGGATCTTCTTCACATTCATCCGTACACCCATATGCAGGAGCCGCATATGGATGCCCCGGGCGCCCTTTGCGTAGCTGCGGAACCGATACGCCTCCAAAATCCAATCAAAATCCTCCCGGTCCTTCTGTTCTCTCGTTTTCCTGGCATGTTCGGAACGGACCCGGTTGTAACAGCCGGAGCGGGACACCCCGGCAAAAAGACTGCCCCTCCTTTTTCTGTGACCGGCGGGTGGCAGAGCGGGCATATGGCGCAGTCCGCCCACAGAGGCCGCTTCCGCACCGCCCCTAAAAAAAGATCCCCACCGGCCCCGCCGGCGAGGATCTCTGCTGCCTTCCGCAGCCGGCACACAAAGCTCCGCTGGAGAGGTGTCCGTCCCCTGGCCGCCGATAAAGGCGGTGATGTTGGCCCGAAGGCCCGTCTCCTCCCAGGCGGAGATCAATTGATGGTGCGCAGACGCTTGAGAAATTCCCGGTTTTCCGTCTTTTCGCAAATCCCGTCAATGCCGGAGGAAATGACCCAGACCGCCATCCCGCGCTCGGCGCAGGCGACCAGCAGGTCGATGATCATTTCATGATAGGCGGTCTCCTGCCCGGAAAAGGGGAAAAAGCAGATCAGCAGCTGCGGATTCAGCAGATACCACTTATAATAGGAGAACCGTAGGCGCGCCGGCAGTGGCCAGGTGCGCAGCGGCCGCAGCAGATCCTCCCTTGGAAACCACCTGGAGGCCTCATCCAAAATGTTTTCCGCGATCCGTCGGTGGACCAGCCGATAGCCAGCTTTGGGAAGCAGACAGGTTGTCAGGTTGTCCAGCGCGGTGAGATTTTCAAACAGCACACCGCCAGGGCGGTCCGGCCGCTCGGTCTGGATCCCGATCCCCGTGCCCAGCTGCTGAGCCATTTCCCCATATGTCCGAACCTGCCCGTTCAGCCACAGCACCCCGTCCAACCAGCCTCGCCCATCCAGAAAACACTCCTGGAGCCTGGCGGCGGCTGTGTAGTTCTCGTCCCGGAGATAGGCGATCTCCCCGCTGTAAATCTGGAAAGTCAGAGGCGCCATATCCGGAAACGTGAGGCCCTCCAGCCGCAGGACCTGCTGATCGCCCCAGTGGAGCTCCGGATGCTCCGGCCCGCCATCCCGCGGCTTCCAGCCCAGGACGGCGTAGAGCTGCTCACCATACTCCTCCGGATAGAGCCGGTAGCAGGTCCTGCGGTCCCGGACAATATCGATTCGGTCGCAATAGCGGTACAGGAAGGCCTCGTCCAAATCCAGCAGGAATACTGCGGCCCCCTGGCGCAGAAGCAGCTGCACACAGGCCATCAGCTTTTCCACATCCCGCCGGCGCAGGATCTCTGTGATCCGATCCAGAATCAGCAGCTCTCCGCTCCAGAACCACACCCGGAAGATGGAGAGACGGTAATAATCCAGCAGGGAGAGCTCAGCCAGCCGGCTGTCCAGCTTCATTTTCAGGCACATCTGTTCTCGGACTGCCTGGGCCTCTGGACTGTACAGGCGCTGGACCGCCCCCCGCCGCTTCCGCCAGCTGACCGGGCGATCCAGTGCCAGCAGGAAATCCCGTACCGTCAGCTCCTGGGAATGGAAGCGATGCACGTTCACGATTCTGGCGTTCTGCGTGATCCAACGTTCCAGTTCCAGTGCACCGACCCGGCGGCCACAGGAAAAAGCCTTTCCCCCCTCCAGGTGCGTATGGCCTCTGAACAGGTCCAGGTATGCGGTGCCGGAGGTGAAATGGTCGTCCACATAAACCCCGATGCACTCCCCCCGGGAAATGGAGATTTCAAAACGATAGAGTTCCTCCTCCCTGCGAAAACAGCCGTTTTCCACCCGGATCAGTTCCTCTTTCACAGTTTCACGCCTCCCGGAAATGCAGAGGCAGCGTCACACAACACTCTGTGCCAACGCCTGCCGCGCTGAACAGATGCAGGCCGTAGTCCTCTCCAAACATAAGACGGATGCGGCTGTTGACGTTGCGCAGGGCGATCCCCCCGTATTGCTGGGTCATGCCGGCGTCCTTTCCGCTTTCAAACTGGGCGTTCAGCCGTTCTACCTGCTCATCCGGCATCCCCACGCCGTCATCTCGCACCCGCAGGAAAAAAGTCCGGTCACTGTTTTCCACAATGATACGTACAGTACCGTGCCCCAGCTTGCCCTCCAGGCCGTGCGATACCGCATTTTCCACCAGGGGCTGCAGGATGAGCTTTGGCATCTGCACCTCCAAGAGCCGTTCGTTTTCCAGATCCAGCTCTAGAGAGATCTTGTCGCCGAACCGGCAGCGCTGGATGGTGAAGTAGTTCTCCGCGTTGTCCAGTTCATCCGAAAAGGTCACGTATTCCTGGACATTGGAAATGGTGTAGCGGAAAAAGGTGGCCAGGGCCTCGGTGGTCTCGGCGATATCCGGGCAGTTCGCCAGCAAGGCGTCTGTACGGATGGCCTCCAGGGCGTTATAGAGGAAATGGGGGTTGATCTGGTTTTGCAGCGCCAGGTACTCCGCCTGCTTCTGCTGCAGTCGGGTGATCTCCTCACCGTAAAGTTTTTCTTCCACATCTGCGAAAAACGTGCTCAGATCCGAATCTCGATGCCAGTCCATCTGTAAGACGGCCTCCAGGTCCCGGTTCCGCCGGTAGCGTCGCAGTGCCCACCGCAGTTTCCAATCCGTCCACGGCCACATGGTATCACCTACTTGTAGAGTTTCTTATAGTCTGACGGACTCACGCCGGTGAGTTTTTTGAACAATCTGGAAAAGTATTTCAGATCCTGGTACCCCACCTGTTCCGCCACTTCCTGCACGGACAGTTCCTCTCCGCACAGCAGCTCCTTGGCCTTGCCAATGCGAAGTTCCGTCAAATAGTCCATGAAGTTCTGCCCGGTTTCCTTCTTGAACAGCGTGGAAAAATAGGTGGCGTTAAAGCCCACGGCGCTGCTGACATCCTCCAGGCGCAGGGCCTCCTGATAGTGCTGCTGGATATAGTGCTTTGCTTCGGTGATCGGCCGCAGTTCCCGCAGGGACTTCTCCTCTTTCCGCCGCCGGATCTCCGCCTGGATGCTGTGCCGGAGCAGGCGGTACACCGCCCCGATGTCCGTGCAGTGCCAGAACTGCGCCTCGATCTCCTCCTCCAGTGATGCTTCCCGCTCACCGTCTTGCCGCATCCCGTAGAGGCAGGCCTCCAGCACCTGCCGGAACCAGTCCTCCACCATCTGCCCGTTCAGATTCGGCAGCGCCTGTATGGCATGGCAGCTGTCCTCCAGTTCCTGCACGAAATGCGGCTCATCCAGGCACTCGGCCGCCACCTGAAAACTCTTCTTCCGAAACACATCCAGCTGATACCGCTGGGTCAGATCCGGCTGTTCCAGCGCGGCGTCCCGCCAGAACTGGGGGCGGCAAAGGCGGTCCCTGCACAGCCAGAGGGCTTCCCGCATCGAGCCTCCGACCTGTTCCAGGGTGCCCTTCCGGCTGCCCAGGCAGACGGTGGTCTGGATGCTCCAAAACAGGTCCCGCTGGTTTTCGATTTCCTTGCGGATCTTGGTGAAGCACTGCGTCACATCCACGGTGTGATAGTCCTCCAGGCACAGCACGATCAGGATTCCTGCCTTCCCCAGAGAGGCTGCGTAATCATCCGCCAGCAGGCGGAGTTCCCGCCGCGCGATCTCCAGGGCGTGGCGCAGCAGGATCTTATATCCGTCCTGATAGGCCCCTGCGTCGGGCACATCCACCCGGATCACCGCGGCAAAGCAGGTGCCCGTCCCAAAGTGGAATCCATATTCCCCGTTGACCTGTGCGGCGCTCAAAAAGGGGGTCGCTCGCTCCGCGGCTCCCAGCAGGGCGTCCAGCAGCAGCTCCTGCTGGTGCTCCCCGCTCTTCTTCAGCTGAAACTCCAGCGCGGCCTCCTGCCCCAGCTTCTCCTTGAGACGCAGCAGGATGCCGGTGAGCTCCTCCTGCTTGAGAGGCTTGAGCAGGTAGTCCTCCACACCGTATTTGAGCGCGCTCTGGGCGTATTCAAATTTTCGGTACCCGCTGACGACAATAAAATGCAGTTTGGGCTGAAGCGCCTTGGCCTTCTGGATCAGTTCGATGCCGTCACAGCCGGGCATCCGAACGTCGGTGATCAGCAGGTGCGGCTGCTTTTCCCCGACCAGCTCCAATGCCCGCAGCCCGTCGTTGGCAGTGCCCACGATCTCATAGCCAAGCGCCTCCCAGTCAATCAGCTTCCGCATCAGAAGAATGACCTTGTTCTCATCATCGGCTAAGACGACCCGCAGCATCCACAGCACCTCCCAAATAGATCCTGATGGGGAAAGGGAAAACGAGCCCGTTTCCCCTTTCCCCATCATTATACGCGATTCCTTTGCATTTGCCAAGGATTTTCAGAGATTCTGCGGATATGGCGGACAATCTCGGCAGCTTACTCGTAGTCAGCCACGTTGGAGGCGTCGATCCACACGCTGTCCGCGATGATCAGGTTGTTCTCCAGCGTGCCGCCGTCCAGCAGGGTGACAGCCGCCTCAATGCCGCTAGAGGCCATCAGGCCGCCGTCCTGGGCCACGGTTCCGGTGATGCGGCCGTCCTTGATGGCCTCATAGCCATCGGGCGTGCCGTCCAGGCCGGTAATGACAATGCCGCTGTTGGCCCCGGCGGCGTTGCCGGCGCCCACGGCCATGCCGTCGTTCTGGCAGACGATGGCGTCCAGGTCATAGGCGGACAGCCAGCTCTCCACGGTGGACTGGGCCTGGGCGGTATCCCATGCGCAGTCCGCGGGGGCGACCACTTCCGTCATGTCCGGATAGTTGGCCAGAATGTTGCGATAGCCCTCCAGCCGGGCGGTGGTGTCGGTGGTGGAAGAGGGGCCGGTCAGAATGGCGATGTTGCCCTTGCCGTCCAGCAGATCCGCCACATGCTGCATTTCATTCTCACCGGCCTTGACATTGTCACCGCAGGACACAGCGGAGATGCCGGCGGACTCCCAGTCCGTGCAGGCGGACACGATGTTGATCATGATGACGCCGGCGTCAGCGGCAGCCTTGGCGGCATCGCGCAGGCCGTCGGGGTCCACGGGCTCAAACAGAATGGCGTCATAGCCCTCGGACACGCACTGCTCGATCTGGCTGATCTGCTTGGCGGCGTCCTGATCGGCGCTCAGGACGTTCAGCTCAACGCCCAGTTCGTCGGCTTTGGCCTGGGCGCCCTCGGTGACACCGATCTGGAACGCGTTGGTCTGATGCTGCTGGATGAGCGCGATTTTGTAGGTGCCGTCTCCACCCTCATCGGACGTCTCGCCGCCGGCGGTCTCGCCCGCAGACTCGGTGCCGCTGCTGCAGCCGGTCAGAGCGGCCAGCGCCATGGCACCAGTCAGCAGCAGAGCCAAAAACTTCTTCTTTTTCATGTTTGTTCCTCCTCATAAATGTCGGGTTCATCCTTAATATATCAAGAGCAAGACGAAGGACGCCTCTCTCAATACCGCTTAGCGCTTCTTGGTTTTGCCTTTCACATCAATCAGCACGGCCAGCACGATAATGGCGCCTTTGACGATCTTCTGCCAGTGAGAGGACACACCCATAATATCCAGGCCGTTGGCAATGACGGTGATCAGCAGGCAGCCGACCACGACGCCCCAGGGCTTGCCTACGCCGCCGGACATGGAGACGCCACCCACCACGCAGGCGGTGATGGCATCCATCTCATAGCTCTCAGCTGCGGTGGGCTGGCCGATGGTGACGCGGGATGTCATCAAGAATCCGCTCAGGCCGGCCAGAAGCCCGGCGATGGCGAAGGTGGAAATGCGGATTTTGGTGGTGTTGATGCCGGAGACCCGGGCTGCCAGCAGGTTGCCGCCGCAGGCGTAGACGCGGCGGCCGTAGACCGTCTTCGACAGCACAAACGAGCAGATCAGGATGATGACCACCAGGAAGACCGCCAGCATGGGGATGCCGAAAATCGACGAGGCCGCCACGGACTTATACGTTTCACTGATGCCGATGATGGGCTTGCCGTCTGAGATCAGAAGGGCCAGACCGCGCACCGCCGTCATGGTTCCCAGCGTCATAATGAACGGCGGCAGGTTGCCCACAGCAACGCCCACACCGTTGACGACGCCCACGGCCAGTCCGCCTAGCATGGCCACCACCAGGGGCACGATAATGGGATACTGGCCCTGGCCCAGCATAGCAGCCAGGATGCCGGTGAAAGCCACCGTGGATCCCACCGACATATCAAAGCCGCCCGCGATGATGACGAACATCATGCCGAATGCCAGGATGCCGTTGATAGATGCCTGCTTCAGAATATTGACCAGATTGGCGGGCTGAATGAAGCTGGGCTTCAGACAGGTCAGCACCACAACCAGGGCAATGAAGATCACAAAGATAAAGTATTCGCTGACCAGCGCCTTTGCACGTTTCGTTTCTTTCATAGTAGTTCCTCCCTTTATACCTTGATGGCAGAGGCCAGCGTCATGATCCGCTCCTGGGAGAATTCCTCCCGGCTGACCTCTCCGGAATAGCTGCCCTCGCACATGACCATGATCCGATCACAGATCCCCATCAATTCCGGGATCTCCGAAGAGATCATGATGACCGCCTTGCCCTGGCGCACCAGGTTGCCCAGCAGCAAGTAAATATCCCGCTTGGCGCCTACGTCGATGCCGCGGGTGGGCTCATCCAGGATGATGATGTCCGGATCATTCAAAAGCCACTTCGCAATGACGATTTTCTGCTGATTGCCGCCGGAGAGGTTCCCCACGATCTGATCCACAGAGGGAGTTTTGATGTTGAGTTTTTCGATATACTCCTGCGAGGCGCGGCGGGCCTTTCCCCTGCTGTACAACCCATGGGTCAGGAGCTTTTTGATTGCCACCATGGAGATGTTGTCGTTGACTGTGCCGCTGAGGTTCAGCCCCGTGACTTTCCGATCCTCGGTGATGAGAGCCACGCCCTCCTTAATAATATCCTCCGGAGAGGAGACCTTCACGTGCTTGCCGCGGACAAAGATCTCGCCCTGTGAAAGGGGGTGCATCCCAAAGATGCCCTCCACCAGTTCACTGCGCCCGGCACCCACCAGGCCGCCGATCCCCAGGATCTCGCCCCGGCGGACGGCCAGACTCACACCCTTGACCTTGTTGTCCGCCCGAACGATGTTTTTCGCCTCAAAGACGACTTCGCCGATCTCCGCGTCCAGCTTGGGGTACACATCTGTGATCTCCCGGCCCACCATCATCTTGATGAGCTGGCCCTCGTCCAGTTCCGCGGTGGTGCCCGTTCCGATGTACTGCCCGTCCCGATAGACGCTGACCCGGTCGCAGATGGAGAAGATCTCTGCCATGCGGTGAGAGATGTAGATGATGGCGACGCCCTTCTCCTTCAGGCGGCGGATATGGCCAAACAGCAGTTCCACTTCCCGGTCGGTGATGGCGGCGGTGGGCTCGTCCATGATGATGATTTTGGCATTCACGGAGATGGCCTTGATGATCTCAATGAGCTGGCACTGGGCGACGGTCAGATTCCGCAACGTCTCCTTGGGAGAGACGTGGAGCCCGCACTCCTCGATCAGCTTCTGGGCCTGCTCGATCTCGGCCTTTTTGTCCACCAGCCCATTTTTGCGCAGCTCCCGCCCCACGAAGATGTTTTCATAGACGGTCATATCCAGAATGGGGTTGAGTTCCTGGTGAATCATAGCGACGCCCTTATCCATGGCCTCCTTGGGGTTGGAGACCTCATAGGGCTTGCCGTCAAACAGGATTTCCCCCCCGGGGTCCTTGGTGTAAATCCCCATCAGGATCTTCATCAGGGTCGATTTGCCGGCCCCGTTTTCTCCCATCAACGCATGGACCTCCCCTGGCCGAACCTGCAGCTGGACATGATCCAGCGCCTTGACGCCTGGGAAGGTTTTGCTGATATCCTTCATCTCCAAGATATACTCCATGCAATTCTCCCCTTTCCCATATTCCAATTTGACATCATTTTATCAATCTCCTGGGATTTTGGGAACGCACGTTTTTCACATGACAGGGGAGGATTTTTGGATTTTCTGAAAAAATGTCATTTTGCGTAAATTTGGCCACGCTTTTTCATAGAAACTGCACAAGAGTATGCCCGAATTTGAACCGGAACGCTCCCGGGGAATCCCGCGCCAGGTGCCTGCCTGCCGGAAAAGCGGCTGGGTTTTCATCCAAAATACTGCTCCGGGCGGCAAATCCTGCCGTCCGGAGCCGTGCTGTGTGGTGGATCGGGAAGGTCCCTGCGGCCGCCCCTCACTCCTGGCAGCGGGCCTTTACATAGTGATACAGCGTCTTGACGCCGAACCCCGTCCCACCTGCGGGCTGGCCGTCGGAGGCCTTGCTGGTGAAGGGCATGGCACCGAAGTCCACATGGAGGAAGGGGACGCCCTCCCGAAAGGCCTCCAGGAAAAAGCCGGCCAGAATGCCGCCGGGGCCGCCGGCAGGGGAGTTGTTCAGGTCGGCGTAAGGGGTTTTCAGCTGCTCCCGGTACTCCGGGAAATAGGGCATCTGGGCATACTTCTCACCGGTCAAGGGAGTCAGATCGGTCAGGCGGGCGAAGATCGCCGGATCCGTAGCCAGCACCGCGGCACAGACGCTGCCGAAGAAGTTGCACACGCTGCCCGTCAGGCCCGCCACCTCCAGTAGTTCCGCAGGGTGGAAGGTGCGTACGCAGTAGGTCATGGCGTCCGCCATGGTCAGGCGGCCTTCCGCGTCGGTATTGCGGACGAACACAGTCTGGCCGCTCATGGAGCGCAGCACGTCGCCGTTGCGGTAGCTGTTGGCATCCACCATGTTCTCACAGGCGGCCACGGCGGCCACCACATTCCGCGGCAGGTTCTGCCGGGCGATGGCGCACATGGCGCCGATGACGGCAGCGGCGCCGTTCATGTCGAAGCGCATGGACTCCATGCTGCTGGTCTTGATGGAGAGCCCGCCGCTGTCATAGGTAATGCCCTTGCCCACCAGGGCGATGGGGGCCTCGCCCTCCGGGCCGCCGTTCCAGCGCATGACGATGAAGCAGGGCTCCAGGGCGCTGCCCTTTGCCACCGCCAGGAACAGCCCCATGCCCAGCGCCTGGCAGGCCTGCCGGTCCAGCAGCTCCACAGAGAAGCCCCACTGCTCCCCCAGTTTCCGGCAGCGATGGCCCAGCTCCGCGGGCGTCAGCACATCGGCCAGCTCATTGACCAGATCCCGGGCGGTGCAGACGCTCTCCGCCAGGACCAGCCCCTCGTCCAGCGCCGCCTGAACATCGCCGTCTGTCAGCAGGGTCACGGAACGGTCACAGGAAGGCTTCTTCTCGGAGAGGTAGTTGTCAAATGTATACTCGCTGAGGGGAAGGGTGCAGGCGATCTGACCCAGGAGCTGGTCCTCCCCGGCAAAAGTCACCTGGTCCAGCCGATCCATCAGGACGGTCCCGGCCTGGAGCTGGTTCAGGGCCGTACCCAGACTGGCCGCCGCGGCCCGGAAGTCATCGAAGGGGGCGGCGCAGCTGCTGTCGAAGCCCATCAGCAGCACGGTGGGAAACCCGCCGCGGAAAGGCAGCCGCAGGGTGCGGCTCTGCCGGTGCTTCAGGGTCAGGTCGTCGCCCTGGTACACCGCCAGATAGGCTTGCTGCAGCGCTGGGTCAGAAAAGGACACCGGCGTATCGGCGGCGAGAAAGCGGATCACCGCCTCCGGGCAGCCCGCAGAAGTGTGTGCAGTGGTAAAATTCATGGTGCAGCCCTCATTTCCAAAAAAATGGTTTTTCCCTATTATAAAGGCTGCGGTGGAAAAAGAAAACCGTTTTTC
>DWYU01000110.1 GCA_019118505.1 Candidatus Oscillibacter excrementavium
GCCCGGGGGCCTCCGCTTTTGTTCTTCTCTCACACCGTGGGATACTCGCCGTCCCACAGCACCTTGCGGAACTTCATGGGGTCTGTGTTGCCCTCTGTGGAGAACAGCAGCACCTGACTGAACCGGTCCAGGCCGATGGCCTCCCGCAGATCCTGGTATTCATCTGTCTCCATCAGGGCCGCGATAACGCCCATGCCCACGGCGCCGGACTCGCCGGAGATCACCGTGGGGTCCCCCTTCACCGGCACGCCCAGCATCCGCATCCCCCGGGCGCTGACCCAGTCCGGGCAGGAGAGGAAGGCGGAGACGTGGTTGCGGAGGATGTCCCAGGAGAGGATGTTGGGCTCCCCGCAGGCCAGACCCGCCATGATGGTCTTCAGGTCGCCCTCCACGATCCGGGGATTGCCGTCCCCGGCCAGGGCGCCCTGGTACAGGCAGTCCGCCGCCCGGGCCTCCATCACCACAAAGGTGGGGGGATCGTTGGGGAACAGGTTGGTGAAGTAGCCGATCACCGCGCCGGCCAGACTGCCCACGCCCGCCTGGACGAACACGTGGGTGGGGCGGTTGATACCCATCTGCCGCAGCTGCTCCGCCGCCTCGTTGGCCATGGTGCCGTAGCCCTGCATGATCCAGGAGGGGATCTCCTCATATCCCTCCCAGGCGGTGTCCTGGACCACCACGCCGTGCTTCGTCTCGGCGGCCTCCGCCGCCGCCATCCGGACGCAGTCGTCGTAGTTCACGTCCTCGATGGTGACCTGGGCCCCCTCCTTTTTGATATTCTCATACCGGGCCTGGCTGGAGCCCTTGGGCATGTGGACCACCGCTTTCTGGCCCAGCTTGTGAGCCGCCCAGGCCACCCCCCGGCCGTGGTTGCCGTCGGTGGCGGTGAAGAAGGTAGCGTGACCGAACTCCTGCCGGAACGCCTCGCTGGTCAGATAGTCATAGGTCATCTCGCTGACGTCCCTGCCCATCTCCTTGGCGATATACCGGGCCATGGCAAAGGAGCCGCCCAGCACCTTGAAGGCGTTGAGGCCGAAGCGGAAGGACTCGTCCTTCACGAACAGTCCCCCCAGCCCCAGGTACTTGGCCATGCCGTCCAGCCGGGCCAGGGGCGTGATGGAGTACTGGGGAAAGCTGCTGTGAAAGAACCGGGCCTTGGCCACGTTCCCCAGGGACATGATGGAAAGCTGCCGGTCGTCACTCTTGGGCATCTGATTGGCGACCCACTTGATCGAATCTCTCATAATTCTCACCATACAAAATTTTTTAGTTTATCAAATTTTTTGTTAGTTCCGACTCCATCATACCATAGTTCCCCTGGTTGTCAAGAGGGTTTTCCGGATTCTGATTTCAAATTTCCGCCCGGTGAAAATTCCCTCTTGACAAATACCCCCACGGGGTATATATTAAGACTCGTAAAGAATACCCCCGGAGGGTATTTCCCTCCGCCAGATTGGAGGCTATTTATGCGGGAAGAAAAATATGACATCTCCGGGATGCACTGCGCCGCGTGCAGCGCGTCCGTGGAGCGGGTCACCCGGAAGCTGCCCGGCGTGGAGCGCAGCGAGGTGAACCTGACCACCGGCATCATGACCATCGCCTATGACGAAAAGCAGTGCACCCAGGAGCAGATCATCGCAAAAGTGGAAAAGGCGGGCTTCGGCGCCGCGCTGCACCTGGACCATCCGGCTCCGGCCACGGTCCAGGACGCCCAGGACGCGGAGGCCGCCGCCCTGAAGCGGCGGAAGATGGAGCTCATCGCGGCGGCGGTGTTCTCCGCGGCGCTGCTGTACGTGTCCATGGGACAGATGCTGCCCTTCGGCCTGCCCCCCCTGCCCCTGCCGGATCTCTTCTCCATGCACACCCACCCCATGAACTTCGCGGTGCTGCAGCTGATCCTGGCCGTGCCGGTGCTGTACTGCGGCCGGAACTTCTTCCACGGGGGCTTCAAATCCCTGTTCCACGGCAACCCCAACATGGACTCCCTGGTGGCCATCGGCTCCGGCTGTTCCTTCGCCTACAGCCTGGTGATGACCTTCCTGATCTCCGACGATCCCAGCTATGTCCACAACCTCTATTATGAATCCTCCGCCGTGGTGCTGACCCTGGTGTCCCTGGGCAAGTTCCTGGAGAGCCGGAACATGCAAAAGACCAAGGGCGCCATCACCGCCCTGATGCAGCTGTCCCCGGACACCGCCATTCTGGCGGACTCCGGCCGGGAGGTGCCCACCACCCAGCTGAAGGTGGGCGACATGGTGCTGGTGAAGCCCGGTGCCCGTGTCCCGGCGGACGGCACTGTCACCCAGGGGGAGAGCAGCGTCAACGAGGCCATGCTCACCGGCGAGAGCCTGCCGGTGGAGAAGGCCGTGGGCAGCGAGGTCATCGGCGGCAGCGTCAATGAGAACGGCGTGCTGTATGTCCAGGTGACCCGCACCGGCGATGACTCCACCCTCTCCCGGATCATCCGGTTCGTAGAGGACGCCCAGGGCCGGAAGGCCCCCATCTCCAAGACCGCTGACAAGGTGGCCGGCGTGTTCGTGCCGGTGGTCATGGGTATCGCCCTGCTGGCGGCCGTCATCTGGGCCATTGCCGGGCAGCCCTTCTCCTTCGTGCTGCGGGTGTTCACCTCCGTACTGGTCATCGCCTGCCCCTGCGCCCTGGGCCTGGCCACCCCCACCGCCATCATGGTGGGCACGGGCCTGGGCGCCAAGCACGGCATCCTGATCCGCTCCGGCGAGATCCTGGAGATCACCCACAGCGTGGACACGGTGGTGCTGGACAAGACCGGCACCGTCACCGAGGGCACCCCCGCCGTGACGGAGGTCCTGCCCTATCAGTGCGCGGCCGACGACCTGCTGTCCGCCGCCGCGGCGGTGGAGGCGGTGTCCGCCCATCCCCTGGCAAACGCCATCACCGCCTACGCCCAGGCCCACGGCTTCGGCGGCACCGCCCGCCCGGAGCGGTTTGAGAACCTGTCCGGCCGGGGCCTGAAGGCGGAGCTGGACGGCGAGACCGTCCTGGCCGGCAACCGCCGCCTGCTGGAGGAGCAGGGCGTGGATGTGACGCCCCTGGCCGCCGACGCGGAGCGGCTCTCCGCCCAGGGCCAGACCCCCATGTACTTCGCCAGGGGCGGCGCCCTGCTGGGCCTGATCTCCGTGGCGGACCCGGTGAAGGAGACCAGCGCCGCCGCCATCCGGAAGATGAAGGAGCAGGGCATCCGCACCGTGCTGCTGACCGGCGACAACCGGGCGGCGGCGGAGCACATCGGCTCCCTGGTGGGCGTGGACGAGGTCATCGCCGAGGTGCTGCCGGAGGAGAAGGCCGGCGTGGTGGAGCGGCTCCAGTCCCAGGGCCGCAAGGTGATGATGGTGGGCGACGGCATCAACGACGCCCCGGCCCTCACCGCCGCCACCGTGGGCTGCGCCATCGGCAGCGGCAGCGACATCGCCATCGAGTCCGCGGACATCGTGCTGATGCGCTCGGACCTGCAGGACGTGCCCCGGGCCATCCGGCTCTCCCGGCTGACCCTGCGGGACATCAAGCAGAATCTCTTCTGGGCCTTCTGCTACAACACCATCGGCATCCCCATCGCGGCGGGCCTGCTGTACGCCTTCGGCGGCCCCCTGCTGTCCCCCATGTTTGCGGGGGCGGCCATGAGCCTCAGCTCCGTCTGCGTGGTGGGCAACGCCCTGCGGCTGGGCCGGGCGAAGCTGTGATTTGACGGGAAACGGGAAAAAGGAGTAAGATATGGAAGATCAGACTTTAAAAGCGGCCGCCGAGGCACCGGCGGAGGAGACAGCGGCAGGCTGTCCCTGCCGCCACAAGCACCGGGAGGCTCCGGAGTACGACGCCCTCATCCGCCGCCTGAACCGGATCGAGGGCCAGGTCCGGGGGGTCCGGGGCATGGTGGAGAAGGAGGCCTACTGCACCGACATCCTCACCCAGGTCTCCGCCATCCAGTCAGCGCTGAACGCGTTTTCCCGGGAGCTTTTGAGCAGCCACATCCACACCTGCGTGGTGCAGGACATCCAAAACGGACATCTGGAGGTCGTGGACGACCTTCTGGTCACCATTCAAAAACTGATGAAATAAAAAGGAGCAAGTAGTATGACAACGATCTCTGTCCCCGATATGATGTGCGAGAACTGCGTCAAGCGCATCACCAACGCCCTGACCGCCGCGGAGCTGAAGTTCACCGTGTCCCTGGACGCCAAGACCGTCACCATCGACGGATGCGACAACTGCGTCAAGACCGCCGTCAGCGAGCTGGAGGACCTGGGCTTCACCCCGGAGGTCCGCTGAATCCCCTGGGCGGCAAGCGGTTTCCAGAAAAGGTCCCGTGCCTGTCAAAGCAGGCACGGGACCTTTTTCTGCGCGCGTCTCCCTGTCACCATTTTGTTACTTTTTTTATTTTTTCTCCAGCTTTTTGCAGTCCTCGACCCCGCGTTTTTTCCGCAAAGTGGGAGACATAACACCGCAACAGCCACAAAAACTTGACAAAAGTGGGAAGCCGGTGTATACTAGGCCCAGTTTTCCAATTGGTAACAAAAGTAACAAGTTGTTTTCATTCAGGAAAACGCCGAGGTATAGACTTTCCAAAATCCGGGGAAGCTGGATGGGAAGTCCTTTTCTGAGGAGGTATCTGATCTTGAACACACACGCGCTTGTGAAAAAGCTGCGGGGCCTCAAGGCCCGGTTCGGCCTCCAGCTCTTTGTGCTGGCAGCCGTCATCTGCACCGGCTGGGTCGTCTCTGACGACGCCGGCGCCGTGTATATCCTCACCGGCCCGGAGGATGCCGCCATCGTCCTGAACGAGGAGCCCCAGGCGGCGGAGGGGACCCTCTCCTCCCAGCTGCTGCATCTCTCCAGCGGCCAGAGCGGCTATGACATGAAGCTGACCGCCGGCCAGACCGTCACCGTCACCCACGACGGGGAGACCGTCACCGCCAAGGCCCGCAGTGAGACGGTGGAGGCGCTGCTGAATCGGCTCCACATCACCCCCAGCCCCCTGGAGATGGTGGCCGTGGAGACCACGGAGGACGGCGCCGCGCTGACCATCGCCTCTGAACTCACCTACTATGACCAGGTGGAGGAGCCCGCCGCCTACGAGACCGTGCGGGTGGCCAATTCCTCCCTGCCGGTGGGCACGGAGAAGGTGGTCCAGGAAGGTGCCGACGGTGTCCGCACCTCCATCTACGAGGTGGTCTGGTCCGGCGGGCAGGAGATCTCCCGCCAGTTCGTGGAGGAGCTGGAGAGCACCGCCGTCAACAAGGTGATCGAGTACGGCACCGGCGCCGTGGAGTCCCGGGCCGCCATTGCCAGCGTCAGCAAAAACGCCGACGGCAGCGGCACTCTGACCCTGACGGACGGCTCCACCCTGAACTTCTCCGGCGTGAAGTCCATGACCGCCACCGCCTATACCGCCGGTCACGGCGGCGCGGACTACACCACCGCCACCGGCACGCTGGTGGACGTGGGCACCGTGGCCGTGGATAAGCGCGTCATCCCCCTGGGCACCAAGCTGTATATTGTGGCCGCGGACGGCTCCGTGGTCTACGGCACCGCCGTGGCGGAGGACACCGGTGTCCGGGGCAACATCATCGACCTGTACTATGACACCTATCAGCAGTGCATCAACTTCGGCCGGCGGACCTGCAACGTCTATATCCTGAAGTGAGAAAGCGCCTGTGACCCGATGCTTACCAAAGAGGTCCCCTGCCTTTTGGC
>DWYU01000111.1 GCA_019118505.1 Candidatus Oscillibacter excrementavium
ACTCAACGATGAGGTGCTCCTCCACGGGAACGTCGATGTCCTCCCGGGCGGGCAGGCGGGTCACGGTGCCCTTCAGGGCATTCTTCTCGCGCTCCATCCAGGCGGGGATCAGGAACACGGGGGCGTCCTGGCCCAGCAGGCGCTTGAAGATCTCGGAGGAGCGGCTGCTCTCCGCCACCTCGATCACATCGCCGGCCTTCACCTGATAGGAGGGGATGTCGACCTTCTTGCCGTTGACAGTGAAGTGGGCGTGGTTCACCAGCTGACGGGCCTGACGGCGGGTCATGGCAAAGCCCATGCGATAGACAACGTTGTCCAGACGGCGCTCCACAGCGATCAGCAGGTTGTCGCCGGTCTTGCCGGGGGCCTTGGCGGCAGCCTCGTAGTAAGCGTGGAACTGCTTCTCCAGGATGCCGTAGATGAACTTGACCTTCTGCTTCTCGTTCAGCTGGATGCCGTATTCGCTCTTCTTCTTTCTCATCTGGCCGCCGGGGTTGCGGTTGGTCTCCTTCTTCGCGTAGCCCATGACGGCAGGAGAAATGCCCAGAGCCTTGCAGCGCTTGGCGATCGGCTGCATATTCTTAGCCATTTGCTTGTTACCTCCTCTTCAAATCAGACACGGCGGCGCTTGGGGGGACGGCAGCCATTGTGGGGGATGGGAGTGACGTCCTTGATCATGGTCACTTCCAGGCCCACGGCCTGCAGCGCCCGGATGGCGGCCTCACGGCCCTGGCCGGGGCCCTTCACGAAGACCTCCACGGTCTTCAGGCCGTGCTCCATGGCGGCGCGGGCGGCCGTCTCAGCCGCGGTCTGGGCGGCGAAGGGAGTGGACTTCTTGCTGCCGCGGAAACCGAGGCCGCCGGAGGAAGCCCAGGAGATCGCGTTGCCCTGTGTATCGGTAACAGTTACCATGGTGTTGTTGAAGGAAGAGCGAATGTGGACCTGGCCACGCTCAATGTTCTTCCGTTCACGCCGGCGGCGAATGACCTTCTTGCCGGCGGATGCCTTTGCAGTTGCCATCTTGGTTCTCCCTCCTTACTTCTTCTTATTGGCGATGGTCTTCTTGGGGCCCTTGCGGGTCCGCGCGTTGGTCTTGCTGCGCTGGCCGCGCACGGGCAGACCCTTGCGGTGACGGATGCCGCGGTAGCAGCCGATCTCGGTCAGCCGCTTGATGTCCAGGGCAGTCTGGCGGCGCAGGTCGCCCTCGACGGTATAGTCGTCGATGGCGTCACGCAGCTTCTGCTCGTCGGCGTCGGTCAGATCCTTCACGCGGGTGTCGGGGTCGACGCCAGTCTTCGCCAGGATATCCTTGGCGCTCTTTCTGCCAATGCCGTAGATATAGGTGAGGCCGATCTCGATACGCTTATCCTTCGGCAGGTCAATACCGGCAATACGTGCCATACTCTCAAAGCACCTCCAATTAAATGTTAGCCCTGTCTCTGCTTATGCTTGGGGTTCTCGCAAATGACCATGACGCGGCCTTTGCGGCGAATGACCTTGCACTTTTCACACATGGGCTTCACGGACGGTCTTACTTTCATAGTCTTTAACCATTCCTTTCAGCGGTTTCAAGTCTTTTCAGCTCAAGTGGCGCCGCTCACTTGCTGCGCCAGGTGATCCGGCCGCGGGTCAGGTCGTACGGGGACATCTCCACCGTCACCTTGTCGCCGGGCAGAATCCTGATGAAATTCATTCTGAGTTTTCCGGAAATATGTGCCAAAATCTTGTGTCCATTTCCAATGTCTACCTGGAATGTCGTATTGGGCAGGGCCTCGACCACGACGCCCTCCACCTCGATCATGTCGGATTTTGCCAAACGTTATCCCTCCTGGTCCGGATCCGCCTCGCGGTAAGCCGCAAGGGTTTTGCGAAGCTCGCTGTTGGTGATCTTTGCTTCGCCTCTGATTTTTTCAGAAAGCCGGTTTTCGTCCGCCGCGACAAACAGCACGTGTCTGCGCTTTTTGCGTTTGGGCGACTCCACCTTCCTGGACTTTCCGTCCGCCAGCAGGAGATACTCCCCCTCCACCGCCAGAACGACGAAGAGCTTTCCCTGGTCCCGGCCGGCGACGGATCTTACGATGTTGGATGCTGCAATTTCCATGGAGTTCCTCTCAGATGGCGGGAGCCGTGAGAATCTCCGGCTCGCCGTCGGTGATCAGAATGGAATTCTCGTAATGGGCGGCCCATTTGCCATCCAGCGTCTTGACGGTCCAACCGTCGGGCATCTGCTTGATGGCTGCGGAGCCGGCATTCACCATGGGTTCGATTGCAAGCGTCATGCCGCGGAGCAGCCGCGGTCCCCGGCCGGGATGGCCGTAGTTGGGGATCTCCGGCGACTCGTGCATCTGGGCGCCGACGCCGTGGCCGACGTATTCCCGGACGATGGAGTAGCCGTGGCTTTCCACGTACTGCTGGATGGCCGCCGAAATGTCGAACAGCCGGTAGCCCTCCTTGGCGAATTTGATTCCCTCAAAGAAGCTCTGCCTGGTCACATCGATCAGGTCCTGGGCCTCCGGGGAGATCGTTCCGCAGGGGAAGGTGGCCGCGCAGTCGCCGTGGAACCCTCCAATGTACGCCCCCACATCGATGCTGACGATGTCGCCGTCCTGGAGGACCCGGGGTCCGGGAATTCCATGGATGATCTCATCGTTGACACTGATGCAGGCGCTGGCCGGATAGCCGTTGTAATGCAGGAAGGAGGGGACTGCGCCTTGCTTGCGAATGAAATGTTCCACTGCACGGTCGATCTCATGGGTTGTGACGCCGGGCTTTACCAATTCCCCTGCATAAGCACGGGCAGCCGCGGTAATTTTTCCGGCCCGGCGCATCAGTTCGATCTCGTGGGGAGATTTGAGTGTAATCATGCGCTCATCTCCCCAGTGCGTGGAGGATGGCCTGGGAGGTCTCCGCCACAGAGGGCTGATTCTCCACAGGCTTCAGGAGCCCCCGCTGGGCATAGAAGTCCTTCAGCGGTTCCGTCTCCTTATGATAGACCTCGAGCCGTGCCTTCACGGTCTCGGGGGCATCATCTTTCCGTTGGACCAGCTTGCCGCCGCACTTGTCGCACACGCCTTCCTGCTTGGGGGGCACAGCTACCA
>DWYU01000017.1 GCA_019118505.1 Candidatus Oscillibacter excrementavium
TTTGCAATCTCCTATATTCAAAGTTATTTTCCGCCAGAGCGAAGTAAGCGCATTTTAGGTCGTTTTCATGGGATCTGGGCGAACATCATCTCCGCTCTGCTGGGAACAGTGACCCCCTTTTGCTCCTGTTCATCTATCCCGCTGTTCATCGGTTTTACCAGTGCGGGACTTCCCTTGGGTGTGACGTTCTCCTTTTTGATTTCATCACCGATGGTCGATTTAGGAAGTCTTGTCTTGTTAATGAGCATTTTCGGTGCAAAAGTGGCGATCGTCTATGTGATCCTTGGGCTTGTGATCGCGGTGATCGGCGGCACCATGATTGAGAAACTGCATATGGAAAAGCACGTTGAAAGTTTTGTGCTTTCGGCTGGCAGCGTTGATATTGAGTCTCCTGACCTGACGATCCGGGAAAGGCTCACCTATGCAAAGGAACAAATGCTTGGCACCTTCAAGAAGGTGTTCCCCTATATTCTGATTGGTGTCGGGATTGGTGCGCTGATCCACAACTGGATACCGGAAAGTTGGATCGAAACCGTACTTGGCAGCAACAATCCTTTTGGCGTGATCCTCGCTACGATCGTTGGTATCCCCATGTACGCGGATATTTTCGGCACCATTCCTGTTGCAGAGGCACTACTTTCTAAGGGGGCACAACTGGGTACCGTTCTTTCCTTTATGATGGCGGTTACTACCTTGTCCCTGCCGTCCCTTATCATGCTCCGCAAGGCTGTGAAACCCAAACTGCTGGCGCTGTTCATTGGCGTTTGTGCGGTTGGCATTATTTTGGTCGGCTATCTGTTCAATGCGTTTCAATTCATTTTGATTTAATTTAAGGAGGTCATTCACAATGGGATTGTTTGGTAAGAAGAAAGAGGAAAAAAGTTGTTGCTGTGGCGATAGTTGCACACCTGAAAAGATGGCGCAGGCAGAGGCCGCAAAAACAACTGCCGGGGTCAAAGTGCTGGGGTCTGGCAGTGCGAAGTGCCATGCGTTGGAAGATGCCACCAGAGCGGCACTTGCAGAATTGAACATGGACACCATCATCGACCATGTGACCGACTTCTCGCAGATCGCCGCCTATGGCGTGATGACCACCCCTGCCCTTGTGGTAGATGGCAAGGTCGTGTCCTATGGTAAGGTTTTAAACAAAGATGAGGTAAAAGCCCTCATTCAGAAGGTCAGGGGATGACGTATGGGTCAAAAACCCAAGGTGGCGTTTATCTGCGTCCACAATTCCTGCCGGAGCCAAATCGCCGAGGCACTCGGAACGTATCTGGCCTCCGATGTATTTGAAAGTTACTCCGCTGGCACGGAGACTGTGCCGCAAATCAACCAAGACGCAGTTCGGCTGATAAAACAACTCTATGGTATTGACATGGCGCAGACGCAATATAGCAAATTGCTGAACGAACTTCCACCCGTAGATATTGTCATAACGATGGGGTGCAATGTGGCCTGCCCCTATCTACCCTGCAAGCACCGAGAGGATTGGGGGCTTGACGATCCGACAGGACACGGTGATGACCTGTTTGCAGAAACCATTCAGGCGATTCACCGGAATATTTTAGACTTAAAAGGTAGAATACAAAAAATGTGATATAGCGCAACGCAGAAAAGCCCCAGGTCAGACCGGCAGTACCGGCCCGACCTGGGACTTGTTGTCAGGGCTCCATGTGGTTGATTTTGGTGTAAGTGTGGTGTAAATCGGCTGGGAATGCGCCGGAAAGTCCTGAATTGCCAGGCCATAGAGGTGGCTTCTTGGATTAACTTTCTGATAACAGTTGCCCTTCCCTCTGGCTATTTCGCTTTTCTGTGGTATGTTGTGTCGTTGAAAAGGAGGCGGATGCCATGGCAAAGAAACGGGCTAACGGAGAAGGCAACATCAGAAAAAGAAAAGATGGCCGATGGGAGGGCCGGTACACCGCAGGGCACGATCCGGAAACCGGCAAAGCCATCTACAAGAACGTCTTGGGCCGGACCCAGGCAGAGACAAGGGCCAAGCTGAAAGCGGCCATTGAGAAAACCAAAAGCCTGGATGTGGCCAAGGTGGGGAAGTACACAGTGGGTGCCTGGATGGATGAATGGTTTGAGAACTATGCAAAGATCAAAGTGAGACCCTCCTCCCACCAGACCTACCGGGGGTACATCGACAACCATATCAAGCCAAACATCGGGAAGATTCCGCTGGAAAAACTCACCTCTCTGGAGTTACAGAAGCTCTACAAGAAGCTGCTGACCAGCGGGAGGATCGACAGAGTTGAAAGCAAACACCAGGCCAAAGGTCTAAGCCCCAAGACAGTGCGGAACATCCATCAGATCATTGCCTCGGCCATGAAACTGGCGAAGGAGCAGAAAATTATCGCCACCGATCCTACAGAAGGTTGCGCCCTGCCGAAGCTGGAACATCGCGAGATGAAAACGCTGCCCGTCGAGCAACTGACCTCCTTCCTGCGGGAAGCTAAAGAGAGCGGTGTGTTCGAGATGTACTACATTGAGCTGGCCACTGGTCTCCGACGGGGCGAACTACTCGGCCTGAAATGGGAGGACATTGTTTTGGAGAAAGGCAACCTCCGGGTGAAACGGCAGATTGCCCGGATCAACGGCGAGGTGGTGGAGGCACCGCTGAAAACCAAGAACGCCTACCGCACCCTACCGCTGGCGGAGGACACGATCCAGGTTCTGAAACAGCAGAAAAAGAAAACCGGCAGCAGCCCCTGGGTGTTCCCCTCACCCACCGGTGGGCCTATCTCGCCGGACAGCGTGCTCCATATGCTCCACCGGGTGCTGAAACGAGCCGGACTGCCCAGAGTTCGGTTCCACGATCTCCGGCACACGTTCGCAACCCTGGCACTCCAGAACGGGGTGGACATCAAGACGGTGTCCGGGATGCTGGGACACTACAGCGCAGGGTTCACTTTGGACACCTACGCCCACGTTACGACAGCAGCCCAGAAGGAAGGCGCAAAGGCCATGGAAAAAGTCCTGACGGCGGCACTGTAAACATCAAAAAATCTCTCCCAAAAGAGCGAGAGCCCGGAGGCGAAAACACCGCCTCCGGGCCCGTTTTTTGCCCCGTCTGGGTCACGGTTTGGGTCACCCCGGTGTCCAGGAAATTGGGACGTCCGAAAAAGTTGCAAAAGGCAAAGAAAAACACCGCTTTCCGGCTGGAAAGCGGTGTTTTTGTGGTTGCGGGGGCTGGACTTGAACCAACGACCTCCGGGTTATGAGCCCGACGAGCTACCAACTGCTCTACCCCGCGATATTTTGTTCTGTGGTGCCGGTGACCGGACTCGAACCGGTACAGTATCGCTACCGGGGGATTTTAAGTCCCCTGTGTCTACCAATTCCACCACACCGGCAGCTGTCGGCAACAATTAGAATACCATATTCGGGCTCTGTTGTCAAGCATGGGCAGCAAAAACATTTGAAAATATTTTGACAGTTCCTGCCGCGAAAAAAGTTTGCCTTGGTGCACAAATCCGTGCAATTTTCCACGGCATACAGCATATACTGGCTGAGTACCCAATCTGCAAAGGAGGAAACGAGATGACAAGACGCGAGACAGCCGGCGGCGGGGATGTGGATGACCTGATCTTTCAGGACAGCTGGACCACCAGTCAGCGATGAGATGTGCAGGACGCCGCAGACGCGGCGTCCTTTTGCGTCACGGACAGATGGTGCCGCCCCCCAGCACCAGTTCCCCGTCGTAGAACACCACCGCCTGGCCGGGAGTGATGGCCCGCTGGGGCTCCTGAAACACCATGCGGATGCGGCCGCCGGGAAGAGGCTCCACCGTGGCGGCGGACTCCCGCTGGCTGTACCGGGTCTTGGCGGTGACGGACAGGGGGCCGGCGGGCTCCGGGATGGAGAGCCAGTTGACCCGCTCCGCTGTCAGCTCCCGGGTGTAGAGACGGTCGTTTCCGCCCAGGAGGATCGTGCCCCGGTCCAGATCCTTCCCCAGAACATACAGCGGCGCATCGGCACTGACGCCCAAACCCTTCCGCTGGCCGATGGTGTAGCACTCCAGCCCCTGATGGCGGCCCAGCACCCGGCCGGCCTCGTCCACAAAATCGCCGGGGGAGGGCTCCACGCCGCCGTATTGCCGCAGGAAGGACACATAGTCCCCGTCCGGCACAAAGCAGATGTCCTGGCTGTCCGCCTTCTGGGCGTTGGACAGGCCGTGGGCGGCCGCCAGAGCCCGGAGGGCGGGCTTCTCATAGTCCCCTACCGGCAGGAACAGATGGGCCAGCTGACGCTGGGTCAGCTGATAGAGGAAATAGGTCTGGTCCTTTCGCCGGTCCACGCCCCGCAGCAGCTGCCAGCGGCCGGAATCGTCCTGCCGCAGGCGGGCGTAGTGGCCGGTGGCAATGGCGTCCGCCCCCTGGGTCAGGGCCCAGTCCAGCAGGGCGCCGAACTTGATCTCCCGGTTGCAGTCGATACAGGGATTGGGGGTGCGGCCGTGGGTATAGGCCCACACGAACCGGTCCATGACCTGCCGCTGAAACAGCTCACACAGGTCCAGCACCATGTGGGGGATCCCCATGGCGGCGGCCACGGAACGGGCCGTCTCGATGTCGTCCGCCGAGCCGCACAGGCCGGGACGGTCCTTGTAGTGGTGCAGGCGCAGCGTCACGCCGGTGACGTCGCAGCCGGCCTGCTGCAGCAGCAGCGCCGCGGCGGCGCTGTCCACCCCGCCGCTCATGGCGACGAATACGCGCATATCATCCCTCCAGACTCCGGCGCCGCCGGAGAAGTTGATAAGGCCATTGTAGCCGATTTCGGCGCAAAAAGAAAGACCCCAGCTGCCGGCCGGGGTCAGTCCAGATGCCGCTGAAGAAACGCCTGAGGCGGCAGCGCGTCCGCCAGGGCCAGAAGGACCGGGTTGAACCCGCCGCTGTAGTCGAACTTGATGTCGGATACGTCCAGGGTGCCGCAGCGCCGGTCGGGAAAGGAGAGGGTGAACCGGGCCCCCTGGCCGGGCCGGGACTCCGCGATCATGGTGCCGCCGTGCCCCTCCGCGATGTGCTGGCAGATGGGGAGCCCCAGCCCCAGGCCGTGGGGGCGGGGGGCCACGGCGTCCTCGTGGAGGTAGCGGTCGAACAGAAAGGGGATCTGGTCCTCCGGAATGCCGCAGCCGGTATCCGTCACGGACAAAAGCACCCGCCGGGAGACAAACTTCAGCTCCACCGTGACGGAGCCCCCGGCAGGCGTGAATTTGAAGGCGTTGGAGAGCAGCTGATAGACCAGCTGCTCGATGGCGAAATAGTGGAACGCACAGACGTGATGGGCGGAGGTGCAGCGGAACTCCAGCCGGATGTTCCGCAGATCGGCCAGACTCTGGGTGGCGTCGCAGATCATCTGGATGGCCTCCACCATGTCCCGGTCCCGAACCGGAAGGGGACCCTCCTGCCCCAGCGAGCCGGCCACGTTCAGATTGTTCACCAGACGCAGTAGCTGATAGTAGCTCTGATCCAGCAGGGCGGCTTTGGCATCCAGCTCCGGGTCCCGCTCCCGCTCCAGAGCGGGGGCCAGCTGGGCGGCAGCCAGATGCAGCGTTCCCAGAGAGTTGCGGATCTGGGCCGCGATATTGGGGAACACACAGGCAATGTTGAACTGTTCCTCGTCCATGAGGGAGCCTCCTCTCCGCCGGTGTTCTTTTGTAGCATATACGGGCGGGCCGTTTCCAACCGTGGAAATGCCTGCCTGAAACACCAATAGGATAGCAAAAAAGCGGGACAAAGACAAGGCTTTTGTCGAAAAAACAAGAAAAATGTCGAAGCGCGGGGAGCTGTGCCGCCGGAAATTCATACCTGTGCAAAAGGGACAACAAAGATTACATTTTTTATGCGCAATTTTACGTAAAGATGTAAAGACATTTTCTGCCAGTGTGGTATAATAGGGACAACGGCCGCCCGGCACGGCGGCGGAATACGAAATACGGGAAGGACTGGAAACATGGCGATCAAAGTGGGCATCAACGGGTTCGGGCGGATCGGCCGCGTGGCGCTGCGGATCATGGTGGAGCGGGGCGTCGCGTCCTATCAGCTCTGCGGCATCAACCTGCGGAAGGCGGACCTGGACTACATGGTCTATCAGGTGAAGTACGACTCCGTCTTTCGGACGTTCCAGGGCACGGTGGAGCGGGACGACCGCCATCTGATCATCAACGGCAAGAAGATCCGCGTCTACAGCGAGGACGACGCCGCCAACATCCCCTGGGACGACTGCGGCGCCGAGTACATCATCGAATCCACCGGTGCCTACTGCACCACCGAAAAGGCCTCCGCCCACTTCTGCCACGGGGCCAGGAAGGTCATCATCTCCGCCCCGGCCAAGGACGACGTCACCCCCACCTTTGTCATGGGCGTGAACCACAAGCAGTACCGCCCGGAGATGGACGTGGTCTCCAACGCCTCCTGCACCACCAACTGCCTGGCCCCTATGACCAAGGTCATCAACGACACCTTCGGCATCGAGCAGGCCCTGATGTCCACCATCCACGCCGCCACCGCCAAGCAGAAGGCCGTGGACGCCCGGGCCGGCCGGGACTGGCGGACGGGCCGCAGCGTGCTGGGCAACATCATCCCCTCCACCACCGGCGCGGCCAAGGCCGTGGGCCAGGTGATCCCGGAGCTGAAGGGCAAGATGACGGGCATGAGCTTCCGGGTGCCCACCAACGACGTATCCGTGGTGGACCTGACCGCCCGGCTGAAGCAGCCCGCCAGCTATCACGACGTGTGCGTGGCCATGGAGAACGCCTCCCGGAACAGCATGAAGGGGATCATCACCTGCACCACGGACCAGGTGGTGTCCTCGGACCTGACGGGCTTTTCCGAGACCTGCATCTTCGACGAGACCGCCGGCATCATGCTGGATGACAACTTTGTGAAGCTGATCGCCTGGTACGACAACGAGTGGGGCTACACCAACAAGATCCTGGACCTGATGGCCCATATGTACGGCGTGGACCACGCAAACTAAGGGAAGATTCAGAGGCGCGGGCGCGGCCCGCGCCTCTGTTTATTTGCATCTTATCATAGTACTTAGAACGTAGTCAATATAGTACTGTAATATATTTTTCTTTCTGGAGAAATAGGGTACACTTTTCTCATATCGCAGAAATGGTGGCATTATGAGAAAACGTGACCCGGGCAAAATTGAAATGGGACGCCGATTTCGAGAGGCAAGGGAGAACCATAAGTGGAGCAGGGAAATGCTTGCGGAACGTTCAGATCTTTCCGTCTCGTTTATTGCGGATTTAGAGCTGGGAAATACCGGCACCCGGCTGGAGAACTTTGTCCGCCTGTGCCGCCTGCTGGAGGTCAACGCCGACTACATCCTCTTCGGGGACGCCGGCCCTGCCGTGCAGCGGGTGACGGACCTGCTGCGGGACCGGGACGAGGAGACGGTCCGGGTGGTGGAGCAGACGGTGGAGGCCCTGCTGCGGGCCCTGGATGCGCAGCGCCCGGAGAAATAAAGCACAGCGGCGCCCGGCCAACTGGCCGGGCGCCGTTTTTGCGCTGATTTTATCACTGGGCTTTTTCCGCGGTCTTGGCCCGCTCCGCCCGCTTCCGGCGGCGGCTGGCGCCGCTGCGGCGGGACTTGGGGGCAGGGGTGGCCTCTGCCGGCTCCGCCTGGGGGGCCTCCTGGGCCGGCTGGGGCGCCGGTTCCTCCGCCTTGGTGCGGTTCCGCCGCTTTTTGGCCTTGGCGGGCTTCTGCTCCGCCGGGGCGGCGGGGAGTTCCGGTTCCGGCGCCGGGGCGAACAGGGCCGCCAGATGGTCGTAGGCCAGCTGGCCCTGGACCGGGCCGAACTGGCGGGTCAGGGCGCCGGACAGCTCCTCCAGGGTGTTGGAGCGCAGCAGGAAGGCCGCATGGAGGCAGTCCTGGATGGAGGGGCGCAGGGCCACCTCCCGGAAGGTGGAGGCGTACCGGGCGTGGAGGGCGCTCATGGCGGCCTCATACCCCTTGTCCTGGCTGATGACGTAGGCGAAGTCCGCCTCGCCCCGGCCCACCAGGACCCCCAGCTCCGTGATGATCTGGAAATCCAGGGAGTTCTTGCCGCCCTTCACGCTCTCCAGATACTGGACTTGGGCGCGGGTGCCGGCGCACAGCTTCTTCACATTGGAAAGGGTCTGCCCCTTGCCGAAAAAGACCAGGACGGTGTCCTCCTCCGTCAGCAGGTCGATGCCCTGCAGGCCGGTGCCGATGTTGTTGTCGCCGTCCACCAAAAAAATCATTTTCATCAAAATTGTTCTTTCTTTCCTCGTAGTTTCCCCCCTGTGGGGGTGCTCAACTGTTCCAGTATATCAGAAGATCTCCAAAAGGACAAGGGGGAAACGCGGCGCCGCCGGAAACAGACAGCAGTACGCGGGGCACAGAGTGCCCCGCGTACTGGAGACGCGTCATTCCACCTCGTCGGTGACGATCAGGCCGTAGCCGCCGTTCTTCCGGCGATAGACGATGGAGAGGCTGTCGTCCTCGCTGCTGCGAAAGACGAAGAAGCTGTGGTCCAGCAGGTTCATCTGCAAAATGGCCTCCTCCGGGCTCATGGGCTTCACGGTGAAGTGCTTGGTGCGGACGATGGGGAACTCCTTCTCCTCCGCCACCTCAAAGTCGTCCGCCGGGGCGGGCGGGGGGAAGCCCTCGCTCCGCAGACGCTTGGCCAGGCGGGTCTTGTTCTTCAGAATCTGCCGCTCGATATATCCCACCGCGGCATCGATGGCGCCGCGCATATCGCCGTCGGGAGCCTCCGTCTGGGCCCGCAGCAGTGTGCCGCCGCTGCGAATGGTGATCTCCACCGAGCACAGATGGTCCTTTTCCACAGAGAAGGTGACAAACGCTGCCGCTTCGTCCCCCTCCCGGAAATACCGCTCCAGCTTGGCGATCTTCTTCTGGGCATATTCCTTGATGGAGTCGTTCAGCGCGACTTTCTTGCAGGCAAAGGTATACTTCATAGGGACCGCTCCTTTCGTGTGGAAGGGACCGGGAGGTCCCTCCCCTTTTTATCAATATAGCACAAATCTTTCCGCTTGAAAAGGGGAGAGCCGGTGAAATTCACAAAATATTCAGAGGCGCCGGTTTTCGCCAAAAAGAGCGCCGGGGCGGGTGTATCATACTCTCGGAAGCTTTCCAATATCCCACCCGCTTGGGCCGCGCGGCATTCGTGCCGGGCGGCCTCTTTTTGCCCGGAGACGGCAGGAGCCCGGCCGAATGGCCGGGCTCCTGGAAATCATCTGCGGCGCCGTCCGCCCCGCCGGCCGTCCAGGCTGCGGTTCAGATCGGCCATCTTCCCCTCAGAGGAGGAGAGGAACTGCTTCAGCTTGTCCTCGAAGGCCTGATCGCCGGAGGGGGGCAGCGGCTGCTGCGCCCGGGAGGCGGGCCGGCCCTGAGAGGCCGCGTGGGGAGCTGCCGGCGGATGGCCGCCGGGACGGGGCCCTCTGACCGGGCGCTCCGGCTTGGGGAGCGTCCGCTTGATGGAGAGATTGACCTTTCCGTTTTCCGTGGAGAGGACCAGGACCTTTACCGCCTGCCCCTCCTGCAGAAAGTCGTGGACGTCGTTGACAAACGTGTTGGCGATTTCCGAGATGTGGACCAGGCCGGACTTCCCATTGTCCAGGGCCACGAAAGCGCCGAATTTGGTGATGGAGGTCACCTTTCCTTCCAAAATGCTCCCTACCTGAAGCTCCATATAGTGTACTGTTTCTCCTTCCGGATAGTTTTCCCGCTCCCGGACAGGGGCGGGTTTGCATCAGAAAAGACCGGATTCCGGACAAGCGGGGGAGGCGGATGCCTCCCTCGTCGCCAGGCTCCGGTCAGTTGCTGATGGAAAACACACGCTGATTGGGGGAGATCAGACCCAGCTCCTCCTGGGCGATCTCCTTCATCTTGTCCTCAGTGGCGCCCTCGGCGATGTCCGCCGCCAGGGCGGCGTTTTCCTGCTCCTGGGCCTGGACCTGGGCCGTCAGAGCGTCCCGCTGGGCCTGGGCGGCCTGGACCTGACTGTGGAGGCTGCGCAGCTGCAGCCCGATGGCCACCAGGACCGCCAGGATCAAGAGCTTTGTGAGAATGCGCCCTTTGGACCGCCGCTTTGGCTGCCGTTCTGCCTTTGCCATGCCGCCTGCCTCCTTTGTAAATTTGCCCGCGCTGTTTGATGCTTTTTATTGTATAGCATTTCCGGATAAAATAAAAGAGATTTTTTCCGTGTTTGCCAATTTTTTTACACAAATTTTCTGCCCCCCGCAGGGGAACGGCGGCCAGATGCAACAAAAACGCCAGGGTGTCCACCCAGAATCCCCACACCGGCCGCAGCAGCGGGGAAAAGACTGTGAAAAACAGGATGCAGCCGCCCAGGGCACCCAGGCAGAGATACAGCCGCAGCTGGCCCTGGGCCCGGTAGAGGGTGAACAGAAAGACCGCCCCGCTGACCGTCACGCAGTAGAGGATGTCCAGAGGCGCCGTCAGCCGGGGGAGCTTCAGGCGGAAGGCCCGCAGCAGGTCATACAGCAGCCCGGCGGCCATCCCCAGCAGGATGGACTGGACAAAGGCCTGAAGCGGCTGGGCAAGGGCGGGGCCCACGGCGCATCACCCGAACAGGCGGCGGAAAAAGCCCTGCCGCTCCTGGCCGCCGTCCTCATAGGAGACGGCGTCGATCCGGCCGTCCACATGGAGCTCGCCCCCGTCCAGAGACAGCTTGCCGATGTGGAGATCCTCGCCGGTGACCACCAGCGTCCCCGCGGCGGTGGACATGACGATGCCGGTCTCATCAAACCGCTCCACGTCCTCCACGCCGGAGATGGTGAGCTGCTCCCGGCCGATCAGCTCCAGGCGGTGGCCCGCCTGGGGCATGGAATTGTTGTAGTCGTTCATTCCGCGTCCCTCCCCTGTCCCAACTATATGGGACCGGGAGGGAGATTATGCGTCCCGCGTCACCGGCCGATCTCCCGGTACAGGGCGCCGGCATCCGCCTGGCGCACCGTCTCCTGGACGTCCAGCACCTCCACCGTCACGGTGCGCTGGCCGAAGCGCAGGGAGATCTGATCCCCCACCTTCACGTCGTAGGAGGCCCGGGCGGGCTTGCCGTTGACGGTGACCAGGCCGTTGTCGCAGGCCTCGTTGGCCACGGTCCGCCGCTTGATGAGGCGGGAGACCTTGAGATATTTGTCCAAGCGCATGGCTGACTCCTTTCTCCAGGGAAACAGGACTGCCGGCACCCCGGTGCCGGCAGTCCCAAAATCACGGTTTGGATTACTTCGCCACGGCGTCCTTCAGGGCCTTGCCGGCCTTGAACACGGGCACCACGGAAGCGGGGATCTCGATGGACTCCTTGGTCTTGGGGTTGCGGCCCACCCGGGCGGCGCGCTTCTTGACCTCAAAGGAGCCGAAGCCAACCAGCTGCACCTTGTCGCCGTCCTTCAGGGCGGCGGTGATGGCGTCAAACGTGGCGGACACAACAGCCTCGGCCTCTTTCTTGGAGACGTCGGCGGAAGCGGCGACGGAATTGATCAGTTCAGCTTTGTTCATGGGTGTTGTCCTCCTATACAATGTGTGATGCGCTTGCTTGGTTATTCCTAACGCGGGAAGTCTATCCGCGATTAAGACGGGTCGTGGGATTTGGCCGCGTCCCAGAGAGCCAGCAGCTCTGCCTCACTGCATTCTGACAGGGGCTTGTCCGCCGTCTCCTCCACCGCCCGGAAGCGGCGGTCGAACTTGTCACAGGCCCGGTGGAGGGCATCCTCCGGGTCCAAGCCGGACATCTGGGCCACCTTGGCGGCCATGAACAGCGTGTCCCCCAGCTCCTCCCGCACCCCATGGGGCGCGTCCGGGGCTTGTCCGGCCTCCAGAGCGGCCCGGAGCTCCCGGACCTCCTCCTCCAGCTTGTCCAAAGCCTGGAGGACGCTGGACCAGTCGAAGCCGGCCTTGGCGGTCTTGGACTGGATCTTCTCCGCCCGCCACAGGGCCGGCAGGGTGTGGGGCACGGATTCCACCGCGTCGGCGGTGGAGCGCTGGCCCTTCTCCCGGCGCTTCAGCACCTCCCAGTTGTTCAGGACCTGCTGGGAGGTGTCCGCCTGAACATCCCCGAACACGTGGGGGTGGCGGTACACCAGCTTTTGGGCCACGCCGTTGACCACGTCGGCCATGGTGAAGCGGCCCCGCTCGGCCTCGATCTGGGCGTGGAAGGCCACCTGCATCAGCACGTCGCCCAGCTCCTCGCACATGCCGTGGGCGTCGTCGTGGTCGATGGCGTCCAGGACCTCGTAGGTCTCCTCCAGAAAATTCCGGCGGATGGAGCTGTGGGTCTGTTCCCGATCCCAGGGGCAGCCCCCCGGGGCCCGGAGCAGCCGCATGATCTCCAGGAAATCCTCATAGCTGTAAAAATCCTTACGCTGAAACTCTACCATAAGATGCCTGCCTTTGCAAGAAAAATTCGCGGGAAAGCCTTGATTTTTCAGGGAATTTTGGCGGAGCCCCCCTGAGCGGGAGGCCCTTCGCCGTCAAAACGATCATTTTAAGTGCAGAAGTTTAATAAGCTTCTCCCCACGGGGCATGGAGCGGACATCCTCCGCCCGGAGGATCCGCAGGGCGACGATCAGGATGGCGTAGACCACCACGCCCACAAAAATGCCCAGCAGCGTGGAGGCGGCGTTGGTCAGATACCGGGCCAGGAACTGGACGCGCTCCGGGTCTGTGGACAGCTGCTGCGCCAGGGAGAGAAAGACGCCGTCCAGCAGCCGGCTGGCAAAGCCGAACACCGCCCAGGCCGCGCCGCCCATCAGGACGGCGGCCGCCACCGGCTTTGCGAAGATCTGGAGGTACCGGGGCTTCTGAGGCGAGTACTTCCAGACGAAGAACAGGTTCAGCGCCACGATCACCAGATAGCAGCACAGGGTGGAGATGGGGGCGCCCTTGATGCCGATCCTGGGGTTGCCCACCAGGATATAGTTCATGACGATCTTGGTGATGCCGCCGATGACCACCGTGAGGATGGGCAGCTTCTCCCGGCCATAGACCTGGAGGATGGAGTTGGTGAGGATCATCAGGCAGATGAAGATCAGTGCGATCCCCAGAATCCGCAGGTGGAAGCCGGCGGCCAGGGCGTCCTCATACTGGGAGGGGAGCACCAGGATCATGATGGGAGTGGCCAGCACGCTGAGGCCGATTCCCGCCGGGAACGCCAGGATGGCGATGATCCGGAAGGCGGAGGAGACGATGCGGTTGGCGGAGGCACTGTCCTGCCGGGCCAGGGCCGCAGCCGCGAAGGGCACCAGGCTCATGGTGACGGGATAGACAAAGGCCGCCACCATGTTGGGCATATCCATGGCCATCCGGTACTGGCCGTTCAGAGCGGCAGCCGCGTCCTCGGTCAGCAGCAGGGCGTCCTGCAGGCGGCCCATGACGATCTTGGTGTCGATCAGATTGATGATGCTGAGAGCGGAGTTCCCCAGGGTGATGGGGATGCCGATCACCAGGATCTGCCGAATGATGCCGCCGCTGCTGGTGGGGACGTCCAGGGACTCTGTCCGGTTCCGGTGGGTGGCCAGGTAGAAGGTCAGAAACAGCATGGACAGCACCGTGCCCACGGTGACGCCGCAGATGGCGCCGGCGGCGCCCAGTTCCAGACCAAAGCCGGCGTCTACCAGATACCAGGCCAGCGGCAGGCCGATCCCCAGCTTGCACAGCGCCTCCAGCACCTGGGAGACAGCGGTGGGCGTCATATTCCCCTGCCCCTGGGTGTAGCCCCGCATACAGGCCAGCAGGCACACGCAGAACACCGCCGGGGCCAGGGCCCGGATAGCCTGCGCCGCCATGGGATTTTCCTGGAAGGCTGCCAGTTGGGGGGCGCCGAAGGCCATCAGCGCGGTTCCCAGCACCCCCAGCAGGAAGAACATCCAGATGGAGGCCCGGAAAATCCGCCGCTTCTCATTCTCCCGCCCCTGGGCGTGGGCCTGACTGGTGAGCTTGGAGATGGCAATGGGCAGGCCCGCCGTGGAGAAGGTCAGCAGGAGGTTGTAGATCTGGTAGGCGGTGTCGAAGTACGTCTTGCCTACGCCGCCCAGGATGTTGTTGAGGGGCAGCTTGTAGACGGCGCCGATCAGCTTGACGATCAATGCCGACGCCGTCAGGATAGCGGCGCTGCCCAGAAAGGACTGCTTTTTTTGATTAGACATGAAGCGTTTACCTCAGATTACAGAGAGAACTCGGGCGGCGGAAGGACCGCCCTTAGGAAGCCTATGGCCGGAGGGTGCTGTTTATAACCGGGCCAGGCAGGCCTTCACCAGAGCGGAGAACCGGGGGCCCGCGGCCTGGCCGGCGGCGATCACCTCATCAGAGGAGAGGGGCTGGTCCAGCACGCCGGCGGCCATGTTGGTGCACAGGGTGAAGCCCAGCACCTCCATGCCGCAGTGGGCGGCCACGATGGCCTCCGGCACCGTGGACATGCCCACGGCGTCGGCGCCCAGGACCCGGGCGGCCCGCACCTCCGCCGGCGTCTCGTACTGGGGGCCGGGGAAGTACATGTAGACCCCCTCCCGCAGGGGGATGGACAGCTCCGCCGCCGCCTGCCGGGCGGCATCCTGGAGCCGGGGGGTATAGACGCGGCTCATGTCCGGGAACCGGGGGCCGAATTCCTCCAGGTTGGGCCCGCACAGGGGGCTGACGCCGAAGAGCTTGATGTGGTCGGTGATCAGCATGATGTCCCCGGCGGAAAAGGCGGTGTTCACCGCGCCGGCGGCGTTGGTGACCACCAGGGTCTCCGCACCCAGCAGCCGCAGCACCCGGACGGGGTAGCTGACATCCTCGAAGGACCAGCCCTCGTAAGTGTGGAGGCGGCCCTGCATCACCGCCGCGTCCTGCCCTGCCAGGCGGCCGAACACGAACCGGCCCGCGTGGTCCGGGGCGGTGGAGCGCTTCATGTGGGGCACTTCGCCGTAGGGGACGAAAATAGGCGACTCCACCTCCTCCCCCAGGGAGCCCAGGCCGGAGCCCAGGATCAGCAGGCACCTGGGGCGGAAATCCCCCAGCCGGCGCTTCAGCGCGTCCGCGCTCTCTTGGTACTGTTCAAACGTGTACTCCATCACAGTTTCCCTCCGCATTCCCGGCAAAATACGTCGCCCCGCTGGGCCTTGGCCCCGCAGACGGGGCATACCGCTCCGCCCTGGAGTCGGGCGATCTCCTGCTCCAGCTGGCGGATGTTCTCGCGGAGGGCGTCGATCTCCTGGAGCTTTGCCAGCAGCACCTCCGACTCCGTGGGGGTGCCGGTGTGCGTGGCGTAGATCATCTCTCCCACCTGCCGCAGGGCGGCATCCACCTCCCCCTTCCGGTCCATGACCTGGATGTTCAGCTTGGCCACGGACAGCAGCTCGCCGGCCCGCCTTCCCACGCCGTAGGCGGCGTCCGCGGCGCTGCCGCCCACCTGGGTGGCTGTGCGCTGCACGGCGTCCAGCAGTTCCTGCAACCGTTCATTCATGGCTGTTTGACCTCCGAAGATAGGATTGGAAGGCCGGGCGCTCCGGCGCCCTGCCGGTCAATAGGAATAGGTGCTGCCGCCGATGAACTCCCGCACCAGGGAGTTGGCGGCGATATACGACTCCTCCATGGGCTCGATCCGCTGGTATCCCCGGAGGATGTCGTCGGCAATGGGGTATTTGCCCTGGGGCAGGGCCTCCAGCAGGGGCACCACAAAGGGCTTCAGCACGGACATCTCGTCCGGCAGGGAGGAGTCGAACATCAGGTCCGCGTTCTCCTTGTAGGGGGAGATGTACAGCTTCTCCCCCCGGCGGACGTTGGGCCACATCTTCAGGGTGAAGCTGGCGTCGCTGCCCCGGAACTTGTAGTCCCGGACGATCCGGCGGCTCAGCCGCAGCCAGGGGTGCTGGAACACCACGGCGCCGGCCTCATCCACCACGTTGGACCGGGCGGCGATATACAGCTTGAAGGCCTTGGGGTTCTTGCCCACGATGATGTCGTTCAGGGCGTGGATCCCCTCGAAGATGGCCAGCTCGTCGGGACCCAGCTTCAGAGGCTGGGACAGGATGTCGGAGCGCATCTGCCGGGCGAACTCGTACTTGGGCACGTGGATGGTCTCCCCCCGGTCCAGCATGGAGAAGTGCCGGTTCAGCAGCTCGATGTCCAGGCAGAAGGGGGACTCGTAGTCGATGGCGCCCTCCCGGTTCCGGGGGGCGGTCTCCGGATCGATGGTGTTGAAGTAGTTGTCCATGGAGATGGTGTGGGTCTGGATGCCCATTTTCTCCAGCTGCTCCTCGATCTTCAAAGCCGTGGTGGTCTTGCCGGAGCCGGAGGGACCGGACAGCAGGATGATGTGGGACTCCTTCCGGTGGTTGGCGATCTTCTGGGCGGCGGCCTCCACCTTCTTGGCAAAGGCGGCGTCGCACTCCTCCGCAAAGCCCTTGGGGTCCGAGCGGACGGCGGCGTTGATCTCTCTCAGGGAATAGGCCATGGCGATACTCCTTTCACAGTGCTTCATAGAACGCGGCGAAGGCGGCCTGGTTGGTCTGCCACTTCTCCGGCCGCTGGATATACTCGGTGGGATACTTCACGTTGAAGGCCCGCTGGATCTGGTTGGTGCCCGGCACCACCATCTTGGTGGACCCGGCGGCACCGAAGGACAGGATGGAGCACAGCTCCGACATGATGTCCACGTTGTACCAGCACTCCCCGCCGGGGCGGCACCAGCCGATGTTCTCGAAGCTGCCGGACATGTATTTCTGCCGGTAGAGGTAGTAAGGCCGGTAGCCGGCCTCCCGCAGGGCCGGGTCCGCGTAGTCCAGCATCTCCGCCACCGTCTCTGCCGCCGGGATCCGCAGCCCCTCCGTCAGGATGCGGCTGCCCTTTTTCAGCGCCAGGGTGTGGACGGTGATGTCGTCGGGGCCATAGTGGAGGCACCGGTCCAGGGAGCGGCGGAAGCCCTCCGCCGTGTCCTCCGGCAATCCTGCGATCAGGTCCATGTTCACGTGGGGGAAGCCGCACCGGGCCACCAGGTCCATGGCATCGTCGATGTCCGCCGCCGTGTGGCACCGGCCGATGGCCCGCAGCACCGGCTCCTCAAAGGTCTGGGGGTTCACGGAGACCCGGGTGACGCCGTGGGCCTTCAAAACCGCCAGCTTCTCCGCCGTGATGGTGTCCGGCCGGCCGGCCTCCACGGTGAGCTCCGGGCAGGCGGAGCGGTCGAAGGATGTGTCAAAGGCGGTGAGGACCCGGTCCATCTGCTCCGCCGTCAGCGTGGTGGGAGTGCCGCCGCCCATGTAGAAGGTCCGCACCCGCAGCCCGGTCCGGCGGACCATCTCCCCGCCGGCGGTGAGCTCCGCGCACAGGGCGTCCACATAGGGGGGCACCAGGGCAAAGCTCCGCTCCACCGACTGGCTGACAAAGGAGCAGTAGGCGCACCGGGTGGGGCAGAAGGGGATGCCCACGTACACGTCGATGTCCCGCCGCTCCAGCCGCTTCGCGGCCTGGGCCGCGGTGGCGCCGGTCTCCAGGGCCAGGGCGGCCCGGGAGGGGGTGACGAAGTAGTGTTCCTCCAAATAGGCCTTGGCCGCCTCCGGGGACTTCCCCGCCTCCAGGGCCCAGGTCACCGGCTTGTCAGGCCGGACGCCGGTGAGCATCCCCCAGGGGGGCGTCACGCCGGTCAGGTCCCGGGCCGCCAGGAAAAAGCAGGCGCCGATGGCGTGGCGGCGCTGGCCCTCCCGCTGGAAGTCATCGCCGGAGAGGGGCTCTTCATAGGTCCGCTCCACAGTCCTGCTGTCCCGGCAGAGGGACACCGTCACCCGGCAGAGGTCCTCCGGCTCCGCCAGCGAGATGACGGCCCAGCTGCTGTCGCCGGGGACAATGGGCTCATAGACGGGCTTTTCCCCGGGGAACAGGTTCATCAGGCTCTGTTCCACCACATACCGCTCGTCATGGCCGTGGAATACCAGCTTCATGGTGTCCTCCTCACTGCATGGCGTGGAGCAGGTAGGGATTCGTCCGCCGCTCCCGGTCCAGGGTGGAGGCCTCCATGTGTCCCGGCAGCACCCGGAGGTCGCCCTCCAGCTGTCCCAGCCGCCGCAGGGAGGCCATCATCTTCTCCATGGACCCGCCGGGAAAGTCCGTCCGGCCGCAGGAGCCGGCGAACAGGGTGTCCCCGCAGAACAGGGTGTCTCCGCACCGGAGGGTGACGGAGCCCTCGCTGTGGCCCGGCGTGGCCAGGACGGACACCGTCAGGCCGCCCACGGCCACCGTGTCCCCCTCGTCATAGTCCCGCACATCTCCGGAGAGAGGCGGGAACAGCTGCTGGGTATAGGCGTCATCATACACGTCCCGGCGGTTGAGATACACCGGGATCTCCGGCCATTTGGCCTGAAGCTCTCCCACGGCGCCGGTGTGGTCGTAATGGCCGTGGGTCAGCAGGATGGCGCAGGGCGTACAGCCCGTCTCCGCCACGGCGGCGGCCACCCGGCCGGCGTCCCCGCCGGGATCGACAACGGCGCAGGCTTTGGCCGCCTCATCGCAGAGGAGATAGCAGTTGGTGCCGATGGGGCCCACCGTCAGGGATTTGATGTTCATGGGAAACCTCCCTTGCCAAATAAAAATATCAGAATTGCGTGGGGATATGCCCTGCGTTTACTCCGTGGGACGGATGATGCCCGCCTCCCACAGCGTCTCAAAGGTGTTCACCGCCCCGCCGTGCTCCACGATTTTTCCACACTCCACCCGGTCCACGTTCACGCCGGTGAAGGTCAGGCGCTTTCCAGTGGGAACGGTCCCGGGCCAGGGGCCCAGGTGGGTGCCCTCCATGACGCATTCGGAGATGACGTAGGGGGCGGCCCAGTGCTGCCGGAGGATTCGAACCGTGTAGTCCGGATAGGTCTCCCGCAGGGCCGCCAGGTGATGGGCCATTCCAGCGGGGCCCAGAGGAACGGTCTGCTCTCCCTGCCGGAGCACACAGTCTGCCCCGATGAAGCGGGGCAGGTCCTCCGGCCGGTGAAGGGAGACCACGGACTCATAAAAGGTCCGGACCAGTTCCTGGGGCGTCATAGCTGATTCCTCCCGCTCCTCAAAAGGGCCGCTCCGTGTCAAAGAGGATGGTGACGGGCCCGTCGTTGCGGGAGTCCACCTGCATGTCGGCGCCGAACTCCCCGTGCTGGACGTCGAAGCCCCGCTCCCGGCAATGGGCCATGAAGGCCTCGTACAGAGGGATGGCCGCATCCGGCTTGGCGGCGCCGGTGAAGCCGGGGCGGCGGGAGGAGGTGTCCGCGTACAGGGTGAACTGGGACACCACCAGCAGGGCGCCCCCCACCTGCTCCAGACTTAAATTCATTTTGCCGTTCTCGTCCTCAAAGACCCGCAGGTTGCAGATCTTCTCCGCCAGCTTCCCGGCGGTTTCCATGGTGTCGTTGGGGCCGATGCCCAGCAGGACCAGGAACCCCCGGCCGATCTGGCCGTTGACGGTGCCGCCGATGGTGACGGAGGCGCTGGATACCCGTGTGACGACTGCGCGCATAGGATGCATTCCTTTCGTGATCCACAAAACGTGGGGAGTGTTGATAGGTGTGCGTCCGATTGGACGCGGGGAAACAGCCATGGGGATGGCTGGGCAGATGCGCCCCCCATTTTCTTTTTGAGACATCAAAAAGAAAATGCGCCGCGCCCGGTGGAAAAGAAAAAATGTTCGGCGGGTCGGTCTGCGCCAGCGCAGACCTCCTGCCGCCGGCGGGGGATGGTTGGCACTCCCTTGCAGAAGTCAGGGACGGAAACGCGCTGCCCTTGGGGTAACTTTTGGCCCGGGGAGGTCTGGGATACATCCAGCTTCTCTTTCCGCTGCCGCTGGCCGGTGGCCGATGGCAGTCTCTGCAAGGGCTGATGAGGGCATCGGCCCCTACGACTGCCAGGGCAGCGCGTAGCGAAGCGGAACGCGCGAAAAGATGAGCTGGTCAAATGCGTTCTTGCACCCCGACGATCCCCGCACCATCCGCCACGGGACGGCAGTACCGACCTCGCAGAAGACCCAAGCGTGCCCGAAGGCCAGGCAAAATCGGCGCTTGCACTGATCCGCCGACCCCCGTCGCGCGCGGAGGGCCACTGCACCGGAGCGCACCTGCGCCCTTTTCTTTTGGACCGTGCACTGCGCAGCCGTTGGCGGCTTTGCCGCTTACGGATGCGGCGTACCCCTTGCGGGTACGGCCCGTTTTCTTTTCGGGCAAGGCCGAAAAGAAAATGGGGGGTGCATCCCCGCTGGACAAGCCCCCCGGCGGGAGCCGACCTCACCCCGCCGGACGGGTGACTTTCAGCACCCCGGAGATCTGATTCAGCTTGTTCATGACGGATTTCAGCTGAGCGCCGTCCTTCACCCGGATCTCCAGCCGGAAGATGGCGAACTGATCCTCTGTGCTGCGGGAGTTGATGCCCAGTACGAAAGTGTTGGTGGTGGAGAGGGCGGCGGAGATGTCCAGCAGCAGGCCCTGCCGGTCCTTGCACACCACCTCCAGAATGGTGGGATAGCTGTCGTTGGTGTCGCTGCCCCAGGAGACCTTGATCCAGCGGCCCTCCTGGCCGGGCTGGCTCCGCTTCTCCGGGGAGGCGTTGGGACAGTCGCACCGGTGGACGGACACGCCGTACCCACGGGTGATGAAGCCGATGATGTCGTCTCCAGGTACGGGGGTGCAACATTTGGAGAACTTCACCAGGCAGTTGTCCAGGCCCTCCACGATGATGCCCTGCTCGCTCTTGACCCGCTTGGGGGCGGGGGGCTGCTTGGCGGGCTCCGCCGGCTTGGCCTCGGCCAGCTCCTCGGCGGCCTTCTCCGCCTGGTGGAGCTTTGCCACCCGGTTCAGCTCTCCCTGGATCCGGCTCACCGCCTTCTGGGCGGTAAAGCCGCCGTAGCCGATGGCGGCGTACATCTCGTCCAGAGAGCCGTAGGACACCCGCTTGAGGAGCACCGGCAGCATCTCCGGGGAGAGGACATCCTTCATGGAGATGCCGCAGTGCTTCAGCTCCGCCTCGAAGGCGGCCCGGCCGTTGGCGATGTTCTCCTCTTTCTTCTCCTTTTTGAACCACTGGCGGATCTTGCTGCGGGCCTCGCTGGATTTGGCGATCTTCATCCAGTCCCGGCTGGGGCCCTTGGCGTTCTTGGAGGTGAGGATCTCCACGATGTCGCCGTTTTTCAGAACATGGTCCAGCGTGACGATCCGGCCGTTCACCTTGGCGCCCACCATCCGGTTGCCCACGGCGGAGTGGATGGCATAGGCGAAGTCGATAGGGGTGGCTCCGGCGGGCAGGTTCTGCACGTCGCCGCCGGGGGTAAAGACGAACACCTCGTCGGCGAACATATCCACCTTCAGGGAGTGGATATAGTCCTCGGCGTCGGCGCCCTCCTGGTTTTCCAGCAGGCGGCGGACCCACTCGTACTTGCCCTCGGTGCCGGCGCCCTGGCCGTTCTGCTTGTATTTCCAGTGGGCGGCCACGCCGTACTCCGCCACCTCGTGCATCTCCTTGGTGCGGATCTGCACCTCGAAGGGCAGGCCGTCCGCCCCGATGACCGTGGTGTGGAGGGACTGATAGCCGTTGGGCTTGGGGGTGCCGATATAGTCCTTGAACCGGCCCAGGATGGGCTTGTAGAGATCGTGGATGACGCCCAGGACGTTGTAGCAGTCCCCCACGGAGTTGACGATGACCCGGAAGGCGAACAGGTCGAAGATCTCGTCCAGGCTCTTGTTCTGGTTGAACATCTTCCGGTAGATGGAGTAGGGGTGCTTCATCCGGCCGTAGACGATGTGATCGATGTTCAGCTCCTTCAGCCGGTTGTCGATCTGGATCTGGATGCGGCGCATGAAGTCCTCGTACTCCTGGTGCTTGGCCTCCAGCTTGGAGACGATCTCCTCGTAGCCGATGGGGTCCAGGTATTTGAGGGACAGGTCCTCCAGTTCCCACTTGATGCGCTGCATACCCAGCCGGTGGGCGATGGGGGCGTAGATCTCCATGGTCTCCAGAGACTTCTGCTTCTGCTTCTCCGGAGACTGGTACTCCATGGTCCGCATGTTGTGGAGCCGGTCGGCGATTTTGATGAGGATCACCCGGATGTCCTTGCTCATGGCAATGAGCATCTTCCGCAGGTTCTCCATCTGCTCGTCTTCTTTGGTGGCGTACTGGATGCGGGTCAGCTTGCTGACGCCCTCCACCAGGTCGGCGATGGTGGGGGAGAAGAGTTTGGACACCTGCTCGTGGGTGGCGGCGGTGTCCTCGATGACGTCGTGGAGGAGGGCGGCCTCGATGGACTCGCTGTCCAGCCGCAGCTCCTCCGCCACGATCTGGGCCACCGCCAGGGGGTGGATGATATAGGGCTCGCCGCTCTTGCGCTTCTGGTCCTTGTGGGCCTCCCGCGCGAATTCATAGGCGGCCTGGATATGCTGGAAGTCCGCGGCGGGGTTGTAGCCCCGGATGGTCTTTACCAGATTTTCATACTGTTCCTGGATGGTCATGACACAGCACCTCCATTCCGGCCGGCGGAATCCTCCCGCAGCCGGGACAGATAGGGGCAGGCGAAGAGGTCCACCTTCCCCTGGATGGGATTCAGAGAAAGCGTGATTTGATCGCCCTGGGCAGACAGGGTGATGAGGCCCCGCTCGGCAAAGACCGCCAGGGCCAGACCGGCCCGGAGGAAGCTCTCGCACCCGCCGGAGCGGGCAGACAGCCGCCGCAGCAGCGGCAGGGTGTCCGTCTCCGCCTTGCCCTGGCGCAGGCGGCGCTCCAGTACCGTCCAGAAGGCGCCGAACTGGCTGCGGGACGCCAGGAGCCGGGTCCGCTCCTGGCTGGTGAGGGGCTCCCCCGCCATCAGGCGGCGGAGCAGGTCCAGGTCCGCCGCCTCGTGGCGGCTGGGGGTCAGGGAGGGGCGGATGTCGATGAGCTGTAATTGCAGGGTGGTGTTGCCCCGGAAGGTGTTGGCCTGGAGATAGAAGGCCGCGTCCACCCGCATCCCGGCGGCCACGCCGCTCTCCGCCTCCGTCATGGAGAAGAAGATGGCGTCAAACCGGCAGGTGCCCTTGGACAGACGGAACTTCAGGTGCCGGCCCTGGCCCACGGGCTGCATGGCGTCCACCGTGGCCCCCAGCAGGGCGAACACCGGACGGGGATTCCCCGCGCCATAGGGCTCCAGCTGGTCCAGCTCCTCCACCTCCGCCAGCGTCACCTCGCCGGGGCAGGTGAGGGGGGCGTCCACGTCCAGGCAGGAGACCGGGGGCTCCCCGCCGGAGGCGGAGCGGACGTATCGATTCATCCGGGCCCGGAAGGCGTCGATGTTCTCCTCGGAGATGGTGAAGCCAGCGGCCAGCTCGTGGCCGCCGAAGCCCTCCAGCAGGTCGGAGCAGGCCTCCAGCGCGGAGAACAGGTTGAATCCGCCGTAGGACCGGCAGGAGCCCTTGCCCACGCCGTCCTTCAGATGGATCATGAAGCTGGGGCAGGCGTATTTCTCACTGAGGCGGGAGGCCACGATGCCCACCACCCCCTGGTGCCAGTCCTCACTGGAGAGGACCAGGGCGCTGCGGTCCTCGGCCCGGAGCTTTCCGATCTTCTCCGTGGCGTCGGCGCAGATGGCCTGCTCCACCTCCTGGCGCTTGCGGTTCAGGTCGCACAGCGCCTTTGCCAGCTCCTCCGCCCGGGCGGGATCGCTGGTCTCCAGCAGATCCGCGGCCAGGTCCGCCGCGCCCATGCGGCCGGCGGCGTTGATCCGGGGCGCCAGCACAAAGCCGATCTGGATGGAGGTGATGGGCTTGCCCAGAAGCCCAGCTTCCTTCAGCAGGGCGTGGATGCCCACAAAGTCTGTGTGGGGCAGGGCCTCCAGCCCGCAGGAGACGATGGTGCGGTTCTCCCCCTCCATCCGCATGACGTCGGCCACGGTGCCAATGGCCGCCAGGGTGCAGTACCGGGCGAACAGGGCGTCCTCCCGGCTCTCGCCCCCCAGGGCCAGCACCAGCTTCAGCGCCACGCCAACGCCGGCCAGGTGCTTGAAGGGATAGGGGCAGTCGCTGCGGTGGGGGTCCACCACCGCCAGGGCCGGGGGCAGCTCCTCCTTGCACTCGTGGTGGTCGGTGATGACCACGTCCAGCCCGATGGAGGCGGCGAAGGCAACCTCCTCATTTCCGGTGATGCCGCAGTCCACGGTGATCATCAGCGTGGCGCCCTGGTCCCGCAGGCCCTGGATGGCGTCCTTGGACAGGCCGTAGCCCTCCTCGATCCGCCGGGGGATGTGCCGCAGGCACTTGGCGCCGCAGCTGCGGAGATAGTCCATCAGCAGGACGGTGGAGGTGATGCCGTCCACGTCGTAGTCGCCGAACACGGCGATGGTCTCCCCCCGGCTGATGGCCTGCTGGATCCGGACCACCGCCTTGTCCATGTCCCGCATCAGCATGGGGGAGATGCTCAGGCTCCGATCCCGCTCCAGCGCCTCGGCCGCCGCCTCGGCTGTGGTGACGCCCCGGGCGGCCAGCACCGTGGACAGCAGGTAGGGGTATCCGGCGCTCCGGAGGAGGGCCACGTCCTGCTCCGCCGGCGCACCGATGTTCCACTTTTTGAATTTCAAAGCCTGTTCCCTCCCCTCTAAGGGTGATAAACTGCCATCATAACTAAATTATTATAGCAGGCAAGGGGGCAAACGTAAAGGATTTTCTGCGTTCCGACACCGTTCGTTTGACGGCGGCGGCAGAATCTGGTACAATGTCATCCCAACAGGGGGCGATTCCGGTCGCCTCTGTCAAAATCCGGAAGAAATCTGACGCCAAAGGAGCGAAGAACGACAACATGAAAAAACGACTGCAACGGATTTGTTCCTGTGTGCTGCTGTGCGCCGCGCTGCTGGCGGCGGCGCTGCCGGCACCTGCGGCCGCGTCCTCCACGGGCTTTTCCGACGTGCCGGAGAGCCACTGGGCGGCGGACGCCATCCGCCGGGCCGTGGACCTGGGACTGTTCCACGGGCAGACCAAGACCCGCTTCGGCCTGGGGCAGCCCATGACCCGGGCCGCCGCCGTGGTGACGCTGTGCCGCCTGTTCGGGTGGGAGACGGTGACCCCGGAGAAGGGGTCCTACCAGGATAACCAGGACCCGGATACCTGGTACTACAGCGCGGTGGAGACCGCCTATGCCCACGGGGCCATCACCCACCAGACGGACACCTTCCGCCCGGAGGACCCCATCACCCGGGAGGAGCTGGCGGTGATGCTGGTGCGGGCCATGGGCTACGGCACCATCGCCGGGCTGGCCCAGGACCTGCCCATGCCCTTCCGGGACGTGACCACCAATGTGGGCTATGTGGCCATGGCCTATGAGCTGGGGCTGGTGAACGGCACCTCCTCCACCACCTTCTCCCCGGAGCGGACCGCCACCCGGGAGCAGGCGGCCGTCATGCTGATGCGCCTGTATGACAGCTACCACGCCGCGTCGCCGGACAAGGTGGGCATCGCCCCCACGGCGGAAGGACTGGCGGACCTGACCGGCTATGACGCGGTGGCGGTGGGCAGCGCCCGGCTGATCTACGCCGGGGAGGCCCGGCTCACCGGCACCATGGAGGAGGAACCGGTGGCGGCCCTGCTGGAGGCGGTCACCTCCGCCGGCGCGGCGCCGCTGCTGCGGGTCAGCGGCACCTCCACTGTCCTGAAGGGTGAGCCCGCCCAGACGGCGGAGATGCTGGCGGCCGCGGTGAAGGACAGCGGCTGCCAGGGGCTGTTCCTGGATCTGGCGGAGCTGCCCTCCGCCCAGCGGGAGGCGTTCACCGATCTGGTGGAGGACCTGCGGGACCAGCTGGGGGATCAGCTGCTCTATGTGGTGGTAGAGGCGCCGGTGTGGCAGGGCACGGCATACACCGGGTACGACTATGCCGCTCTGGCGGAGTCCGCGGACCGGCTGGTGGTACGGGTGGCCGCCTATGAGAACACGGAGGGGGCCATCCCCGTGGCACCGCTGGAACCGCTGGAGGAGGTCTACTACGCCCTGGCGGAACTGCAGGACCAGGTGGAGAGCGGCAAGCTCTGCCTGCTGCTGACCACCACCGGCTCCGGCTGGAGCAACGGACGGCACACGGGAGCGCTCTCGGCAGAGGAGATCGAGGACCTGCTGGACAGCCCCCGGACCCGGGACTACTACTCGGACCGTTACGCCTGTGCCTATCTCACCGCAGATGACGGCCGCACCGTGGTGTGGTATCTGAATGGCGAGGCCGCCTTGGAGCGGATCCGGATGGCAGCACTCTTTGGCGTGGACCAGATCTGCCTCAGCGATCTGACCTCCGTGGCGGATTACGAGAACTACCGCCTGCTGGAGGGCGGGGCTGCGGCCAATACAGCCGCCTGAGGACCTGAGAAACAGAAAGAGCGCCGCCCCTGTCATTTGACAGGGGCGGCGCTGTACGGTTTTACGGAAGCCGCGAGGCCGCTTACAGGAACTTCTGCATCCCGTCGGTGGCCTGGGAGAGGTCGGCGCTGATGGTGACGGTGAACTTGATGCCGTTCTTCTCGCCGAAGGCGTCCAGCCAGTCCAGGAAAGCCTCGGTGTCCTTGTCCACATCCCGGCCGATGGCGCGGCACAGGCTGTCGATGAACACGTGGGAGATGTCGTAGTTGCCGGCGTACAGGCCGCTGATGAAGCCGCGGAACATATCGTAGCTGTTCAGCTTGTACTCCTGCGCGTCGATAAGGCGGATGTGGTAGTGGATGTCGTATGTCAAGTTGCGGTTGGCCTCGATGCAAACCACGTTGCCGGGCTCGTCCTTCGCCGCGTTGTTGATCAGTTCAATGAGCTGCTTGGTCTTGCCGGACCCCTTTGTGCCCATAATCAGTCTGACCATATGAAATCACTCCTGTCAATTAAAGTCGCTGGGGGAGATTCGGTATGTTAAGCATACCACAAGATCCGGTGAAAAACAATGCAGAAATGAAGATTTAATCTTTGTTCATAATGGAGATTGACAGCGGAGGGGATTTTGCCCCGCCGCCGGGGCGGGATCAATTCTCCAGCTTGCTCTCCAGCTGGGCCCGGCGGTCCTCGTAGCCGGGCTTGCCCAGCAGGGCGAACATGTTCTTTTTATAGGCCTCCACGCCGGGCTGGTCGAAGGGATTCACGTCCAGCAGATAGCCGGAGAGGCCGCAGGCGTACTCGAAAAAGTAGATCAGCTGGCCCAGGTCCCGGGCCGTCTTGCCGGCGGTCTCCACGATCAGGTTGGGCACACCGCCCTCGGTGTGGGCCAGCAGGGTGCCCTCCATGGCCCGGTCCCGGATGAAGTCCATGGTTTTGCCGGCCAGGAAGTTCAGCCCGTCGCCGTCCGCCTCGTCGGCGGGCACGGACAGCTGGCGGCTGGAGGGCCCCAGCCGCACCACGGTCTCGAACATCAGCCGTTTGCCCTCCTGGATATACTGGCCCATGGAGTGGAGGTCCGCCGTGAACTCCACGCTGGCGGGGAAGAGGCCCTTGCCCTCCTTGCCCTCGCTCTCGCCGAAGAGCTGCTTCCACCACTCCGCCATGAACCGGAAGGCCGGGTCATAGCAGGCCAGCAGTTCGATGGACCGGCCCGCCCGGTACAGCTCGTACCGGATGGCGGCGTACCGCCAGGCGGGGCACTGGAAGGAGGCGTCCTGACAGACCTCCATCAGATCCGCCGCGCCCTGCATCAGGGCGGTGATGTCCACTCCGGCCACGGCGATGGGCAGCAGGCCCACGGCGGTGAGAACGCTGTAGCGGCCGCCCACGTCGTCCGGGACCACGAAGGTCTCCCACCCCTGGCTGTCCGCCAGGGATTTCAGGGCGCCCCGGGCCTTGTCGGTGGTGGCGTAGATCCGCTCCCGGGCGCCCTCCGGGCCGTACTTCTTCTCCAGAGCCTCCCGGAAGAAGCGGAAGGCCACGGCAGGCTCCGTGGTGGTGCCGGACTTGGAGATCACGTTGACGGAGAAGTCCACGTCCGCCACCAGGTCCAGCACTTCTCCCAGGGCGTCAGAGGAGAGGCCGTTGCCCACAAAGTAGATGTTGGGGGTGTCCTTGCGCCTGAGGTTGTAGTTGGGAGAGCACAGGCAGTCGATGACCCCCCGGGCGCCTAAGTACGAGCCGCCGATGCCGATGACCACCAGGGCCTTGGAATTGCCCTGGATGCGGGCGGCGGCGGCCTGGATGCGGGCGAACTCCGCCCGGTCGTAGTCCCGGGGCAGGTGGACCCAGCCGGTGAACTCCCCGCCGGCTCCGCTGCCGTTCTGGAGCTTCTCATGGGCCCGCTTCAGACGGGGGGCCAGGACCTCCTCATAGGGCAGGGGCAGGAAGGTTTGCAGCTGAAAGGATTTGACATCCAACATCGTGAAAGGCCTCTCTTTCGTAAAACTGCGGAGATTTGTGATCTCATTATACCATGCCCGGAAACGGGACACAAGGGAAAGCGGTCGCAATCTGACGGGAGAGGCGGAGGGGGGGGGGGGCCCC
>DWYU01000112.1 GCA_019118505.1 Candidatus Oscillibacter excrementavium
CCCGCCCCCCGCTCTTTGTCTGTATATTATATATGTGGGGATGCCCTCATACCGACAGAGGCAGGAACGCGGTGGCGGCCCGGAAGTAGATCAGCACCGCCCCGGCGTCCACGATGGTGGTGATAAGGGGAGAGGCCATGATGGCCGGGTCCATGTGGACCTGCTTGGCGGCAATGGGCAGCACGCAGCCCACCAGCTTGGACAGGATCACCGTGGCCACCAGGGACAGGGAGATCACCAGGGCGATGGCGGCGTCGTGGTACTGGAGAAAGATCCGCAGGCCGTTGGCGGCGGCCAGGATGGCGCTGACGATGAGAGCCACCGCCAGCTCCTTGCGCACCACCCGCCCCACGTCCCGGGGGCGGATCTCCTCCAGGGCCAGGCCACGGATCACCAGCGTGGCGCTCTGGGAGCCGCAGTTGCCGCCGGTGTCCATCAGCATGGGCAGAAAGGCCACCAGCAGGGGCACGGCGGAGATGGCGTCCTCGTATTGGGTGATGATGGAGCCGGTGATGGTGGCGGACAGCATCAGGATCAGCAGCCACAGCACCCGGTGGCGGGCGTGCTCCCAGGCGGAGGCGGCGAAGTAGGGCTTCTCGTCCGGCGTCACCGCCGCCATGATGGACAGGTCCTCCGTGGTCTCCTCCGTCAGCACGTCAATAGCATCGTCCACGGTGACGATGCCCACCATCCGATCCTCGCCGTCCAGCACCGGCAGGGCCAGCAGATCGTATTTGGCCAGCAGCCGGGCGGCCGTCTCCCGGTCTGTCAGGGTGCCAACGGACACCACATCGGCTGCCATCAATTCTTTTACAGGCACATCCTCCGCCGCCGTCAGCAGGTCCTTGGCGGACACGGTCCCCAGCAGGCTCCGGCAGTCCAGCACATAGCAGGTGTAGATGGTCTCCTTGTGGATGCCGGTGCGGCGGATGGTGTCCAGCGCCTGCCGGACCGTATCCGCCGGACGGAGGGCGACGAACTCCGGCGTCATAACGCTGCCGGCGCTGCCGGAGGGATACCGCAGCAGGGCGTTCACCGCCATGCGGCGCTGGGGGGAGGCGGCTTTCAGGACCCGGGTCACCAGGTTGGCGGGCAGCTCCTCCAAAAAGTCCGCCGCGTCGTCCAGATGCAGGGCGTCAAAGAGCTGCTGCAGCTCCCCGTCCGCAAAGGAGCGGGCCAGCCGGGCCTGGGTGGGACCGGAGAGATAGGAGAACACATCCGCCGCCAGGTCCTTGGGCAGGGTGCGGAACACCGCCGCCTGCCGGGCGCCGTCCTCCACGGACTCCAGGAGGGCGGCGATGTCCACCGCGCCGCGGCCCTGCCACAGGGCGTGAAGGGCCTGGCCGTCCCGGTTCTCCAAAAGCTGCAGGATCTGATCCTTGTGGAACATGGTCATAGTCGTTACCTCGCTTTCGTTTGAATTTCCTGGGTGATCGACTGGCGGATTCCATGGCGCGCACCTCCTTTCTGTCAAATGGCCGAACTTCATGCACGTGGGGCGCATTGGAACCATCGGCAAGTCCTGCATTTGCGCAGAAAAAAATCCCTGCCGGAGAATCCGGCAGGGACAGCTGCGTTCCATGGGCATCTTCGTCCAAGCTTTAGCATCACGGGGCGTAGCAACTGCGTTAAGCGGCGCCTTGTTGTCGACGCGGCCTGTTGACCAGCTGGTTGTGTCTCCACAACTGTGCGGCAGCAGTCTTTGGATCATTCCGAATCCCCATGGTAGCCTCACCTACCGATTCGCCGTCATTATACACAGAACCCGCGGGGGTTGTCAACCCCTTCTGTGTGCGTTTTTTCACAGGGGACCGGAGGCGGGACTCTCACAGCGTCTTTCGGTGCTGGTCCATGATCTGGGCGAACAGCGCCCCGTTGGTGGGGGGCGTGTAGGTCACGGCGTTGGCCCCGGCCCGGATGGTGCGGAGGATGCTCTCCTCCGTGGGGCCGCCGGTGGCGATGATGGGCACCTCGGGGAACTCCCGGCGGATCCCCGCCACGATCTCCGGGGTGGCGGCGGCGCCGGAGACGTTGAGGAAGTCCACCCCCGCCGCCAGCCGGCTGCGGATGTCTGTGTGGGCAGAGACCACGGTGATCACCACCGGGATGTCCACCACCTCCTTGATCTGACGGATGACCTCGTCGGAGGTGGGGGCGTTCAGCACCACGCCGTAGGCCCCTTGAATCTCCGCCTGAATGGCCAGGCGGACGGAGCGCTTCCCGGTGGTGATGCCGCCGCCCACCCCCACGAACACCGGCACGTCGGACACGTTGATGATGGCCTGGGAGATCACCGGCTGGGGCGTGAAGGGGTACACGGCGATAATGGCGTCGGCGTTGATATTTTTGATGATGGCCACGTCGGTGGAAAAGGCCAGGGACTTGATGCGGCGGCCGAATACCCGGATGCCGCTGCACTCGCTGACACAGTGGGGCATGGTCAGGGAGTGGCTGCGGAGCGTTCCGGTGTAGGTGGGGATCTGCTTTGCCATAGGGCCTCCTTTCCCCCGGCAGCGCGATGCCGGGCACAGGTGGTAGCTCACAGGGAAATTATACCGCGAAATCCGCCGGCGGACAACCCAAAAATCCCGGCTTGCTTTTTGGCCGGAAGGATCTATACTGGGAGAAAAGAGGCGGCCTCTGAAAGGGGGACCGCGGAAGGAGAGGATCAAGCATGGAGCGGTTTTCCATTCTGGTAGGGGACATCACCCAGTCCGACGCGGAGGCCATCGTCAACGCCGCCAACCCCACGCTGCTGGGGGGCGCCGGGGTGGACGGGGCCATCCACGCGGCGGCGGGGCCGGAGCTGCTGGCGGAGTGCCGCACCCTGGGAGGCTGTGAGCGGGGACAGGCCAAGCTGACGAGGGGCTACCGCCTGCGGGCCAAGTACGTACTCCACACCCCGGGGCCCATCTGGCGGGGTGGGGACCACGGGGAGGCGGAGGTGCTGGCCTCCTGCTACCGCAGCTGCCTGGAGCTGGCGGCCGACCACGGCATCCGGACGCTGGACTTCTGCTCCATCTCCACCGGGGTGTACGGCTATCCGCTGCCTCAGGCGGCCACGGTGGCCCTGCGGGCCATCATGGATTTCCTGGCGGAGCACCCCCTGCCGGAGCGGGTGCGGATGGTGTGCCACACCAAACAGGCGGCGGAGGTCTACCGCCAGACCTGGAACCTCTGGTACGCGGAGGACAAGAGCCAGCGGCTGTAAGAGAGCCGGGGCGGGGAACTCCCCGCCCCGGCGTTTGTCACTCTTCGTTTCTTTTGTCACTTTTTTTGCTCTTTTTGTATCCGTTTTGTCCTGACTTTTCCAGGGCCATCCCGTATGATAGAGAAAAAAGACGAAAGAAAGGTACCTGCTATGAGACGAATGATTCCCCTGCTGCTGGCCTTCTGCCTGCTGCTCACCGCCTGCGGCGCGGCCGCCACGGCGCCCCAGGAGCCGCCGGAGCACCTGACCACGGTGGCACAGCTGCCCCAGCTCCAGCCGGAGACCTCGATCCCCGGCCGGATGCCGGAGCTGCCGGTCTCCCAGGAGCCGGAGCAGGCGGAGCCCGAAGCGCCGGAGGAGGCCCCGGAAGAGTCGGCGGAGGAGCCGGTCTCCGCCCCCCAGCGGGTGGTGGACCCCACCCGCCCCATGGTGGCCCTGACCTATGACGACGGCCCCCACGCCGTCTACACCGACCAGATCCTGGACATCCTGGAGGAGAACGGCGCGGTGGCCACCTTCTTCGAGGTGGCCCAGAACCTGTCCAAGGCGCCGGAGGCCGTCCGCCGAGCGGCGGACCTGGGCTGTGAGATCGGCAGCCACTCCTATCGCCACGCCAACCTGGGCAAGATGGACGAGGCCGCCCAGCAGGCGGACCAGGCCGCGGCGGATGCCCTGTTCCAACAGGTGCTGGGCACTGTGCCCACCCTCCTGCGGCCCCCTTACGGGTCCATGAACAAGGCCTTAAAGACCACCTGCGGCCGCAGCATCGTCACCTGGTCCATCGACCCGGAGGACTGGCTGTGCCGGGATGCGGACACGGTGGTGAAGCGGATCCAGGCGGAGAAGAGCCTGGACGGCCAGGTGATTCTGCTCCACAGCATCTACGACAGCACCGTGGAGGCCACAAGGACCCTGGTGCCCTGGCTGCTGGAACAGGGGTATCAGCTGGTGACGGTCAGCGAACTGATTGAGAATCGCTTTGCCGACCAGGTGGAGCCCAACCGGGTCTACAACTACGACTACTTCCGCACCCAGCTGCCGCCCCTGCCCAAGGAGACGGAGCCCGCCGCCGCGTGAGGGGCAACTGCCGGTTGCTTTACGGAGGCCTCCATCCATGGTAGACTGGTCCCGAGGTGATGAGAATGGAATTTCATGAGGTCTTTACTCACCTGCGGCGACAGATGGGATACTCCCAGAAAGAGACGGCGGAGCGGCTATTCGTCACACGGCAGGCGGTCAGCCGCTGGGAGCGCGGAGAGACGATCCCGGAGGTAGAAACACTTCAGGCTATCTCAAGGCTGTTCGGCGTGTCCATCAACACGCTGCTGGGCAGTCCACGGACGCTGATCTGCCAGAGCTGCGGGATGCCCCTGACCGATGACATCCTGGCAAAAAATCCCGATGGCAGCTTCAATGAGCGGTACTGTATGTGGTGCTGGGACGGGGATAGCTTTTCCCAGGACTGCACGATGGATGAAATGGTGGAACACTGTCTGCCCCATATGCCCCTGGGCCGGGCAGACCCGGAGGCCTGCCGCGCCTATCTGCGGAACCTGTTGCCCACGCTGGGACGGTGGAAGGAGACAACCTGATTCCTATTTACAAAGAAAAATGCCGCCCGGACCGTATCAGGTCCGGGCGGCATTTGCGCTTCGCGGGGCAGGTCACGCTTTTGCCAGATAGTCGGCGCAGGCCTTCCGGGCGTCGGCGGCAATCTTTTCCTCGTCGATGGTGGCGAGATGGCCCTCCTTCACCACCACTTTGCCGTTCACCACCGTCCAGTCCACCGGGCCCCGGAGGCCCACGGTGCCCAGCACGTCGGCGGGGCTGTACTCGCCGCCCACCAGCTCCAGCCGGCGGGAATCCACCAGGAAGAAGTCCGCGCACTTGCCCACCGCCAGCTGTCCGATGTCCTCCCGGCCCAGCAGCCGGGCGCTGCCCCGGGTGGCCATCTTCAGCACCTGATAGCCGGAGGGGGCCTTCTCGCTGGAGGTCAGCCGGTGGAGCAGATAGCACACCCGCAGCTCCTCCATCAAAGACGACCCGTCGTTGCTGGCGGAGCCGTCCACCGCCAGTCCCACCGGAACCCCCAGGGCCAGCATCTCCGGCACCCGGGCCACGCCGGAGGCCAGCTTCATATTGCTGATGGGGCAGTGGGCCACGCCGGTGCCGGTGCGGGCCAGCTCCCGCAGTTCCTCATCGTTGAAGTGGATGCCGTGGGCGTACCACACGTCCGGGCCTGTCCACCCCAGGGACGCCATGTACTCCAAGGGCCGGACGCCGTAGTGCTCCAGGGTGTAGTGCTCCTCGTCCTTCGTCTCGCACAGGTGGGTGTGGAGCCGGACGCCGTACTGCCGGGCCAGGATGGCGCTCTGCCGCAGCAGCTCTCCGCTGACGGAGAAGGGGGAGCAGGGGGCCAGGGCCACCTGACGCATGGAGCCGAAGGAGGGATCGTGATACGCCTCGATGACCCGGGCGGAGTCCTTCATGATTTCGTCCACCGTCTGGACCACGCTGTCCGGCGGCAGGCCGCCGTCCTTCCGGGAGAGGTCCATGCTGCCCCGGGAGGCGAACATCCGCACCCCCAGTTCCTCCGCGGCGGCGAACTGGGTGCCGATCAGGTCCCCGCGGCCGGCTGGGAACACGTAGTGATGGTCAAAGCAGGTGGTGCAGCCGTGCTTCAGCAGCTCCCCCATGCCGGTGAGAGAGCTGAGGCGCACGACCCGCTCATCCAGGCCCTTCCAGATCTCGTACAGGGCGGTGAGCCAGTCGAACAGCTCCAGATTCTGCACCTGGGGCAGGTTCCGGGAGAACACCTGGTACAGGTGGTGGTGGGTGTTGATGAGGCCGGGATAGCACCAGCAGTGGGACCCGTCGATCACGGTGTCGGCGGCCTGGGGCAGGTTGGGGCCGATGGCCCGGATCACGCCGTCCTCACAGTAGAGATCCACGTGGTTCAGGACAGCGTCGCTGTCGTCGCAGGTAATCATGGTTTGCAGGTTGCGCACCAGCAGAGTGGCCATGGGGGTCACGCTCCTTTCTGCCATTCAGTATAAGGGAGGCCGGCGGAAAGGTCAACAGGAAAACACCTTGCGGAAACGGGAAAGATATGATACGCTGGAACCAATTTCGACAGATCGGGAGGAATGCGGCGATGCTGGACATTTTTGACATTCTGGGCCCTGTGATGGTGGGACCCTCCAGCTCCCACACGGCGGGGGCGGTGCGGATCGGCCGCATGGCCCGGACGCTGCTGGGGGCGGAGGTGGTGCGGGCGGACATCGGACTCCACGGCTCCTTCGCCGACACCGGCCAGGGCCACGGCACGGACCGGGCGCTGGTGGCGGGGCTCCTGGGGATGAAGCCCGACGACCTGGGCATCCCGGAGAGCTTTGCCATCGCCGCCAACCAGGGGTTGGAATTCCGCTTCCACACCATCCACCTGCGGGACGCCCACCCCAATACGGCGGTGCTGGAGGTGGAGAGCGCCGACGGGCGGAAGCTGACCCTCCAGGCGGCCTCCACCGGCGGCGGGCGCATCCGGGTGGACCAGCTGGACGGGGTAGACGTGAGCTTCACCGGCATCTTCAACACCCTGGTGGTCCGCCACCAGGACGTGGCCGGGGAGCTGTCCCGGATTTTGAATGAGCTGTCCGTCAGCGGCGTCAACATCGCCAACATGAGCCTGAACCGGGACCGCCGGGGCGGGGACGCCTTGACGGTGGTGGAGACGGACCAGCGGATCCCCCAGGACGCCCTGGAGCGGATCCGGGTCCTCTACGGCGTGCTGGGCGCCACCTATTACGAGAAGGAGGCGGAGTGACATGGCACTGGATTCCATGCAGGAGATCTTTGACAAGATCCAGGCGGGGCAGAAGCCCTTCTGGCAGGTGGTCCGGGACACCGACGTGGAGGAGCGGCAGGTGACGGCGGAGGCCTCTTTTGAGAAGATGCGGAGCACCTGGCGGGCCATGGTGGAGTCGGTGGACACCTACCGTGCGGACCGGCGCAGCGTCAGCGGCCTGGTGGGGGGCGACGCCCAGAAGATGTGGGACTACGCCGCCGCCCAGGAGACCCTCTGCGGCCCCTATCTCCAGGAGGTCATCGCCACGGCCCTGTGCGTGGCGGAGTCCAACGCCTGTATGCACCGGATCGTGGCGGCCCCCACGGCGGGGGCCTGCGGCGTGCTGCCGGCAGTGCTGGTGCCCCTGTACCGCCGGGGGACCGTGGACGAGGACGCCATCGTCCGGGCGCTGTACGTGGCCGCCGGCATCGGGGCGGTGATCGGCTACCGGGCGTCCATCTCCGGCGCCTCCGGCGGCTGCCAGGCGGAGGTGGGCACGGCCGCGGCCATGGCGGCAGGGGCCCTGGTGGATCTGCGGGGCGGCACGCCGGACCAGATCGGCCACGCCGTGGCCATGGCCCTGAAGAACCTGCTGGGCCTGGTGTGCGACCCGGTGGCGGGCCTGGTGGAGGTGCCCTGCGTGAAGCGGAACGTCATCGGTGCCGTCAACGCCGCCAGCGCGGCGGACATGGCCCTGGCGGGCATCGAGAGCCGGGTGCCGGTGGATCAGGTCATCGACTGCATGGGGGACGTGGGCCGCCGTATGCCGGTGGAGGTGCGGGAGACCGCCCTGGGCGGCCTGGCCGCCACGCCCTTCGGCCAGAGCGTCAAGGCCAGGCAGGAGCAGCGCCGCCGGGACGAGCCGGACACCTGAAACAAAAGAAGGACCTGCCGGCAGGCAGGTCCTTCTTGCTTTTTTGGAATCAGGCGTTCCGGCTGGCCAGAACTTTCTGGAACCAGTCCTTGCCGTCCACGAACCGGGAGACCACGTAGCTCACCACATAGTCGCCGGAGGAGTTGATCATGGTGGCGGGGGGATCCACCAGGTTGCCGATGGTGATGGCGATGGGGTAGGCGATGGCCAGCTGGTCCGGGAAGAACACGGAGCACATGATGAACTCGCCGATATAGCCGCCGCCGGGGACGCCGGACATACCCACGGAGGACAGCACCGCCACGACCACCATCAGGGCCATGTCGCCGATGCTGTCAAAGGGACGGCCGAACACGCCGAACAGGAACACGATCTTCAAAATGCAGGAGAAGCAGGAGCCGTCCATGTGCATGGTGGCGCCCAGGGGGACCACGATCTCACTGACATCCTTGGAGATGCCGGTGGCCTCCGCCTCCTCCATATTGGTGGGGATGGTGGCCACGGAGGAGCAGGTGCCCAGAGACGTGATGGCGGGCTTGGCGATGTGCTTGAACATCTCCTTCACCGCGCCCTTGCCGCCGCCGAACCAGGCGAACAGGGGGAAGGCCACGAAGATGTAGATGAAGCAGAGGGGATAGTACACCACCAGAGCCCGGGCATAGTCCGTGGCAATCTGGGAGCCGTAGGTGGCCACCAGGTTGGCGAAGAAGCCGAAGAAGGCGATGGGGGCGTAGTAGGTCACCAGCTGCACCACCTTCATCATGGCGTCAGACAGACTGGTGAGGAACTTGGCGATCAGGCTGTCCGGCCCCGGCCCCAGGTTCACACCGAAGCCGAAGAGAATGGAGAACACGATCAGGGGCAGCATGGCGCTGCGGCTCAGCAGGGCGGAGAAGTCCCCGACGGTGAAGAAGTTCACGATCAGGTCCGGAATGGAGATGGGATCCTCCACCACGCCCTCGGTCAGGTTGCTCCAGGGCTCCAGCACCGGCGGAAAGACCTTCATAATGACGATCATGATGACAGCGGCAATGGCGCCGGTGATGATGAAGGTCAGCACGGTGGTGCCCATGATCTTGCCGGCCCGCTTGCGGCTCTTCATGGTGGCCACGGACCCGGCGATGGACGAGAACACCATGGGCACCACAATGCAGAACATCATGTTCAGGAACAGGGTGCCCAGAGGCTCCAGCACGGTGGCGCCGGCGCGGATGACGTTGCCCTCCGCATCCAACTCCTGGGGGAAAATCCATCCCACGACGGAACCCAGGATCATGGAGCCCAGCATGACGGCCAGGAAGGCATAGTTCCGGGCCACGGACTTCTTGTTTAGCTGCATTCTCTCTCCTCCTAAATATAAAATTGGGTTGCTCTGTATGGCCGGATGGCCTTACATTCAGATCGTCAGGTCCTCGTCGGTGACCTGGCCCCTGCAGACCACGTTGGTGGGCCCGGTGAGATAGAGACTGGCGATGCGGGAGTGGATCCGCTCCGCGTCGATCACCAGCCGGCCGCCGGTCATATCCACCTGGACGCCGTGGCCGGAGACCTTGCCCTGCAGGGTCAGCACCGTCACCACAGACCCGGTGCCGGTACCACAGGCGTAGGTGAAATCCTCCACGCCCCGCTCAAAGGTCCGCTCAAAGAGCAGATCCTCTCCCACGATCTCGTAGAAGTTCACGTTGGCGCCTTTGGGAAAGGTCTTGTTCCAGCGGATGGCCCGGCCCAACTCCCGCAGCTCGTGCTCGTCCGCCTGCCGCAGATTGGCGTAGGGGACCACGGCGTGGGGGATCCCCGGATCGCCCAGCTCCACATAGGAGCAGGCATAGGTGATGCCGTCCACCACCACCGGGCAGTCCAGCCGCACGGTGGTGGGGTCGTTGAGGCGGATCCGGTACAGGCGCGGGCTGATCCGCCGGCCGGTCACGATGCCGGCCGTAGTCTCCACGGTCTGGGTCTCACCGGCCAGACCGTTCTCAAAGCCATACCGGCAGATGCAGCGGGCGCCGTTGCCGCACATCTCGCCGATGCTGCCATCTGAATTGTAAAAGCGCATCCGGTAGTCGCCGCCCTGGGTGGGCGCATCCACCACCATCAGGCCGTCGGCTCCGATGGACAGATGCCGCTCACACAACGTCCGGGCCACCTGCGGCAGCCGATCCACCGGCAGATGCTCCTCCAGGTTGTTCAAGATGATAAAGTCGTTGCCGGCGCCGTTCATTTTCCAGAATTTCAAACCTGCGCCCCCTTTCTGAATTCTCCTCCATTATAACAGCTGGATGTGAGAATGAAAAGCAAAGAATGTGCGGTAAACCATGCAAAACCTGCGGGAGTTGCACCTGGAGATGGACCGCTTACCTATTATATAGAAAAGAGAGAGCAGCAAGGGGCGGAAAAGAAAAAACGAAAAAAGTGGAAAAAAGGTATTGACAAGAGAAGGAGGATTTGGTATTCTAACAAAGCTGTCCGGCACGGCCGACGCCGAGCCAAAAAGAAATGAAAAAAGTTCTTGACA
>DWYU01000113.1 GCA_019118505.1 Candidatus Oscillibacter excrementavium
GCCCCATGGGTATGGCGTCGGGCGGTAGCTGCCGCAAAGGCGATGGCCCCCGGCTCGGTGACGCCCAGGGCGGGCTTCATGTCCTGCCGGATCAGCTGGGTCAATTCGTGCATGGGCACGCTCCTTTCCCCTCCCCTTTCCACAAGAGAACCCCGGCGCGGCGGGCGCCGGCCGGGGTCAACCAAGGAAAATAAGGAAGGTATATGATGGGTTTAGCAGATAATGTCGTTCAGATCCAGCGTCAGGGTGCCGTCCTCCCGCTCAAAGCAGGGAACGCCCAGCCGCCGGGTGCCGCGGATCTCCGCGTAAAGGGGGCTGCTCTCCCGGATCTGCAGGTAATCCTGCAGGGCCGCGTGGCAGGAAAGGATGTCCTTGAATTCCACTTCCGCGCCGGCGCCGGCCAGCCGGTTGAGAGCATAGAGGGTATCCGGGCAGAGATGGCTGCCGATGACGGTCACTTTCATAGGTTACACCTCCGCGATGGCTTCGATCTCACACAGGACGCCTTTGGGCAGAGCCTTGACGGCGACGCAGCTGCGGGCGGGCTTGCCGGTGAAGTAGCCTGCATAGACCTCGTTGAAGGCGGCAAAATCCCCCATGTCGGCCAGGAAACAGGTGGTCTTGATGACGCGGGGCAGGTCGGAGCCGGCGGCCTCCAGAATGGCCTTGACGTTCTCGCAGCTCTGCTTGGCCTGGGCGGCGATGCCTTCGGGGACGCTGCCGTCAACGGGGCTGGCGGGGATCTGCCCGCTGGTGTAGACAATGCCGTTTACAACGTAGCCCTGGACATAAGGGCCGATGGCGCCGGGGGCGTTTTTGGTATCGATCAGTTTCATAAAAAGCTCCTTTTCTGTTGATCTGCAAAAAAAATGGAAACGGGTTCAGTTGGCCTGCTTGCGGGCGGCGGCCTTGACCAGCCAGTCTTTGCCTTCCACCAGGCGGGTGACCATCATGGAGGCGATGGTGTCGCCGGAGGAGTTCAGGCAGGTGGCGGCGGGATCAAAGATGAAGCCCAGGGTGGCAATGATGGGGAACGCTTCGGACGGGAAATTGAACATGCTGACGATCAGCATCTCGCCCACCAGGCCGCCGCCGGGCGCGCCGGACAGGACGAAGGCCGACAGGATCGCCACCACAATGGCCATGGCATAGGTGCCGGCGCCTGAGAAGTCCATCCCGAAGATGCCGTACAGGAACGCGATCTTGACGATGGAGGAGAGGACCGAGCCGTCCATGTGCATGGTGCAGCCCATGGGCAGCACCAGGTCGCTGATGTCCTTGGGCACGCCGATGTTGTCACAGGACTCCTTGTTCACCGGGATGGTGGCGGCGGAGGACTGGGTGGCAAAGGCGGTGATGGCGGGCGGGAAGATGTTCTTGAACATCATCTTCACGCCCAGCTTGCCGCCGGCCAGGAAGGAGTACAGCGGGAAGAAGATGATGAAGTACAGGGCGCACAGGGGATAGTACACCAGCATGGAACGGCCGTAGTCGCCCACGATCTCGGGGCCGTAGGTGGCCACCAGGTTGGCGAAGTAGGCGCCCAGGCCCAGGGGGGCGATCAGCATGATGACGCCCACGAACTTCATGATGATGTCGTTCAGGTTGTTCAGCAGCTTGCCCATGGGGCTCTCGTCGCCGCCGCAGGCGGACACGCAGAAGCCGAAGATGATGGCGAAGATGATCAGGGGCAGCATATTGGACTTGTCCCACAGATCGGAGAAGTCGGACACGGTGAGGGAGCTGACCAGCAGATCGCCGGCGGACTGAGCCTCGCCGGTCTCGGTGACGGTCAGAGCGATGGAGGTGCCGGCGGAGGGGCTGAAGAGGTTGACCCAGATCAGCACACAGGCTGCGGCGATGAGACCGGTGAAGATGAAGGTGCCGATGGTGGAGCCCAGCACCTTGCCCAGGCGCTTCATGTTGGCCATGCTGCCCACGGCGGACGCGATGGACACGAACACCAGGGGCACCACGATGGTGAACAGCAGATTCAGGAAGATGTCGCCGATGGGCTTGATGGTGGTGCCCACCGTGGGGGCGAAGGCGCCGATGAGGGCACCGATGATGATGCCGCCCAGAATGAGGATCAGGCTTCCGTACTGCTGCCAGAAGCTCTTCTTTTCAATGGTAGCCATATCTTGTTCTCCTTTTCCCGTATTCTCTATATTCGTATTTGACAGGTATGGCGTTGAGGGGTTCGACAGGGGTTACAGGCTGTTGACCGCGGCCTCCAGCTGATGCATGGCCTTTTCCAGAGTGGCCCGGGGGCAGGCGGCGTTGAGGCGCATATAGCCGTTCAGGCTCCGGCCGAAGGAGCAGCCGTCGTTCAGGCCCAGCTTGGCCTTCTGGATCATGAAGTCGTGGAGCTCCTCATTGGTGAGCCCCAGCTCCCGGCAGTCCAGCCACATGAGATAGGTGGCGTCCGGGGCGTAGGTCTTGATCTTCGGGATGTGCTTTTCGCAGTAGTCCACCACGTAGTCGAAGTTGGCGGAGAGATAGGGCAGCAGCTGCTCCAGCCACTCCTCGCCCTGGTTGAAGGCAGCCTCCATGGCGGTGAGGGAGAAGGCGTTGTTCCGGTGGATGTCCATGCACTGCCAGAAGTGGTCGAACACCTGCTTCTTGTGCTGGTTGGGGAACACCACCGTGCTGGCCTGGAGGCCCGCCAGGTTGAAGGTCTTGGTGCCGGAGATGCCGGTGATGACGTTGGCGGCGATCTCAGGGGACAGGGAGGCGGTAGGGATGTGCTTCTTGCCGTGGAAGATCAGGTCGGAGTGGATCTCGTCAGAGACCACCGGCACACGGTACTGCAGGCACAGATTCATCATCCGGCGTAGCTCCTCCTCCGTCCAGACGATGCCCAGGGGATTGTGGGGGGAGCAGAGAATGAAGAGGTCCACCTCTTTCAGCTTCTCCTCGAAGTCGGCCCAGTCCACGGTCCACTTGCCGTCCTTTTCCACGAACTGGTTCTCCACCACCTTGCGGTTCCAGGCCTCCGTCATGTCGTAGAACTCGGAGTACACCGGCGTCTGGATCAGAACGCTGCCCCCCTCCGGGGTGAACAGCTTCACACAGGCGGAGATGGTCTGCACCACGCCCAGGCTGAAGCTCATCAGGCTCTGGTCGATGTCCCAGCCGTTGCGGCGCTTCTGCCAGCCGCGGATGGCCGCAAAATAGCTGTCCGGCCGGGCGGTGTAGCCCCAGATGCCCTCCTCGGCCCGGGCTTTCAGGGCGTCGATGATGGGCTGGGCGGTCTTGAAGTCCATGTCCGCGATCCACAGGGGGATCACGTCGTCGGTGCCGAATTTCTTCTTCCGCTCGTCATACTTGGCGGAGTGATTGTTGGAGCGGTCCACAATGGCGTCAAACTGATACGTCATAGTCATCCTTCCTTTCTGCAGTGATCATGCGCGCTGATGCCCTGTTATTATAGCAAAAACAGTGCCAAAATTTACGGTTTCCATGAATTCACCTGAAAATCCGCAAAAGGGCGAAGAGGTTCGGAGGTTGTCACAAAAAAGAGCCGGACAGTTTTGGCGATCTGCCAAAGCCATCCGGCGAGGTCCCCTGGCAATTCGGGGGATTTTTTGGGGAATAATTGGTTTAATTGGTTATTTAAGAGCTAAATTTGACCAGTTTCATACAGGCGCCGTCCCTCGGCGGTCAGCTGGCTGCCGCCCCGGCCTCGGCTGACCCGGACCAGCCCCTCCTCCGCCATCTGGGCCAGGACGGCCCGGATCTCCTGCTGGGAGGTGGGGACATAGGACTCATGGGCCAGCTGCAGCAACCGGTCCCGGCCGATGGGCCGCCGGGCCTCCGAGGCCTGATACAGCTGCTCCAGCACGAACCGGAACACATCAGAGGGAGGCTGCCGGGAGGATAGGACGGCGGGAGGCGGCGCGGGGGCGGGCCTGTGAAAGACCGTGGGAGGCAGGTCCTCCATGGTGATGGGGTCGTGACCGGTGTAGAGGAAGTACTCCACCACGTTCCGCAGCTCCCGGATGTTGCCGGGCCAGGCGTAGTGCTTCAGAAAGTCCCGCACCTGGGGCGACAGGCGGAAGCTGGCCCCCAGCTCCTTCTGGAACTGCTCCAGCAGCAGGAACAGGTCGTCCCCCCGGGCGGACAGGGGTGGGATCTCGATGGGCAGGGTGCTGAGCCGGTAGTACAGGTCCCGGCGGAAAGTGCCCTCCGCCACCTTCCGCTCCAGAGACTCATTGGTGGCGGCCACGATCCGCACGTCGATGGGGATGATGGTGGTGCCGCCCACCCGCATGATCTCCCGCTCCTGGAGCACCCGCAGCAGCTTCACCTGGAGGGCGGGACTCATGCCCTCCACCTCATCCAAAAACAGCGTGCCCCTGTGGGAGATCTCAAACAGGCCCAGCCGGCCGCCCTTTTTGGCGCCGGTGAAGGCGCCGTCCTCATAGCCGAAGAGCTCGCTCTCCAGCAGGTTCTCCGGGAAGGCCGCCACGTTGATGGCCACAAAGGGCCCGTCCTTCCGGCGGGAGGCCCGGTGGATGGCGTGGGCAAACAGCTCCTTGCCGGTACCGGTCTGGCCGATCAGCAGGATGGGGCTCTCGCTGACGGCCATCCGCCGCAGCACGTCCTTGGTTTTTTGAATGGTCTCGGACGCCCCCACGACGTCCTCAAAGCCGTACTTGGCCCGGTAGCCCTTGTGGAGCAGCTGGCCCCGCAGCTGGCTCTGCCGGGCCTCCACGTCATTGAACCGCTGGAGGATGGCAAAGGCGCCGATGCAGGCGCTCTGCCGCATCACCGGCACCACCTCGGTGCTGACGTTGACGCCGTTGAGCCGGATGATCTTGGCGGGCAGCCGCTCCCGCTCCTGGAGGCATTTGGAGAAGGGGAGGTAGGGGAACACCTGGGAGGCGGACTTGCCCATCACCAGGTCGGCGCTGGTGCGGGTGATCTCCTCCGCGTGGTGGTTGCAGGCAAAGACCTCGCCCTTTTCGTTGACGCCCACCACGCCGTCCTCCAGCGTCTCCATTAAAATATGGAACTGGCTCTCCAGTCGGATGGACCGGGCGAACATCTGGTCAAAGCTGTAGTTGCTGGTTGCGATGGACTGGAAATAGGTCTGGAACTTCTCCGTCTCCAGCAGATGCTCCAGCCCCAGCCGCAGGGCGATCTCGATCATCATGCCGGAGGTGCAGGCCCGCTGGCCCACGTCGATCTTGGTCTCGATCTCCTCCGGCACGTACCGCATCTCATCCGGCGTCACGGCGATGTGCACGTCCTCCGGCAGCTCCGCTCCGGGGTAGAAGGGGATCCAGTGGACCTGGGTGATGCCGAACTGCTCCAGCTGGGCAATGGCCTCCCGGGCCATGGTCTCCGTCATGTTGACGAACAGCACCCGGCTGCCGGCAGGCAGCTCCTTCAGCCGCCGCAGTTCCTCCCACCGGAAGGAGGCCTCCACCGCCATGGTCTGGCTGTCGATGGGCACGTGGCGGGCCAGCTCCTCCGGGGAGCCGAAGGCGTCCGTGGAGGCGGCGAACAGATCCGCGTGGGGCAGCACCCCCATGGCGGTGCCGTCCATCACAGAGTAGACGGCGATGTCCGCCACGTCGCCGAACAGGCTCTCCACGTCCCGGCCGTAGGACCGTCCGGCTCTTGGGTCCAGGGCGATGATGGCGATTTTCTTTTTTTCCACAGCCATTCCTCCAATTAACCAGTTACTTTAACCATTTTTACACAGTTTCCGCGGATTTGCAAGAGAAAGTGCTTGATTTTTCGGGCCCGGTTCGGCAGAATATAGTTGGCATGGGATTTGCTTATATTATTCGGTTGAATATGTTGTGGGCCATTGGAGATTTGTCTCGATACAGAAAGGAGCTTCCCCTATGATTACGAAAGAAGAACTGCTGACCCTGCTGCACCAGGAGGTGGTCCCCGCCCTGGGCTGCACGGAGCCCGTGTGCGTGGCCCTGGCCACCGCGGACGCCAGCCACGCCATCGGCGGCGACATTGTCTCCATCAAGGTGGAGGTGAACCCCGGCATCTATAAGAACGGCATGAGCGTGGGCATCCCCGGCTTCTCCCGGGTGGGATTGAAGTACGCCGCCGCCCTGGGCGCCTGCCTCCGGAACCCGGAAAAGAGCCTCCAGCTGCTGGAGGACATCACCCCGGAGATCAGCGACGCGGCCATCCAGCTGGTGGAGGACCGCCACGTGGTGGTGATGATCAAGCAGGATGAGACGGCGCTGTACGCCCGGGCGGAGGTCATCACCACCGCCGGCATCGGCATCAGCGAGATCCGGGGCACCCACTCCAACATCATCCTCACGGTGCGGAACAACGATGTGCTGGTGAAGAAGGAGTACGTGGCCGGCGGCCAGGACGAGCTCCATGAGCGGCTGGCCCCCATGACGGTGGCGGAGATCCGCGCCCTGGTGGACCAGTGCAGCGAGGAGGAGCTGGCCTTCATGCTGGACGGCATGGATATGAATGAGAAGCTGGCGGACTTCGGCCTGGAGCACACCCTGGGCGTGGGCATCGCCACCGCCCTGAAGAAGGCGGACCTGCTGGGCCAGGGCTTTGCCGCTGAGACCATGCTGCGGGTGGCCAGCAGCGCAGAGGGCCGCATGAGCGGCTGCCCCTACGCCGTTATGAGCAGCGCCGGCAGCGGCAACCACGGCATCACCGCCATCATCCCCGTGGTGGAGCTGGCCAAGCACCTGGGCTCCTCCAAGGTGCAGCTGGAAAAGGCCCTGGCCTTCTCCCACGCCCTGAACGTGTATATCAAGATCTTCACCGGCAAGCTGTCCGCCACCTGCGGGTGCGGCGTCTCCGCCGCCACCGCCGCGGCCGCCTCCATGGTGTGGCTGATGGGCGGCAGTGACGAGCAGATGGGCAAGGCCATCATCAACATGAGCGGCAACCTGACCGGCATGATCTGCGACGGCGGCAAGATCGGCTGCGCCCTGAAGCTGGCCACCGCCACCAACGCCGCCATCATGTGCGCCCAGCTGGCCATGAGCGATGTGGTCCTCCAGTCCACGGACGGCATCTGCGGCGCCACGCCGGAGCAGGCCATCCGCAACATGGGCCAGGTCAGCACCCCCGGCATGGTGCAGACCGACAAGACCATCCTGGACATCATGATGAAGAAGGACGCCCAGGCGTAAGCACGGGCAAAACGGAACAGACCTGCAAGCCGCCCGAGGGGAGACCCTCGGGCGGCTTTGATATTTCCGGTTGTCCTCCGCCGGGTTTGTGGTATGATGAAAGAGATTTGCCGTCTTCATAAAATCTTAAGGATTTCCCCGGTTTATTGTTAAACCGCTTTTCCTTATGATAGAAGCCAAGGAGGGAGCCCCATGTACAACATTCTGATCTGCGATGACGAGCGGGACATCGTCAACGCCCTGAAAATCTACCTGGCCAATCCGGACTACCATCTGCTGGAGGCCCACACCGGCCAGGAGGCCCTGGACATCCTGGACCGGGAGGATGTCCACCTGGTGCTGCTGGACATCATGATGCCGGAGATGGACGGCATCACCGCCCTGGCAAAGCTCCGGCAGGTGAGCAACGTGCCGGTGATCCTGCTGACCGCCAAGAGCGAGGACACGGACAAGATCCTGGGGCTGAACGTGGGGGCGGACGACTACGTCACCAAGCCCTTCAACCCGGTGGAGGTGGCGGCCCGGGTCCGCAGCCAGCTGCGGCGGTACTTCCAGCTGGGGGGCGGAAATCTCCGGCCGGAGGTGCTGACTCTGGGCACCATCCAGATGGACGACCGGGAGAAGGCCGTCACCGTGGACGGGGACCCGGTGGCCCTGACCCCCACGGAGTATGACATTTTGAAGCTGCTGCTGGAGCACCCGGGGCAGGTGTTCTCTCCCAGGGAGATCTACCGGAAGGTGTGGAAAGATGCCCCCTTCGGCAGCGAGAACACGGTGGCGGTCCACATCCGCCACCTGCGGGAGAAACTGGAGATCAACCCCGCGGAGCCCCGGTACTTGAAAGTGGTCTGGGGCCAGGGGTACAAACTGGAAAAGGGGATTCGCACATGAAAGCCATGAAACCGCATATCGAAGAGGAGATCGCCCAGGCGGTGGCGGAGGAGATCGCCCCGCCGGCCCCGAAGACTCCCAGACGCAAGACAAAGCTGACGGAGCGCACCATAGCCAAGGTCATGGCCTTTCTGCTGCTGGTGGTGATGACCGCCGTGACAGCCGGCGGCATTCTTGGGGCGGCGTTTTTGTATCAAGCAGATGTCTATAGCACCAGCGAGACGGCCTTCAAGCAGGAACTGTTTTCCAATATCGCCTGGGGAGACGGACGGACGCTTCTCGATTATCTGGAGAGGAATGACAACTCCCAGACGTATCAAATAAAGGGGGAAGCGGCAAGGCGATACTGCCTGGAGCGGAATATCGCTCTGGTAGAAATCCAGGACAAGTCCGGTAAAGAGCTTTGGCGCAGCAGCGATCTGAATGCAGAGGGATTTCGGTGGCAATTTACTTTTAACTATGACTGGGCTGATCCCTATAAGCCTAGCGCGGGCGCGATTGAAAATGCCTATACAGTAAAGGTTGTGCTGTCCTCCCAATTCAATATGAATGACGCTTACGCCCTGGCCAACTGGGCGGCGGACCTGGCCTACGCCCTGCGGTACTGGGTCTATGCCATCATCGCCGCGGCGGCGCTGATGGTGCTGGCGTGCTTCGTGTTCCTGCTGTGCGCCGCCGGGCATCATCCCGGTACAGACGGCGTCCGCCCCGGCTGGGGAACCAAGCTCCCCCTGGACCTGCTGACGGCAGCGGTGGCCCTGGTACTGTTTTTGGGCATCGAAATGGTGGTGGAGGCCAACTTCGGGGGCATTGGCGTGGTGCTGGTCGTGGTGCTGGGCCCTGCCGTCCTGGCGGGCATCTTCACCGGCTGGTGCATGTCCTTCGCCCTGCGGCTCAAGCTGGGGAGCTGGTGGCGGAATACCGTCATCTATATCGCCCTCCGCTGGGCCTGGAAGGTCGTGAAAAAGCTGGGCGGCGGCCTGGGGAACCTGGGCCGGGGCCTGACAGACCTGCTGGGCGGCATCCCCCTGGTGGGCAAGACCGTGCTGATCTTCCTGGGCCTCTGCGTCCTGGAGGGCCTCGGGATCCTGGTCAGTCTGGGCTTCTTCTGGAGCTGGGGCCTCTTGGCGTTCCTGTGGGTGGTCGAGAAGATCCTGCTGTTCCTGGCGGTGCTGGCTGTGGCCCTCATGTGCCGGAAGCTGCTGCTGGGGGGCCGGGCACTGGCCGCCGGGGACCTGAGCTATCAGGTGGACACCAGCCGGATGGTGCTGGACTTCAAATCCCACGGCGAGGACCTGAACCACATCGCCCAGGGCATGGCGGCGGCGGTGGAGGAGCGGATGCGCAGCGAGCGGATGAAGACGGAGCTCATCACCAACGTGTCCCACGACATCAAGACGCCCCTGACCTCCATCATCAACTACGCGGACCTCATCGGCCAGGAGCCCAAGGACAGCGACAAGATCCCGGAGTACGCCGCCGTCCTCACCCGCCAGTCGGAGCGGCTGAAGCGGCTGATCGAGGACCTGGTGGAGGCCTCCAAGGCCTCCACGGGAAACCTGGAGGTGAATCTGGCCCCCTGCCAGCCCGGCGTGCTGCTGACCCAGGCGGCGGGGGAGTATGAGCAGAAGCTGAAGGACGCGGGATTGGACCTGGTGACCCGGCAGCCGGAGACAGCGGTGACCATCCTGGCGGACGGCCGGCGGCTGTGGCGGGTGTTCGACAACCTGATGAACAACATCTGCAAGTACGCCCAGCGGGGCACCCGGGTGTATCTGACCCTGGAGGAGCGGGACGGCCAGGCGGTGATCTCCTTCAAGAATACCTCCCGGGCACCCCTGGACATCCCGGCGGAGGAACTGCTGGAGCGGTTCGTCCGGGGAGACGCCGCCCGGACCGGCGAGGGCAACGGCCTGGGCCTCTCCATCGCCAAGAGCCTGACGGAGCTCCAGCAGGGCACCCTGGACCTGACGGTGGACGGGGACCTGTTCAAGGTGGTCCTGAAGTTCCGGACCGTGTCCTGAAAGAGAAAAGCATACCCGGGAGGGGGGGGGG
>DWYU01000114.1 GCA_019118505.1 Candidatus Oscillibacter excrementavium
CGTGAAAGGACGCAGGAAGCGTGGGCAGCCTTTGCTCATATTGAGGGGTCGCTGCGCCAAATTATGGATATCGACAAAACACACCAGCGCGGCGAAGAACTGATTGAAACATGCGGGAATGCACTCAAAACGGCCCTGCGTGATACTTCCTTTGAGCTGGGCTTCAATGGCGAAAAGTATGAATTGATCCTCAGTCCAGAGGGTCTTCGCTCCCGCCTTTTCCCGCTCGTGTACTTTCAGAAGCAGGCCCCGGAATCGGTACTTGAGCATTGGAATATCTGGGTGGGACGCCAGCCTTCCAAGGACTTTATGCTTCGGGCCGGAGACATGGAAATTCGGGCCGAGGATGTGCAGATGTGGGCGGAGGAAACAGAGGATCAGCAGGTGAACCTGGTCCTTTGCTGTGAAAAGCTGACGCCGATTTTGAAAGAGGATACGGACCGGGTCTGGTGGGCACTGTCTATGCTGGTGGACCAAACCATAGGAGAAGTTTCCGCTATCGCTTTTGTTGCCGGGTTTGATGTTTATGCTCAGCCGAAAGACGAACCGGCAATGCTCCTTTCCGAACTACCGGAACTGCTGCAAAGCATGGGACTCTCCCTCTGGCGGGACGGCAGTGACTACTTGGAAAACAGCTACCTTGCCTATGAACTGGAACCGGTGGAGGACCCGGAGGCCGATTGGCGGCTGGATGTCTATACCGGAACCTGCCGTCTCCCGGTAATCATCAACGACTACATGACTGCCCGCAGTGATGCGGTGGACGAATACCACAAGGACGGCATTGCGGTGGGGTTCCTCTGCTACCCATTAGAAGGCTTTACTGGTGATGAGCGGAGCAACGCCATTCTGGACTTCCGGGATGACCTGCGGGATGCCATCCTGCGGGAGGCAGGAGCGGAAGCTGTGACCTTCCTGGGTGGGGCCACTGGCCTGTATTGCGGGTACCTGGATTTCATTGCCTGGGATCTGCCCGCTGTACTAACAGCGGCGCAGGCATTCTTTGAGGGAAGGGACCTGCCCTATGCTCACTTCCACGCATTCCGGCGGGATGTGGGCGGTGTGCCGCTGCTGGATGAGGAGGAAATAGAGCCTGATATTCATGAGGAAACTGGCTCCCTGCTCTCGGCAGAGGATATCAAAACGCTGGAATCCTTTGATGAAGGCGTTTCCGGCTACTTTGGGAAAATGCTCCGCTGGCTGGAGGATTTTATCAAAAGCGGCGTAGAAGAAGGAAGATTCAGCGAAAAGCAGGCTCATCAGGATTTGCAGATCGCCCTCTGGTATTCCTTCGCCTGCAACAATCTGGATGACTATATCCATTATTACCAGGCTGCAGAGTGGATGAAGGATTCGGAGAAGAACGCCGCAGGCTGCGCTACCTGGTACTACCGGTATTCTGTGGCGCTGATGTACTGCGGCAGGTTGGAAGAAGCACTGGAATATGCGGAGCGGGGTGCTCAGGAGGAACCGGACTACCCCTGGATCTGGCTGCAGGTGGGCAAGCTGCGGGCGCATTTTGGCGATCAAGCCGGCGCGCTGGTTGCCGTCGAGCAGGGATTAAAACTGGAGCCGGGCGATTATGAGTTCTTGACCTTGCAGGAGGAGATTAAAGCCGGAGCAACCCTGGAACAGATGGAGTACCATTGGATCGACCCCGATGCCGACCAACTGCTCCAGCAGGGGCAGGGCCAAGATGTGGATGATAAACAGCGCGCCCTGGCCTGTATCCGGGTGGACGAAGCGGGACTTGCCGAATTTTATGAGCTGTTCTGCCCGGAGCGGTATGGCTATGAGAAAAATGCCCCCTGCTGTGAATTCCGATACCCGGTGAAGGAACACTTGGTGGAGCTCTCCTTCCGCATGAACGAAGCCGGACTCTCCAAGATGGGAACGGACTGGCTGCGGCAACTTAAGGAACGGCTGGACAGCGGGGAATGGCTGACCCACACTCCCGAAGGGGAAGCAGAGGGCATCCTGACGGCGGTGCTTGTGGACCAGACCCGCCGCATCGGCCTTGTCTATCAACAGCCGGGAGACGATCAGTATTTTCAGATTTTTCTGAATCCAGACGGCACAAAGGCAGATGCCATCTGGTCCTCGACGGATAGCAGGGGACCGGAGGTTTATACAGAGGATGAGATGTCCGCAATCGAGGAGCACATCAAAAACACCTTTGGCGAGTTTGAGAATGTGTTCCATGAGCTGGTTTCCCCCGACATTCATGTGGACATCTGCGTTGTTCCGCCCTCTGAGGCGCGGGACTACTACACGCTGGTGACGATGGGCATGGGCGCCCATCGGATGAATGTACCGGAGGAGCTGGCGGAATACAAGCTGGAGCGGGCGGAGCTGGCCATCGCTCTGCCGAAGGACTGGAAACTGGATGAGGAATCTCTGAAGGATGAGCGGTGGTACTGGCCCATTGGCCTCTTGAAAGTGCTGGCCCGCTTGCCCATTTCCGGCGATACCTGGCTGGGCTTTGGTCACACGATGGACAAGCAGTCGCCGTTTGCGGAGAACACGACGCTCTGCGGCGCACTTCTGGTAGGCCCGCAGGATGTTGTCTGGAACGGAGGCGAGGTCTGCACTTTGCCCAGCGGCGAGGAGGTCAACTTCTATCAGATAATTCCTCTCTATCGGAACGAATTGAAGTATAAACTGGAGCATGATGCGGACGCTCTGCTGGAAAAGATGGCAGGCATCAGCTTTGTGGTCAATCCCACCCGCCAGAATGCCATTACCAGAGGAACGCTTGCGGAGGAGGATTTCACCGGCGATATGGACGATGCCGCCTGGCACCTGGAATCCATTCAGGAAAAGGGACTGCCGGTGGATGAGATCAATGCCTACAACCACATGGCGATCTATCTGCGCTGGTGCATGGAACATGACCTGATGAGCGTGGAATTTATGGAGCGCTACTGGGAGCAGGTGCAGCCGTTTATGGCGGATCTGAGCCGCGCCGATCTGCGTGGCTTTATCCGGGACCAGCTGAACGGGCAGCTTTTTGGGGCACTGTTCAACAAGGAGGGCGCGGCCTTTGCTTCCTACTACTATGGGGAGGCGGACAGCCCTTACTTCCCCAGCGACATTGACAACTATGCCCTGGAATATTTCGGCTCAGAGCAATATTATTCCGATAAGTTCCAGGAGGAAGCCTATCTGTTTATTCCCTTTGATGAAAACTATTATCAGGCTATGGCAAAAATCATTGAAAAACGATTCGTCAACTGGCAGGGGCAAAGTTTCGATGAGGCCACTCTGGAACCTTCGGAACTCGCAAAAGCCATGATGGAATATCTGAACTGTGAATGCACCTATTTTCCCTCGATGGCAGACGACGACCCCATCATGTCGGCATACAGCTATGCCAAACGGGACGGCGTGAAAGAGGGATTTGTGCCGGTATTGCTGCGAGCGGATGACGAAACCCTGTGGGAATGCCTGATTCTAAATTCCGACCCGGACAGCGATGGCGAGGACAACTATGCTTTCAACCCGGGCAAGGTTGCCGAATACCGGGAAAAGATGCTTGCCGCCCCCCTCCAGGACGGGAAGGCCGTTCTGGAGGGACTGGTTGGGCAGCGTAAGGAAGAAGCCGAGGACGACGACATGGACTGGGATGAGGAGATCCTGGGCGAGATGGAGGGCGGATATGAGAACCGTCGTTTTTCAAGCTACTGGAATTCCGATAGCAAAATAACCTATCCTCTCATTCTGGCTAAAATCCCCGTGAAGAATCCTTGGGAGATTTTTGCCTATCTGCCCTTTGGTGGCTGGAATGAATGTCCTAACACGCCGGAGTTAATGGCAGTTGCGAAATACTGGTTTGAACAGCATGGGGCGGTCCCTGCTGCCATGACCCATGACGAGCTGGAGTTTACCCTCCCGGCCCCTGTCCCCGAGGAGAAGGCCATGGGGACGGCGGTGGAGCAGTACGGTTTCTGCCCGGACGTTGTGGATCAGGAGGAAGACCCAACGGTGGGCAATCTGGCCGACGTGCTACGGCAGTCCACCGTCTGGTACTTCTGGTGGGATTGATGGGAGACTGTGTGTGCATCAGGGAGTTCTTCTCTGTTTTTGCCCAGCCTCTGGGGGAGCGAGATAAGGCGGAAAGAATATGCCGACTGCGGAAATCAAAACAAAAGTGAATTACCGGAACCACAAACGGAGCTCCTGCGACAAGGCAGGCGCTCCGTTTTTCTGTCAAAAGTATGTCGAATGGATATGTTTTCCCAAATAATGAGTAGAGGGAGTTTGGGATGTATGGGATATTACGGTGGTTACTGGCCGGTAAGATTGCCAAATTAAACTGTTTCAGTTTGGCCAAAACTTTGAAGATTATTCTTCCGCTATACATTTGTAAAGCTTCCTGTCTGGCGGGAGATAGAATGAAGGGAGATGGTCGACATGAAAGGATCTATCTACAAAAGTTATGACGAGCTGCCGTTGCTTCTCAACTCAAAAATCGGGGCCCCGGCAAAACCAAACGCAGAGGTTTTGCTGAGGAGAGGAGAAGCAGAGGAATGAGCGAGCCCTGCCGTCTTCGGCAGGACGAGGGATATGGAGCTTGTGACGACGAGGGGAAGGTGCTGGGCGTATCACCGTCCAGTGGGTATGAACTCATGTCGTCGTTGCAAAGTTCGCTCCATTCCACCCGACAGATATGTCAGGTCTCCATTCCGCTTCCTTGCTCCTCCTCGAACGGCAAAACGCCCTCCATCCGCCCTCCGTCATGCTGGCGGCCACCCGCCTGCTCTACTACATGAGCCGAATCTTTGAGGACCACACCCTGCCCCACTCCAGCGCCGGCCTTCATGTCGACAGAAAACTCCGAAGAAAAATCCAGGAGAAGAAGATCGCCATGGGTCATAAGCCGGACGACGACGAGGAGGAGCAGACCCAGGGCGGAATGGTCATGGGTGGGATGTACCCCCTTCAAGAATTGCGGGGCGGCTATAAACAGCAAAAAAGCTTCGAAGTAGGAGAAGCAAGTGAGATGATAACTTTCTGATAACAGTGCGCCGTGCCCCCTGGCTATTTCCTGTTTCTGCGGTATTGTGTGTTGCGGATAAGGAGGCGGCACACATGCGAGACACGCTGGAAAACCTGTACTTCGGAAACATCACCCCCAACGATCAAATCGTCAAATCGGGGACTGCCCTGAAAAAGGCCATGGAACAGTCGGCGGAGTGCGAGGAAAAGCTAAAAGAACTGATCCTACAGATGAAGGCGGAAATCGCTGCCATCAAATCTGGTAAAGTAACGGAGTACCCAGACGGGGGTCAGCCCCAAGAAAAAACAACTGGCCGAATACCTGCGTGAAAATCCCGGCGTGAGCAATAAAAGCTATCTTGCAAGGCAGTTGGGTATGGCCATGACCACCGTGCAGAGATACTATGATGAGGTTCGGGCGGAACTCAGGGGCGAGGAAAGTCCGGTACCGCAAACGTAAAGCACAAAATGCCACCTCAGATTTTGCGGGACAGTAAACAATGAAGGGCACTCCTTCCGAAACGGGGTGCCCTTCAAGTGGTCAAAACCAGAACCTGTCTGTGGTATTTCTGTGGTCAAACGAGAAATCGCCGTGGTAAAAACCACGGCGATTTCCATTTTGGTGGACCCAATCGGGATCGAACCGACGACCTTACGGATGCGAACCGTACGCTCTCCCAGCTGAGCTATGGGCCCATATCAAAAAGTATTATGCTGATGCAGACTACACAGCAGATATATGAAATATACTGCAAAAACGAGAGACATGGCCTGATGGGCGACGGCTGCTGACAAACAGCCCTGCCATAAGAAGCGACTCGCAGGCACTCAGATATTATAGCATAAATTTAGCGATTGTAAAGTGCTTTTTTCAAAAAAGTGGTTCCCGCCGTTTCAGCGGCGACCGCGGGAAGGAGTGACCTGCATATTGTCTTCATAAGAGGGCAGAGTTATGGTATACTGGAGGCAGGGATTGCCGGACAGCCCTCAAGAATAAGGAGTGGATATGAAACTGATTTTAAGTGACAGAACGCTGGCGCTGCCGGAGTGCGGCTTCGATGTGGAGTGGATTGATCTGTCCCAGCTGGACATTACAAACTGTGTCGGCTGCTTTGGCTGCTGGACAAGGACGCCTGGGAAGTGTGTGATCCGGGACGACGCAGTGAGGGTCTACCCCCGCATCGCGGAGAGCAGCCAGGTGATGTATATCAGCCGGATCCGGTACGGGGGCTATGACACGCCCATGAAAACCATGCTGGAGCGTGCCATTCCCATCCAGCAGGCCTTTATCCGGCTGGTGGAGGGGGAGACTCACCACGTTCAGCGCCGGGTGGTTCCCAAGCGGGCGGTTATCATCGGCTACGGGGCGCGGTCTGACGCGGAGCGGGCGCTGTTCCGCCGGCTGGTGGCGCGCAATGCCCGGAACATGAATTTTGAGCGCCACCGGGTCGTGTTTGCCGCGGAGCAGGATCTGGAGCAGATCGTCAGGGAGGAGGTGCTGGCATGGGAAGCGTCATGCTGATAAACGCAAGCCCCAGGGCGCCCAGATCCAACTCCAGGCGGTATGCCGAGCTGTTTATCCGGGCCTGGCCGGGGGAGAGCGCCTGCTTTGCCCTCACAAAGACCAACCATCTGGAGCTCTGCGGGGAGCTGGAGCACTATTCCGACCTGCTGCTGGTGTTTCCCCTCTATGCGGACGGCATCCCCGTGACGCTGCTGAACTTCCTGAAAACGCTGGAGGAGCATCCGCCCCGGCACAGGCCCACGGTGTCCGTCCTCATCAACTGCGGCTTCCTGGAGCCCGGTCAGAACGACGTTGCGGTGCAGATGGTGGAGCTGTTCTGCGGGCAGAACGGGTACCCCTTCGGCTCTGTCCTGAAAATCGGCGGGGGAGAGGCCATTCTCGACACCCCCTTTCGGGGGCTGGTTCGCCGGAAGCTCCGGAAGCTGGCCGGCGCCATATCCGCCGGGCGGCACCGGAGCCTCCAGGTGACCATGCCGCTCCCCAAGCGGCTGTTCCTCCGGGCCTCCACGGCCTACTGGACGGACATGGGGAGGCGCGGCGGTGTCACCCGGGAGCAGATGGCGACCATGGAGATTGAAGGAAGATAAAGCAGCCCGTGAGGCGCCGTAATCCGGCGCCCCACGGGCTGCTTTTTACTGTGGAAGCGGGCCCACGGAGACTGTAAGCTCCTCCTGAGGGCGGTTCAGGTACTGCCGGGACTCCTCCAGGCGCCGCTCCATGCGGGCGGTCTCGATCTGGAGGGTTCTGCGGTTCTTTCCCCGGTTCATGGACAGGTAGAGGCGGTACCGGTAGTGGAGGGACTCGGCCTTGGGGGGAAAGCGGATCTCCTCCCCGCCGATGATGTTTCCCTCCAGCTCGTTCCGGCAGATCTCATCATCCAGCAGCGCCATGTACAGGGCCCGCCGGGTGTACTCCTTCAAGGGCATGCGGTAGGTTCGCCGGTACCAGGCCAGCCCGCCCAGGCAGAGGGCCAGCGCCCCCAGGCAGACGGCTTTTTTCCCACGGTTCATCGCTCGTTCCACCTCCTGACCCGCTGGACGGGCTTGCCGGTCTTCTCCGCCAGGAAGGCGCGGAACTGCTCCGGGGCGGCGCCCTCCAGGCCGGCCTTGGGAAGTGCGTGGGCGTTGGCCTTCCCCAGGAGCAGAATGAAGTAATCCCGGGTCTCCAGGGGGAGGAGGATCTTGTCATACTGCCACTTTGCCTCCGCGCCGAGGAAGGTCACCACGTAGCAGTCGGGGTAAAAGACGGTGCGGCTCACCTCGCATCCGGGAACCTGGCGCCGATGGGCGAAAAAGGCGTTGATCGCGTCCTGCCGGAGCTGAATCACCACCAGCAGGGCGATGAAGACCGCGTAGAGGGCGGCGCTCGGCGGCTCGTCCAGGGAGAGCCAGAGGGAGACCGCCATCAGCGCCACCACCACCCAGAGGTAGATGCGCACCAGCCGGTCGAAGCGCCGGCGGAGGGTCTTGCGCGCCGCCAGGGACATGGCGGCCAGGGTCTTGCGGTCGTAGTTGGTTTTACACGTGATTTCCATAAGCATCTCCTGTCTGTCTTTGTTGGAGAGAAACTTGCCGGGCTCAGTCGGCCCGGAGGGCCACCACGGGCTGGAGCTTGGAGGCCTTGGCGGCCGGATACATGCCGAAGCCCACCCCCATGGCCACGGAGAACAGGAAGGCGCCGGCGGACATGGGCAGATCCGGCAGGATCACCGCCCGCAGGATGAGCTGCCCCGCGATCAGGGTGCCGGCCACGCCGAGGGCGATGCCAAGCAGGCCGCCGATGCCGCACACCACCGAGGCCTCGATGAGGAACTGGGCCAGGATGGACTTGCGGCGCGCGCCGATGGCCTTGCGGATGCCGATCTCCCGGGTGCGCTCGGTGACGGTGACCAGCATGATGTTCATGATGCCGATGCCGCCCACCAGCAGGGAGATGGAGGCGATGCCGCCCAGCACCATGCTCATCATCCGGTTCTGATCGTCGGAGGCCTTGGCGTCCTGGTTCTCCGAATAGACGCTGAAGTAGCCCCGCTCGGTGTCGATCTGTCCCTTGAGGAAGCCGGACACCCGGGAGGAGACCTCCGCGGTGGCGGCGCTGCTGGCGGCCCGGACGGTGAAGGCGTCCAGGGTGCTCTGGCGGTTGAGCAGGCGGTTCAGGGTGTAGGGCACCACCGCCATGTTGTCCATGGAGTACTCCGAGTCGGGATCCTTGGCCCTGTAGACCCCCACCACCTCAAAGGGGTGGCCGTGGAGGAGCACCGTCTTGCCCACCGGGTTCTGATAGTTGAACAGGTAGCGGGCGGCCCGCTCCCCCAGCACCACCACCTGCTGGCCGGACTGGACGTCCATCTGGCAGAGATCCCGGCCCTTCTCGATCTGGAAGTTGTTGCACAGGGAGAACTGGGCGCTGCCCAGCTTGATGGTGGGGGAGCCGTTCTCCATGTCCTCGGTGTTCTTGTCCCGGTAGATGATGGGCCCCTCGGTGGTGGCGTCGGGGGTCACCCCCAGCACCAGGGGCCCCAGGCTGAGGCAGTAGTCATAGAGGGTCTGGGAGATGTCCCTGCCGCCCCACTGCTGGGCGGAGACGGTGATGCGGTTGTTGCCCAGCCGCTCATAGTAGGCTCTGAGCTGCTGGTTGGAGCCCCGCACCACCGAGACCATGATGATCACCGCCGCCACGCCGATGATGATGCCCAGCATGGTGAGCAGGGAGCGCACCCGGTTGGAGCGGATGGACTTGAAGGCCATCCGGAAGGACTGTTTCAGGTTCATAGGGCGATCTCCTCTCTGGGGCAGTCCACCACGATCTGCCCGTCGGCGATGCGGATCACCCGCTCCGCGGCGGCGGCCACCTTGTTGTCGTGGGTGATGAGCAGGACGGTGGTGCCCTGCTCCTTATGGAGCTGGCGGAGGATGCCCAGCACCTGCTCCCCGGTTTTGGAGTCCAGGGCGCCGGTGGGCTCGTCGGCCATGAGGATGGGGGCGCCGGTGGAGATGGCCCGGGCGATGGCCCCCCGCTGCTGCTGGCCGCCGGACATCTGGGAGGGGTAGTTGTGCACCCGGTCGCCCAGGCCCACCCGCTCCAGGGCCTCCCTGGCGATCCTGGCCCGCTTTTCCGCCCCGACTCCCTGGTAGATCAGGGGCAGCTCCACATTTTCCAGGGCGTCCAGGGCGGGGATCAGGTTGTAACCCTGAAAGATGAAGCCGATCTCCACGTTGCGGATGTGGGAGAGCTCGTCGTCGTTCATCCTGCTGGCCAGCTTGCCGTTGAGGTGATAGCTGCCCCGGGTGGGGAGATCCAGGCAGCCCAGCACGTTCATCAGGGTGGACTTGCCCGAGCCGGAGGCACCGATGATGGACACGAACTCCCCTTGGCCGATGGACAGGGTGACGCCGTTGAGGGCCCGCACCTCGTTCTCCTTCCCCTCGTTGTAGATCTTGTAGATCTGTTCCAGCTGGATCAGGCTCATGGGGCACCTCCTCACATCATGTCGAAGGAGCTGCCGGACTCCACCAGCTTCTGGGTGAAGACCTCCATGCCCTCCTCCACGCCGCTCTTGATCTCCACCTGGGCGCTGTTGGACAGGCCGGTCTCCACCGGCACGGCGTAGAAGCCACGGGGGATCTCCACCCCGTCGCCCAGATCCACGGCGTTGTCCGGACGGCGGTCGGCCTTCACGAAGAGGCAGCTGCCCTGCTCGGTGTACTGCACCGCCTGGGCGGGCACCACCAGGCAGTCCTCCGACTGGGCCAGCACCAGCTCGTACTCGATGGACATGCCGTTGAGCATGGCGCCGTCCCCGTTGTCCACCTTCACCACGGCGGGGAAGAAGGAGACGCCGTTTTCCGACTTGCCGGTGAGGCTGACGCTCTCCACCGTGCCCTCGAAGGTGTTCTCCTCGCCGCCCAGGCCGGTCTGGGTGATGGTGCAGGTCATGCCGGTTTTCACCCGGCTCACATTGCGCTCGTCCACCTGGATATCGATGCGCATCACCGACGTGTCCGCCAGCAGGATGCCCAGCTGGCCGGCGTCCGCCTTTTCCCCCTGCTCCAGCAGGCAGGTGAGCACCGTCCCGGTGATGGGGGCCTTGACGGCCATGTCCGCCTCCTGCTCCAGGGCCTTTTTCACCTTGTCCCGGGCGGAGGCCAGGGTCTCCTGGGCGCTCTCCACGGCGGTGCGGGCGCTGTCCACGCTCTCCCGGGCGGAGGTCACGGACTCCCGCTTCTCCTCCAGCTGCTTGTCCAGCTCATCCGGGCCCAGCACCAGGATGGCCTGGCCCTTCTTTACCGGCGCGTGGTTGTGGAGGAAGCTGGTCTTGAGGGGGCCGGGCACCTTGGCGGTTACCTCCCGGGTCTCCTGGTAGGCCAGCTTCCCGTTCTGGTAGGGATAGACGGCCTGGCCGCCCACGGTCAGCCCGGCGGAGGCCGCCATGCCCTCGGTGAGGGTGCCGGGGTTGTCCAGGGCCACCACCACCTCAAAGCACTTGGAGCCCTCGGGGGTGACAAATTCCACCTTGTTGATCTCGCTGATCTTCCCCGGTACGGAGGCCATCACCGCCGGGATGGACACGGCGGCCTCCTGGCCCACCCGGAGCTGATCCAGATAGGCGTAGCTGTAGTACAGGGACAGCTTGAGCCGGTTGGAGCTGACCAGGGTGGCGATTTTCTGCCCGGCGGTGATCTCCGCGTCGGGCAGGAGGGAGGCGGCCTCCACCAGCTTGCCGTCAAAGGGGGCGGTGACCGTCAGATCGGCCTTGGACGCCAGGAGCTTCTGGTACTCCTCCTCGGTCTCGGAGAGCTGCTTCTGGGCGGCCTGGAGGCGCTCCGCCGCGGCGGTGACCCCCTTCTCCGCCTCGGTCAGGCTCTTCTTGGCCTCCTCGGTGGCCTTCTGTGCCTCAGCGGGATCCAGCTCGTAGAGCACCGTCCCCTTTTCCACCCGGTCGCCCTCCTTCACGTGGAGGGCCAGCACGGTGGCGCTCACCGGCGGGTTGAGGGACACCGACTCCCGGGCGGAGGCCGCGCCGGAGCCCTTTACCGTGCTCTGAATGGTATCCCGGGTCACAAGATCCGTGACGATCTGCTCCCCGCCTCCGACGCCGCCCAGCAGGCGCACGGCGCCGAAGCCCCCCGCCGCCAGCACGGCGGCGGCCAGGGCCAGGGGGAGAATCCGACGGGGCAGCCCCTTGGCCGGGGCGCCCTCCTTCTTTTGAAATAACCGCATTGCGTATCGTCCTTTCTGTATGGTCTGTCAGGCGGGCTGTCCGCCCTGTGCCTCGGCCTCATACTGGGCGAAGAAGGCCTCGGCGTGCTGGAGGCGGTACTGATGCCCCTGGCGGATGAGCAGCAGGGGGCTGGAGCGGGCGGGATAGCGGAACAGGTGGGGGAGATCCACGAGGCCGTCCCCGTCGGCCAGGCCGCTCCTGACGCAGGTCTCATAGGGGACAGAGGCGATCTCCCCGCTCCACTTGACGGAGAAGGCGGGCTCCACCATCCACATGTCCTCGCCCAGGCCGGGATAGCGGTGGAAGAAGCCCCGGCACCAGGCCCGCAGCTGTGCCTCCGTCCGCTTGTTCAGCTCCCGGGTGCCGCAGCGGGCCAGGGCCCGCTGTATGATCTCCTCCCGGTTCAGAAGCCGGGGCTCCCCCACCTTGAAGTCCAGCAGCTGATAGCCCTCCCCGGCGCTGTTGGCCCGGATGTAGTGGAGCATGCCGTGAATGGCCTCCCTGGCCGCGGCCTCGGGGGTGAGGCTCCGGGAGCCGTCCACCAGGAAAAAGGGCTCCGGCGGGGAGAGGGGCTGGGCCACGGGGCGGACGGCCTGGTCTGCCAGCCGGGGGTCTGTCCAGTCGGGGCTGGGGCCGTGCAGAAGCTCCCACCCCCGCCAGCTGGAGGGCTGCTCCGCCACCTGGCGGATGATCCCGGCCTGGGCCTCCTTGTCCAGGGGACGGGGCTCCCACTGGCCCCACACCACCCACAGGCACACCCCCAGCAGCACCGCCAGTACGGCGGGGAGCAGGAGGAAATAATCTCTGCGTTGCATCTTCTACGCACCCTTTCCCAGGTATTCTCCCGGGACACGCCGCCCCGGTATGGCAACAGAATACATGCAGAATCTTAAATCCCGGTGGGGTGCAAATCTTAAAAAACCTTAATTGTGGGCAGAAAAGCAGCGTCCCCGCCGGGTTCCCGGCGGGGACGCTGACGTGGCATCTATTCTGCTGAATCTGCCTCCCGGGCCGCCTTGGGCAGCCAGACGGTGGTGCGGTACTCCTCCCCCTGCCGGGTGATCTCGATCCGGCCGCCGTTGCGCTCCAGCAGGGCGCGGACGGTGGGCAGGCCGATGCCCCGGCTGTCGGAGCGGCGGATCTTCCCGGGCCGGTTTGCCAGCTCCACCGCCACCAGCTCCCCCTCCTCCCGTACCGCCAGGCGGATGGGGGCGGCGGGATCGGCGTACTTTTTCAGGTTGGAGAACAGATTGTCGAACACCCGGCAGATGTCCTCCGTCCGAATGTACAGCCGGTAGTCCCCGTCCGGCACCGGCGGCTCCAGCGCGAAGCCGGCATCCGCCAGATCAAAACACTGCTCGGCCAGTAGCTGGCCCAGAAACACCGGGCCGTCCACGGCCTCCCGCCCCTCCTCCGGCGCGGGTTCCTCCCGCACCTGGAAATGGCGGAACATCTCGTCGGACAGGGCGCGCATCTGCAGGGCCTTGTCAGCGGCCCGCCGCAGATATTCCGCCCGCTCCCCCTCGTCCCGGAACTTGCCGTGCTGGAGGATGTCCAGATAGCCCATCAGCTTGGTCAGGGGGGTGCGCAGATCGTGGGAGAGGGAGGTGATCAGCGTGCTGTTGGCGCGGATGGCCTGGTTTTCCCGCGCCATCTGCTCCAGCACCGCCAGGCGCATCTCCTCGATGCTGCGGCCCAGCTCGGCCAGCTCGTCCCGCCCCCTGGACACCACCTGGTAGGACAGATCGCCGCCGGCCAGCACCTCCATGTCCCGGGACAGCCGGGTGATGCGCCGGATGAGCAGGGCGGTGTAGGGCATCAGGATCACAAAGAAGCACAGGGCCGCGCACAGCAGGGAGAGGAGGCGGCATGCCCCGTCGTAGTAAAAGTAGTTGGGCATGGGGTAGGCGTAGAGCAGCCCGTCGGCACAGGCGATCACCCGCCCGCCGTAGCCCTCCAGCGCGTCGGTGTCCAGGCTGGAGTCCGCCAGGCCCTCCAGGTAGAGCTCCACCTGGGGATGCTGACGCGTCCAGTCGGTGTCCCGCAGGGCCTCCTGCACGCTCAGGCTGTGGGCGCTCACATAGCTCTGGAAGTCCTCCGCCGCGCCGCCGTAGCGGTCGTACCAGTAGGACTCGAAGCCGGCGGACTGGAGCAGCCCGGGCAGGGCCGTGTCGTACAGCAGGGCGCGCAGGGCCAGGGCCGCCGCCAGGGCCGCGGCCGCCACCGCCAGGAATTTCAGCCCCAGGCGGGAGGGGCGGTGCCGCTTAGTCAATGCGATACCCCTTTCCCCATACGGTCTTGATCAGCTCCGGGTTCTGGGGATCCTCCTCCACCTTTTCCCGCAGCTTTCGGATATGCACCATCACCGTGTTGCTGGAAGGGGCGAAATAGGGCTCCTCCCATACGCTCTCATACAGATTCTGGGCGGAGAAGATCTTCCCGTGGTGGAGCAGCAGCAGGCGCAGCAGCCGGTATTCCTTCTCCGTCAGGTTGAGCTGCCGCCCGGCCCGCCACACCTCGTTGCGCGTCCGGCACAGCCGCAGGCCCCGCCACTCGGCGTACTCCTCGGCCTCGTCCTCCGCCTTTCCCTTGTACACGTGGTAGCGGCGCAGCAGGCCCTTCACCCGGGCCATCAGCTCCGGATAGGAAAAGGGCTTGGCCAGGTAGTCGTCCCCGCCGGAGGAGTAGCCCATGGTGAGATCCGAGTCCTGGGTCTTGGCGGTGAGGAACAGGATGGGCACGTTCCACCGCTCCCGCAGGCGCAGGCACACCTGGTAGCCGGAGATGCCCGGCATCATCACGTCCAGGATCACCAGATCCGTATCCGGCACAAATTTGGCCAGGGCCTCCTCGCCGCTGGCGGCCTCCGTCACCAAAAAGCCCTCGCTCTCCAGCAGCACCCGGAGCACGTGGCGGATCTCCTCCTCGTCGTCCACCACCAGGATGCTGGTCTGCCGATCGGGTGCCATGGCGCCCCCTCCTCCGTCCGAATTGGGGCGGGACAATCCCGCCCGCCCCATTGTACTGGATCCGGCGGAGCAAATCAACGCCGGGCAAGATTAAAAATCCGTTAAATCGCCTTCGTCCCCTTGCGCCGCCGGGCAAAACGGGGTAGAATAAGGCCAGCAAAACCAAGCGAGCCACACCGTAAGGAGGTTTTTGAATATGGCTTTTTTGGATGAACTGCGAGACCGCGCGATGGATCTGGGCCGGGCCGGCGTGGCCAAGTCCAAGCAGCTGGCGGAGATTACCCGCCTCTCTCTGAACAACGCCAGCGAGGAGGACGCCATCAAGAAGGCGTATGTGGAGATCGGCAAGCTCTACTATGCCGAGCGGGGCATGGCCCCCGAGGCGGCCTACGTGTCCCTGTGCGAGAAGATCACCGCCGCAAAGATCAATATTGAGGAGAACAAGGCCCGCATCGCCGAGCTGAAGGCGGAGAGCGGCGTGTCCGACGCCGATGTGCCGCCGGTGAAGACCGACGTGCCCCCTGAGGAGCCGGTGGAGAGCGATTTCGTGCCCCCCGCGGACGAGGCGTCCGGCGACGACAAGCCCCAGGAGTAAGCCCGTGTCTCAGCGGCCCGCTGTCCGGGACAGCGGGCCGTCTTTTTCAAAAAAACCGCCCCGCTTGCAAAGCGGGGCGGTTTCTCTCTCTCTTTCCCGTTTTCTGATCCAGCCTGCCAAGGAGATCAGAAAATCCGGCGGGCGCCTACGTAGACGTTGGCGTAGTGGCCGCTGGTCAGGGTGTCAATCTTGACGGTGTATGTATTGGTGGAGGCGTGGATGAACTGTCCGCCGCCGATGTAGATGCCCACGTGAGAGGCGGCCTTGGAGGTGTTATAGCGGAAGAACACCAGGTCGCCGGGCTGGAGCTCACTCTTGGACACCGAGGTGCCGTTGGAGAGCTGGCCGGAGGCGGTGCGGTTCAAGGTGTAGCCAAAGTGGCGGTACACATAGCTGGTGTAACCGGAGCAGTCAAAACTGTTGGGACCATTGCCGCCGTACACATAGGGAGTGCCCAGATACTGCTTGGCGTAGTCCACCACCTGCTGGCCCAGGCTGCTGCTGGCGGCCACGGCGGTACCGTCGCCACGGGAACCGGCGGAGTCCTTACAGGTGACCATGTAGTCGCTGCTGACATAACCGGACAGGCCGCCGGAGGTGGTGATCTTGTACCAGCCGCTGTCGATGCCCACAATGCTGACCACCGCGCCGTCGCTGAGGGAGGCCACCTTGTCATAGCCAGTGCCAGGGCCGCTGCGCACATTAAGGATAGAGCCGTCGGACTGCACCAGTCCGTAGCCGATGGTCACATCGGCCTTGGTGGCCACGTCCAGGTACTCGCCGGACATATACCCCTCCACGGAGTTGTAGTCCACCTTGTACCAGCCGTCTCCGGTGTCCTCCAGCACCACCACGGTGTCGCCCTTGGCGGCGGTGGCCAGGATGGTGGAGTCGGTGGTGGCCTCATCCCGGAGGCGGAGGGCATCGGCGTTGACGGTGCCCACGCCCACGCTGGCGGCGGAGGCGGAAACCACACAGACGGTGGAGATGGCAACGGTAAGCAGCGCGGTGCGCAGCAGCTTGGCAGGCGTTATCATGGGTAGATTCCTCCACTTTCAAAGTTTTCCCCGCCGGAGCGGGGCTTTGTCTTTTCTTTCGTGAGGGGGTCTCAGGCGCTGGCCAGGGCCCGATCCAGCCAGACAGAGGCCACGTCCATGGCGGCGTACAGGCTGTCCTTCTCGGTTTTCTTCACCACCCGGTCCCGGCTCTTCAGATCGGGATCGGTGAGCTGGAGCTGGACGGACACCTTGGTGGCCACGTCCATGTCCTTCTCCTTCTTCTGGGAGAGAATCTGGAGCATGATGATATATTTCTGGGCCATGCTGCCGTAGTAGATCAGGCTGTCCTTCCGGCGGAGGGGGTGGCCCTTGTAGGTGAGGGTATTGTTCTGATTTGCCATTGCGGCCTCCTTTGAGGATTTGTTACGATTCTTAAAAACTGTAACCAAATTGTAACACATTGTTTCCGTTCCGTCAACCGCTTTCCCGGAGTTTTTTCAGGAAATGTCTCCCAAAAGCGGACAAGCCGGGGTTCTGTCCGGGATCGGGGGACAGCGTGTCGAGGGAGAGAGGGCTGACAAACGGGAACAGATGTGCTATAATCGGGGCTGTCGGACTATTCTGAGGAAACAAGCGAGGCGATACCGATGAATCAAAAGGAAGTCAGCGAGCTGCGCCGCCGGTTCAAGCCGGAGAAGAGCGCCATCAGCCGCATCTACGGATGTTATGTCAACAGCAGCCGGGAGATCATCTCCTATCTGGACGCGCCCCTGGGCACCATGCCCGAGGAGGAGGCGGAGAAGTACCTGGGCCTGCTGAAGAAGGCCCTGTCCGGCGCCCTGGGCCGGAACCTGATCGACATCGTGTTCTCCACCCGGCAGGTGGCGGACAGCGAGGAGCACCGGCTGCTCACCGCCCTGCGGGACTGCCAGCTGAAGGACAGCACCCTGCGGCAGAGTTTTTATGAGAAGCTCATCGGCGCCCTGGAGCTGGAGGAGAGCAACTACCTGATCCTGCTGGCCCACGACGTCTACGACGTGCCCCACCGGGCCAAAGACGACACCGTGGACGGCTCGGACACCGTGTTCTCCTACTTTGTCTGCTGCGTCTGTCCGGTAAAGGAGGGCAAGCCGGAGCTGGGCTACTTCTCCGGCGACAACGAGTTCCACACCTGCACCCCCTGCCGGGTGGTGGCGCCGCCGGAGCTGGGCTTCCTGTTCCCGGCCTTCGACGACCGGGCGGCCAACCTCTACAACGCCCTGTTCTACGCCCGCAAGCCCGACCAGCTCCACCAGGAGGTGATCGACGCGGTGTTCCATACCGAGCCGCCCATGTCCGCCGCCGAGCAGCGGGAGGCCTTCCAGGGTGCCCTGACCGACGCCCTGGGGGAGGCGTGTAGCATGGAGGTGGCCCAGGCCGTCCATGAGGGCCTGCGGGAGCGGATCCTGCGGCACAAGGAGGAGAAGGATCCCGAGCCCCTGACCATCTCCCCCGGCGAGGTGGGGGCGCTCCTGGCCGACTGCGGCGTGGGGGAGGAAAAGGTGTCCGCCTTCCTGGCGCAGTGCGGGGAGCGCTTTGGGGAGGGGGCCGTCCTCAGCCCGGCCAACCTGATCGACAGCGGCAAGTTTGAGCTCAAGACCGCTGCCGCCACCCTCTCCATCGACCCGGAACAGAGCTACCTGGTGGAGCGGCGCACCATCGACGGGCGCAATTACCTGCTCATCCCTGTGGAGGGGGACGTGGAGCTCAACGGCTTCGGCGTCCGCACCGCCCGGGACTGAGCCATAGCCATTTCTATTATATAGGTAAGGAC
>DWYU01000115.1 GCA_019118505.1 Candidatus Oscillibacter excrementavium
CCCGCTTTTCTCATGCAAGGGCGGGTCAGCGGTCCGAGTGGGACCAGGCCCGGGGCTGGTTGTGGGGCTTGTAGGCAGAGGAGAGGACCTTCTCAAAAACCGGGGCGTCGGGCTCCTCCACCCGCTTGAGGATCTGCTCGCCGGCGGACCGGCCCAGCTCCTCCACCGGCTGGATGATGGAGTCCATCTGGTTGGCGTACAGGGCGTACACGTCGGAGTCGTAGTCCACAAAGCTGACCAGATCGATGTCCTGTCCCAGGCGGATGCCCTTCTGGTGCAGGTAGATGATGGTCTCCGAGGCCATCAGGCCCTGGCAGACGATCAGAGCGTCGCACTTCCGCTCCAGCAGCTCGTCCAGACAGGAGCAGGCGCTGTTCTCCAGAGAGTCGCCGTACTGGATCAGGTCCTCGTCCTCCGGCAGACCGCAATCCGCCATGGCCTGCCGGTAGGCGGAGATCCGCTCCTGGGTGCTGGAGAGCCGGGGCAGCCCGCCGGTGATGCCGATGCGCCGGTCGCCTTTTCCCGCCAGACGGCATACACTGCGGTAGATAGGCTGGAAGTTGGACACGCAGACGGAGGAGTATTTCTTGGTGTTGAAAATCCGGTCCACCAGCACCACCGGGAAACCGGCGGGGATCAGACTGTCGAACCGCTGGAAGTCGTCCATGGTGCTGGCCACCAGCAGACCGTCCACCAGGCCGGCGGTGAGGAGCCGGATATTGGTCTCCTCCCGCTCCATATTTTCCCGGGTGTTGGCGATGATCAGCTGGTAGCCGTTGGCAGAGAGATAATCTTCCACGGATTCGATCATGGTGGCGAAGAATTTATTGGCGATATCGGGCACAATAAAGCCGATGATCTTCTTCTTTCCGGTGCGGAAGCTGCGGGCGGAGGCGTCCGGCGTGTATCCAAGCTCGGCGATGGCCCGATAGACCTTTTCCTTTGTCTCGTTGGAGACATACCGGGTATTGTTGATGGTGTGGGATACCGTGGCGGTGGAAACCCCCGCCAGCTTGGCCACATCGCTGATGGTCACCTTCATGAAACAGCCTCCTTGCGCAATGCGTTGCCCGTTTACGCAAATAATTAGCCATTTCAGTATAGGACAGCTTTTGCGCCGCGTCAAGACCCTTTTCCCCTTGTTCCCCCTGAAAATTGTGAAAAATGCCATTTTTCTTATGGATTATCCACAACCTGCCGGGGAAAATGTTATCTGAATTGACAATTGCAAAAAGGTGGACCATGTGATAATATACTCTTGCAATTATGAGAAAAACGTTTGCGCAAACGTTTTGACGACGCGCCGCCGGTGCGTCAGATCTGTGAAAGGAGTCTTTCCGATATGAAAACCAAAATCGGCATCAATGGCTTCGGCCGCATTGGCCGCCTCGTCTTTCGCGCCGCGTTGACCCACGACGATGTAGAGGTCGTCGGCCTGAACGATCCCTTCATGAACCCGGAGTATATGGCGTATATGCTGAAGTATGACAGCGTACACGGCAAGTTCCCCGGCGAGGTCTCCTCCGAGGACGGCGCCCTGGTCGTCAACGGCAAGAAGTACCCCGTGTTCACCGCCATGGAGGTGAAGGACATTCCCTGGGCCAGCGTGGGCGCGGAGTATATCTGCGAGTGCACCGGCAAGCACCTGTCCAAGGACCTGTGCCAGGGCCACATCGATGCCGGCGCCAAGCACGTCATCATGGGCGCTCCCTCCAAGGACGACACCCCCATGTTCGTCATGGGCGTCAACAACAACAAGTACACCTCCGACATGACCTTCGTGTCCAATGCCTCCTGCACCACCAACTGCCTGGCTCCCATCGCCAAGGTCCTGAACGACAAGTTCGGCATTGTGGAGGGTCTGATGACCACCGTCCACTCCGTCACCCCCACTCAGAAGCTGCTGGACGGCGCTTCCCTGAAGGACTGGCGGGGCGGCCGTGCCGCCACCGGCAACATCATCCCCTCCTCCACCGGCGCCGCCAAGGCCGTGGGCAAGGTCATCCCGGAGCTGAACGGCAAGCTGACCGGCATCTCCATGCGGGTCCCCACCCTGGACGTGTCCGTGGTGGACCTGACCGCCAAGCTGGCGAAGCCCGCCTCCTATGAGGACATCTGCGCCGCCATGAAGGAGGCCAGCGAGGGCGAGCTGAAGGGCGTGCTGGGCTACACCGACGAGGACGTGGTCTCCAGCGACTTCCTGGGCGACACCCGCACCTCCATCTTCGACAAGAAGGCCGGCCTGTCCCTGACCGACACCTTTGTGAAGGTGGTCTCCTGGTACGACAACGAGTGCGGCTACGCCAACAAGATGGTGGAGCTGATCCGCTATATGTCCTCTGTGGACCACAAGTAAGGCTGCTGTACGGGAAAACTCCCGCAAAAGCCCCCGGGCCATCTGACCCGGGGGCTTTTCCTACAAAAACGCATCACGAATCTGGCAAAAAAGAAGCCCGCGCGGAAGGCGCAGGTCCCAGATACAGCACAACCCCCCGCTCGCTCCAACGACGAACGGGGGGCCTACTTCTGGATCGGAGTTTCCAATATGCGTTACCTCTTGCTTTCTTGAGATACCGTTCGGTTGCTGGGGTCAACTGGGAACTCAGGGGTTTGCCAATCCATAAAACATCGGTACACGCAGACGTCTGCTCTGGTTGCTACCAAAACTCGATTCTCGTGTGGCTCATCATCGTGAGGTGTGTTTCGTCTTTGGGTTCTTCCGGAGTTTCGCGACTTGAGGAATTCCTCGGTTCCGAACGGTGCGCGGATAGTTGGGAATCTCTGAGCTTGCTAGCCCATGGGACTCACTCCTTTCCTGTGACTATAATGTACAATAATTCCGCCGGATTGTCAATCTCGTTTATGCAGATTTTACGATTTCCACAAATTCCGGCGGAAGGGAAGAGCGATTCGCACAAAAGACCAGATCAGCGGAGCAGCTCCGCCTGAAAGTGGGGCAGGGAGAGGGCGGGCTCCCGCCAAAAGGCGTCCCGCAGGGCCTCCAGGTTCTCCTGATCGTGCTCGATCTCCCGGCTGAAGCGGATCAGGGCCTCCGACAGGCCGCAGACGGCCGCCAGCCGCTCCACCGTCAATCCGGCGAATACACACAGCTCCACCCAGGACAGCAGATCCCCATCGTTGACCGCCTTGAGGCCGTAGCGGAACAGGAAGTACGCGGTGATCCGCTCCAGCAGGGCTTCGTCCGCCGGGAGCGGGGCAGCCTGGGCTCCGGCGCGCAGCAGAGCCGGCCAGTCGGGCTCCAGGATCTCCAGCATCTCCAGAAGCTGAAGCGCGGCCGGAAACAGCCCGGGGCCAACAGGGGAGAAGGGCTGGGGCTGCCAGGAGGCGGCCAGGGGTCCCAGGTCCTCCGCCCGGTCCTCATCCAGCAGGTCCTGGGCCTCCGCCGCCAGGGACAGCAGGAGGGACAGCCGCTGCTTCAAGGGGCGGGAGCGGTCTTGCAGCAGTTCCATCATGCGGGTGCGCATCGCCAGCAGCGGCTCCAGCCAGGGATCGCCCGGCTCCGCCTCTCCCGGCGTCTCGGCTGCCGGGAAGGTCAGAGTTGCCCGGCTGCCCAGCAGCAGGTGGCAGGCCGCAGGACAGGAGGCCGCCAGGCTGATCTCCCGGAAGGGCCCGTACTCCTCGATGAAGCGGGGATGGGACCGGCAGGTGTCGCTGGTGGCGGCCTCGCCCAGCGTCCGGTGGATTTCGCACAGGTTGTCCCGGTCCAAAAAGGGGCACCGGCCGCCGCGGAGGGGGAAGCAGAAGTCCCCGTCCTCATCCGCCTGGAGGGCGGCCCGGAGCCGGTTTCCCAGCGGGCCGGGCTGAGAGAGATACCGGCGGGCGGTGACGGGATCGATACAGACCTCCCAGCCGATGCAGCAGCTGTGGGGACAGGCCCCCGCCAGGCAGCGGAAGGATTGGTAGTAATCCGGGGTTCGCGTCAGCAAGGGGACGCACCTCCTTTATGGCTCTGCTCCAAAGCCCGGACAAGCGGAGCTGGTTTTGCGCAGAAGGCGGGGAGTTTTCCCGAAGATTTCTGAAAAACGTTGTAGCAACAACATACTTTTCGCTTCTATTGTAGGATACTATCCGCAGAAAGACAAGAAAAATGTTTGAATATCCAGCAGAGGAGAAACACTATGGTAAGAAGGATCATTGAAATCGACCGGGAGAAGTGCAACGGCTGCGGCGCCTGCGCCGCGGCCTGCCACGAGGGCGCCATCGGCATGGCGGACGGCAAGGCGGTCCTCCTGCGGGACGATTACTGCGACGGCCTGGGAGACTGCCTGCCCACCTGTCCCACCGGCGCCATCCGGTTTGTGGAGCGGGAGGCGGCGGCCTATGACGAGGCCGCTGTCCTGGCCAAAAAGGCGGAAGCCCTGAAGGGCACCGCCCCCCGGCAGGTGCCGCCCTCCGGCGGCTGCCCCGGCAGCATGGCCCAGGCGCTCCGCCCGGCGGCATCCCCCGCCGCGCCCGCGGCTGCGTCAGACGGCACGGTGTCCCATCTGGCCCAGTGGCCGGTGCAGATCAAGCTGGTGCCGGTGGAGGCCCCCTGGTTCAACGGCGCCAAGCTGCTGATCGCGGCGGACTGCACCGCCTATGCACGCCTGGATTTCCACCAGCGGTTCATGCGCAACCGCATCACCCTGATCGGCTGCCCCAAGCTGGACGAGGGGGACTATTCGGAGAAGCTGACAGAGATCCTTCGCCGCAACGACATCCGGGAACTGACCGTTGTCCGGATGGACGTCCCCTGCTGCGGCGGCATCCAGCGGGCGGCGGAGACGGCTCTGCGGCAGAGTGGCAAGTTCATCCCCTGGCAGGTGGTGACACTGGGCCGGGATGGAAATATTCTGGATTAAACAGGAGTGATTCATATGAACGCAACAGTGAATGAAAATTGCATCGGCTGCGGCCTGTGCGCGGGCACCTGCCCGGAGGTCTTCCACATGGGAGATGACGGCGTGGCCCACGGCAGCGGCATTCCGGAGGGCCAGCTGGAGGCGGCCCAGGAGGCCCGGGACGGCTGCCCCGTCAGCGCCATCAGCATCGAGGAGTGAGACAAAGCCCCCTGGCCCAGCGGCCAGGGGGCTTGTTCCGTCCTTCAGGGAATGGAGCGCGGATATTGGGAGATCATTCCCACTCGGCAAATTCAGATATATGGGAGCGTATTTAGGGTGATTTTGCAGGCAAAACATTCGCAAATATGTTAATGTTTTGCCTGCTTATTTGAGGCAGTACGCTTTCTTAGTATCAAAATAGTATC
>DWYU01000116.1 GCA_019118505.1 Candidatus Oscillibacter excrementavium
ATCCGCTTGACGGTGAGGGTGTCGCCGTCCTTCTGGATGTCGGCGGCATAGGTCACCTGGGGCAGGTGCAGCTTCTCGGCGATCTGGGGGCCCACCTGGGCGGTGTCGCCGTCGATGGCCTGCCGGCCGCACATGACGATGTCGTCGTCCTCCACGCCGATGGTGGAGATGGCGGCAGCCAGGATCTGGGAGGTGGCGTAGGTATCGGAGCCGCCGAACTCACGGGCGGACACCAGGATGCCCTCGTCAGCGCCCATGGCCATGGCCTCACGCAGCATACCGGCGGCGGGGGCGGGGCCCATGGACACCACGATGACCTTGCAGCCGGTGGCGTCCTTCAGCTTCAGGGCGGCCTCCAGGGCATTCATGTCGTCGGGGTTGGTGATGGTCTGCATGGACGCACGGTTCAGCGTACCGTCCGGGTTCACTGCCACCTTGCCGGAGGTGTCGGGAACCTGCTTCAGGCAAACAATGATCTTCATAATTCGTTCTTCCTCCTCTTACAGGCCGATATTGCCGGAGATGACCACGCGCTGGATCTCGGAGGTGCCCTCGTAGATCTCGGTGATCTTGGCGTCGCGCATCATGCGCTCCAGGGGATAGTCCTTGGTGTAGCCGTAGCCGCCGAACATCTGCAGCGCCTTGGTGGTGGTCTTCATGGCGTGCTCAGAGCAGAACAGCTTGGCCATGGCGGCCTCCTTGGTGAAGCGCTTGCCCTCGCCCTTCAGCATGGCGGCCTGATAGGTCAGCAGACGGCCGGCCTCGCAGCCCATGTACATATCGGCGAAGGTGAACTGGGTGTTCTGGAACTTGCTGATGGGCTTGCCGAACTGGACACGGCCCTTGGTGTAGGCCATGGCCTCTTCCATGGCACCCTCGGCGATGCCCAGGGACTGGGCAGCGATGCCGATCCGGCCGCCGTCCAGGGTCTGCATGGCGATCTTGAAGCCCTTGCCCTCCTGGCCCAGCAGGTTCTCCTTGGGAACGATGCAGTCGGTGAACACGATCTCGGCGGTGGGGGAGCCGTGCAGGCCCATCTTCTCCTCGTGCTTGCCCACGGAGAAGCCGGGGAAGCTGCTCTCCACGATGAAGGCGGAGATGCCGCGGGTGCCCTTGGACTTGTCGGTCATGGCAAAGACCACGAACACATCGGCCACATAGCCGTTGGTGATGAAGATCTTGGAGCCGTTGAGGACGTAGTGGTCGCCCTCCAGCTTGGCCTCAGTCTGGCCCTTGGCGGCGTCGGAACCGGCGTCGGACTCGGTCAGGCAGAAGGCACCCACCTTGTGGCCGGTGGTCAGCATGGGCAGGTACTTGGCCTTCTGGGCCTCAGTGCCGTGGGTGATGATGGGGTCGCAGCACAGGCCGTTGTGGGTGGCCACGATGTCGCCGGTGGAGGCGCACTGCTTGCTGAGCTCCTCGATGCAGATGGCGCTGGCCAGGGGATCGGCGCCGGCGCCGCCGTACTCCTTGGGGACGCACATACCCATCACGCCCAGGTCGAACAGCTTCTCGATGTTCTCCCGGGGATACTGGCTGGTTTTGTCGGTCTCGGCAGCGATGGGCTTCACTTCGTTCTCGGTGAATTCCGCCATCATCTTCCGGACCAGCTGGTGCTCACGGCTGAGATTGAAATCCATGATGTCTTCTCCTTATATATAAATTTGGAAAACGCAACGATGTATGAAATGTATCGGCAGGCTTGCTTTTAAAATATGTTTTGCACGAATTCACTTCGGGCAAAACACCGCTGCCCGCCGCAGCGACACGTTCGCTGTGCGAACGTGAGGGGGAAACCGGCGAAGCGCCGCCGGCGGCGGAGCAAGCGAGCCGGTTTCGAGGCAGCGGCGCGATCGGCGGCCCCGTCAGGGGCCGGGGATCGCAATGCCGCAACGGTGGACCTTAGTCCTGAATGCCCGCGATCTCCTTGGCCATCTGCTTCTTGGCCTGGAGGTTGCCCTGGCGGGCGATCATGATGCGCTGGGCCTGGGGAGAGCCGGCGCCGTGCATGGACTCAGTGCGGTAGCCAACGGCCGCAGCGCCCAGGCACAGGTTCTCGATGAACCGCAGGATCCGCTGCCGGTCCTCGGTGCTGACACCCTCCCGGGTGGCGAAGAACTTGTTGCAGATGTCGCCGATGGTCTCGCCGTTCCGGCCCACCACCGTGTCGGAGTGGAAGTCCTTCTGGGAGGGCATGGTTACCACCAGGCCGCCGGCGATGTCCTCGGCCAGGCGGACGATCTCATAGGGGAAGCGGGTGACGTTCTGCTTGCAGACGTTGGCCAGCAGCAGGTCGATCTGATAGTTGCCCGCCTTGGTCTTGAAGCCCTGAGAGGAGCAGGCGATGCCGCAGCAGTACAGGGTCTCGTTCAGGTGGATCATCTCGATCAGCTTGTCCTTCACGGCGGAGGCCTTCTCCACGCCGTTGTACTCGGCGGCCAAGGCAGCGGCGCCGATCAGGGTGTCGCCCACGCCCACCTTGCAGCCGCCGTAGGACTGGCGATGATAGCCGGCGAAGCGCTCCACCATCATGCCGGCGAACTCATACTCGCCGTTCAGGAAGATGTACTCGTTGGGGATGAACACGTGGTCCAGGACCACCAGGGCCTCCTGGCCGCCGAACTTGGGGTTGCCCACGTCGATGCTGGCGTCCTCCTCCAGCTTCCGGGTGTCGCAGGACTGCCGGCCGTAGATCATGTACATGCCCTCGGCGTCGGTGGGGCAGGCGAAGGAGACCGCCCAGTCCTTGTCCGCCTCGCCCATGGAGATGGTGGGCATGAAGATGTGCCAGTGGGAGTTGATGGAGCCGGTCTGGTGGCACTTGGCGCCGCAGACCACGATGCCGTCCGGGCGGCGCTCCACCACGTGGACGTACATGTCCGGGTCAGCCTGCTGGCTGGGGGCCTTGGACCGGTCGCCCTTGGGGTCGGTCATGGCGCCGTCCACGGTCAGGTCGTTGTCCTGGACGAAGGTCAGGAACTTCTTGAAGTTCTCGTGGTAGTGGGTGCCGTACTTCTCGTCGATCTCATAGGTGGTGGAGAACACGGCATTGAAGGCGTCCATGCCCACGCAGCGCTGGAAGCAGGAAGCGGTCTTCTGGCCCAGCAGGCGCTGCATCTTCACCTTGTTGATCAGGTCCTCGGTGGACTGATGCAGGTGGGTGAAGCGGTTGATGGTGTGGCCGGTCAGGCTGGACTTCACGGTCATCAAGTCCGCGTACTGGGGATCCTGGGCCAGGGCATAGGTCATGGCCACGCAGTTGATGGAGGGACGGATCATGGGGTGATCCACCCAGTTCTCGATCTTCTCCCCGAACATGTACACCCGGGTGTTCAGCTTGCGCAGGCTCTCAACATACTCCTGTGCAGTCATCATAGCTTTTTTCCTCCTCAGAAAAATGGGGGTCTTTTACATTTCAATGTGTTCCGGGCGGGCTTCGCCTGCCCGGAACGCCTCTGCCCGCGCCACTGGGCGCGGCACGTTCACGGTGTGAACGTGAGGGGGTTCAGCGGAGCCGCGTCAACGGCGCGGCGGAGCGTCTAAGGGGGACAGAGTCCCCCTTGGACTCACGCCAATCCCATCAGCTCATCCTTGAAGATGCGCTCATCCATGAGCTTCAGGTCCTCGGCGATCTTCGGCATGAACTCCATCTGATCCAGCACCTGGGTCTGGAGGTCGATGCCGGGGGCGATCTCGATCAGGGTCACGCCCTCGGGCCGCAGCTCGAACACGGCCCGCTCGGTGATGTACAGGACGGGCTGCTTCACCTGCACGGCGTACTTGCCGGAGAAGGTGATGTGCTCCACCTGGTTGACGAACTTCTTCTTGGCGCCCTCCTGGGTGATCACCAGCTTGCCGTCCCGGCACTCGGTCTTCAGGCCCTTAGCGGTGAAGGTGCCGCAGTAGACCACCTTCTTGGCATTCTGGGTGATGTCGATGAAGCCGCCGGCGCCGGCCAGACGGGTGCCGAACTTGGACACGTTCAGGTCGCCGTTGGGGGCCGTCTCCGCCAGGCCCAGGAAGGCCACGTCCAGGCCGCCGCCCTGATAGAAGTCGAACTGGACGTTGTGGGGCAGGATGGCCATGGAGTTGGCCGCGGCGCCGAACTGGGTGCCGCCCATGGGCACGCCGGCGATGGAGCCGGCCTCCACAGTCAGGGTCATCTTGTCGGAGATGCCCTCCTCCGCCGCCACATTGGCGATTTTTTCCGGCGCGCCGGTGCCCAGGTTGACGATGGCGTCCTCCGGCAGCTCCATGGCCGCCCGGCGGGCGATGATCTTCTTGGCGTCCAGCGGGATGGGCGGAATGGCGTCCACGGGGATGCGGAACTCGCCGGTGAGGCTGCCGTCATAGGGCATCCCCAGGCACTGCTCGTTGTCCTCAATGGATCCTACCACAATGGAGTCCACATAGATACCGGGAATTGCCACCAGTTTCGGGTCCAGGCTGCCGCCCTGGACAATTTTTTCCACCTGCACGATGACCTTGCCGCCGGAGTTCTTGCAGGCCTGGGCCATGGCGGTGACGTCGATGGGGCCGATCTCCCGGTGGACGGTGCAGTTGCCGTACTCATCGGCGTAGCTGGCCCGCAGGAACACCACATTGATGGGGAAGGCCTTGTACAGCAGCAGCTCCTTGCCCTCGATGTTGATGACCTTCACCAGGTCCTCCGTGGTGCAGTCGTTCAGCTTGCCGCCGCCGTTGCGGGGGTCGGCAAAGGTGTACAGGCCCACGGTGGTGATGGTGCCGATGTTGTGGGCGGCGATGTCCCGGTACATGTGGGAGATGACGCCCTGGGGCAGGTTATAGGCCTCGATCTTGTTGGCCAGGGCCAGGTCGCCCAGCTTGGGGGCCCGGTCCCAGTGGCCGCCGATGACCCGCTTCACCATGCCCTCGTGGCCGTAGTGGTCTCCGCCGGTGCCGTCCCGGTGGCCCTGACCGGCGGCGAAGAACAGCGTCAGATCCTTGGGGTGTCCGGTCTCCAGGAACCGCTTTTCCAGTGCCTTGGACAGCGCCTCCGGACAGGCGCAGCTCACAAAGCCGCCGGTGGCGATGGTGTCGCCGTCCTTGACCAGCAGCGCCGCCTCCTCGGCGGTAAGCACGCGAACTTTTTTCATGCCTGACTTCCCTCTTTATAAGATGTAATAGATTGAACGGCATCCCGCCGGGCTCACTTGTTCTTGAAGTGCTTCTCCTTGCGCTTCTCCAGGAAGGCGCCCATGCCCTCCTTCTGGTCCTCGGTGGCAAAGCACATGGCGAACAGCTCGTTCTCCACGGCGATGCCGTCGTCAATGTCCATCTGCATACCGCGGTCGATGCAGGCCTTGGCGTACTTCACGGCGATGGGGGCGTTGGCGGTGAAGGACCTGGCCATCTCCACGGCCTTGTCGATCAGCTGCTCCGGGGGATAGACCTCATTCACCAGACCGATGGCCTTGGCCTCCTGGGCGCCGATGGTCTTGCCGGAGAAGATCAGCTCCTTGGCCTTGGCGATGCCCACGCGGCGGGGCAGACGCTGGGTGCCGGAGAAGCCGGGGGTGATGCCCAGGCCCACCTCGGGCTGACCGAACTTGGCGCCGCCCTTGCCCTCGGCGTTGGGGCCGGCGGCCAGGATGATGTCGCAGGACATGGCCAGCTCACAGCCACCGCCCAGAGCGAAGCCGTTCACCGCCGCGATGGTGGGGATCTCCAGCTTCTCGATCCGGCGCATCAGGGCGCTGCCCCGCTGGCCCCACTTGCGGCCCGCGGCCACGTCCATGGGGTACTGCTCGCCGATGTCGGCGCCGGCCACGAAGGAGCGGCCCTCGCCGGTGATGATGAAGGCGCCCAGCTCCGCGTCCTTCTCCACCTCGGAGATCACCTGCTCCAGCTCGGAGACCACGGTGGAATTCAGGGCGTTCAGCGCCTCGGGGCGGTTGATGGTGGCAATGCCGATGCCGTCTTTCTTCTCATAACGAATGGTCTGGTACATGATCGAATGTCCTCCTTAATCATAGTCGCTCAGCAATCGTTGGAGAGTCGTTGTCCAACAGTTTATTTATAGCAAAAATTGTGCCATCTTTCCAGAGGCAATTCTCACAGTTCGCACCTCCGTTTTTGTATAGGATGCCAAAGAAAACCGGAAAAACCGGCGGATTTTTCCCCCGAAATGGGGCGGAATGCCCATGGCCTATTCAAATTTGAATAGCTGGATTTCCAGGCATTTCCGGGGTCTGCGGTGGTGCTTTTATGGAAACTGGCAGGTTCTCTCTGAAATTTTCGTGGAATTTCACGACTTGAAAATCCTTGCAGGCCTCTTTTTATTCATTTGTGAATATGGTATACTCACTTTTGAATAGAAAACGCTGGCGGCACGGTCCGCACAGAGGGGGAGGACGCATGGCAATTCCATCTTTTTCGGCTTTTCACGACGAGGGCATCAACCTGGAGGGCCTGCTGGAAATTCTGAATCCGGAGAACAATCTGGTGCTGGCGGACGACATGATGGTCTCCGACGGGAACGGCATCATCCTGCGGGTCAGTGAGACTTATGAGAAGAACTTCGGCTTTGCCCACAACTCCATCGTGGGCAAGTCCGCCTTTGACCTGGAGGCGGACGGCACCTTCACCCCCTGCATCACCGCGGAGGTCATCCGGCAGAAGAAAAAGATCAGCGCCACCCAGACCATCAACCACACCCACAAGAACGTCATGACCGTGGGGATCCCGCTGTTTGACGCGGGCGGGGAGCTGAAGTACGCCGTCTGCTTCAACACGGTCTCCATGGAGCAGATCAACTCCATCCAGCGGAACTACCGCCGGATGCAGGACTCCCTCCAGCAGTACTCCCAGGAGATCGCGGAGCTGCGGACCCGGGCCACCTCCACCAATCTGCTGTTCAAAAGCGCCCCCATGCAGCGGCTGTGGACACTGATGCAGAACACTGCCAACACCCGGGCCAACATCCTCATCACCGGGGAGACCGGCGTGGGCAAGAGCGCCATCGCCAAGGCCATCCACAAGATGAGCAACCGGGCGAACGGCCCCTTCATCGAGGTCAACTGCGCCGTCCTCCATGAGAACCTCATCGAGTCGGAGCTGTTCGGCTATGAGAAGGGCGCCTTCACCGGGGCCTCCTCCTCCGGCAAGATCGGCAAGATCGAGCTGGCCAACCACGGCACGCTGTTTCTGGATGAGATCGGTGAACTGCCGGCCCACATCCAGTCCAAGCTGCTGCAGCTGATCCAGGAAAAGACCATCGAGCGCCTCTCCGGCACCCAGAAGATCGAGCTGGACTTCCGGCTGATCGTGGCCACCAACCGCAATCTGGAGGACGCGGTGCAGCGGGGGCTGTTCCGGTCCGACCTCTTCTACCGGCTGAACGTCATCCGCATCCACATCCCGCCCCTGCGGCAGCGGAAGGAGGACATCGTCCCCATGGCCCACCAGTTTCTGGCCCGGTTCTGCGGGGAGTACAACAAGTCCCTCACCTGCAGCCCCCGGTTCCTGGCCTTTCTGGAGCAGTACGACTGGCCCGGCAACGTCCGCCAGCTGGAAAACCTGATGGAGCGGCTGGTGATCACAGCCCAGGACCCCATTCTGGACATCGCGGCCCTGCCCCTGGAGTACACCGCCGCCCCGTCCGCCCCGGCGGAGCTGCTGCCCGGCGGCACCTTGGCGGAGCGGATGGACGCCTACGAGGCCCAGATCATCCGGGAGTCCTATCAGCGGTGCGGCACCACCGTGGCGGTGGCCAAGGACCTGGGGATCTCCCAGGCCACCGCGGCCCGGAAGGTGGCCAAATACGTGACCACCCGGTCCTGAGAGGAGGCGGTGACGGATGAGTCTCATTCACCTCAGTACGGAACTGCGGCAGGAGCTGAAGCTGACGCCGCAGCTGCTGCAGTCTATGGAGCTGCTGCAGATGAACTCCCAGGAGCTCCTGGAGTACCTGAACCAGGTCAGCGAGGAGAACCCGCTGGTGGAGCAGACGGACCTCTCCGCCCTCCACAGGGCCTATGAGGAGCTGCGGCAGAAGGTCCACTGGATCAACGGCGGACTGCCGGAGGACGGCCGCGGCGCCATGCCGGACCGGGGCGCCGCCGACCGGGAGACGGAGAGCCTCTCCGCCTTCCTCTGTGACCAGCTGGAGCGCCGGCGGCTGCCCAAGCCCCTGCTGGCCCTGTGCCGGTATCTGGCGGAGCTGGTGGACGAGGAGGGCCGTCTGAGTCAGGAGGACCTGGACGGCGTGGCGGATCTGAAGATCCCCCAGCCCCTGATCCAGCAGGCCCTGGAGACCCTCCAGAGCCTGGACCCCGCCGGAGTGGGGGCCCGGTCCCTGTCGGAGTGCCTGCTGCTGCAGCTGGCCCGCCGGGAGGACGCCTCCCCCCTGGACATGGAGATCGTCCGGCGGTTCCTGCCGGACCTGGGGAAGAAGCACTACGGCCTCATCGCCCGGGAGCTCCGCACCACCGTGGAGGAGGTCCGGGCGGCGGAGAGGCGGATCGCCGCCCTGGATCCCTGCCCGGGCCGGTCCTTCCAGCCGGCGGAGCCCGCCCAGTATGTGCGGCCGGATCTGTTCATCGCGGAGCTGGACGGAAGGCTCCAGGTGATCCTGAACGACTACTACCTGCCCCGGGTGTCCATCAGCCAGTATTACGTCCGGCTGCTGAAGGAGTCCGACGAGCCGGAGACCCGGGCCTATCTCCAGCAGAAGATGCAGCAGGCCAAGTGGCTGCTGAACAGCCTGGAGCGGCGGGGCAGCACCCTCCGCCAGTGCGCCGAGGCCATTCTGGAGGCCCAGTATGCCTTTTTCTCCGGCCAGTCCACAGAGCTGGCCCCCATGACCATGGTGGCTTTGGCGGAGCGGCTGGGGCTCCACCCCTCCACCATCTCCCGGGCCACCCGGGAGAAGTACCTACAGTGCCGCCAGGGGACGTATCCCCTCCGGTACTTCTTCAGCCGGGCACTGGGGGAGCGGGGGCCCTCCCAGCAGACGGTGAAGCTGCGGCTGCTGGAGCTGATCCGGCAGGAGGATCCCCGCCATCCCCTCAGCGACCAGAAGCTGGCGGAGCTGCTGGGGCAGCAGGGCATCCAGATCGCCCGCCGGACCGTGGCCAAGTACCGGACGGAACTCCGCCTGGGCTCCGCCGCCGCCCGGCGGCGGGGGTGAGGGCGGCTCTACTCATCAAAGAACAGGTCCCGGGCACAGCCCGGGACCTGTTCTCCTATTTTATAGAGTTCAGCATGTGCTGAGGACTTCTTCGTAGTCCGGCACAGAGGCTGCCGCGCCGGGACGGGACACCGCCAGGGCGCTGGCCGCCGTGGCCAGAGCCAGGGCATCCTCCAGGGAGCCGCCCTCCAGGGCCCGGCGCAGGAAGTAGCCGGTGAACGTGTCGCCGGCCCCGGTGGTGTCCACCACCGATACCTGCCGGGCCGGGACCCGGACCCGCTGCCCTCCCCGGGCCGCGGCAGAGCCCTGGCTCCCCAGGGTCAAAACCACGGTGGTCTCCGGATACCGGGCCGTCAGGGTGTCCAGAATAGCCGCCGGGTCCTCTGTCCCCGCCAGGAAGGCCCCCTCCACCTCGTTTACCAGCAGCCAGGTGAGGTATTCCAGAGGCAGACCCGCCAGCTTTTCGTCGGCAGGGGCCGCGTTCATGGCCACCCGCAGGCCCCGGCGGACGGCTTCCTGAATGATGTCCGCTGTGGCGCTGGTCTCATTTTGCAGCAGCAGTGCGTCTCCTGGGCCGAAGTGGGCCAGCACCGCCGCCACGAAGTCCGGCGTCACCCGGCCGTTGGCCCCGTCGTGGAGCAGGATGCTGTTCTGCCCGTCCGGTGTCACCTGGATGATGGCGTGGCCGGTGCTGCCCTCCCGCTCCTCCACGAACCGGGTGTGGACGCCGGCCTGGTCCAGCGTCTCTTTCAGGAAGCGGCCCTCCGGGCCGATGAGCCCCGCGTGCCAGGTCTCCACCCCGGCCCGGGCCAGGGCCACCGACTGGTTCAGCCCCTTGCCGCCGCACTGGATCCGCAGGGACTGGGCGCTCATAGTCTCCCCCGGCTGGACGAAGTGGTCCACCTGGTAGACGTAGTCGATGTTCAAAGAGCCGAAATTCAAGATCCGCATCTTGCGACCTCCTCACGCCATAAAGGTGGTGAGCAGCTCCTCCAGGGCCCGGCGGCTGTCCACATCCACGCAGATGGAGACGCCGGGTGCCTCGATGGGGTGCTCCCGCAGGTCCGCCACCACCATGCCCCGGCAGAAGGTGCCGCCGCACTCGATCCGGGCGGGGATGGTCCGCACCGTCACCACGCTGGGATCCACCGCCGCCAGCATGGCCAGGGGGTCGTGGACCGGACAGTGGTCCAGGCAGTTGTTCTGCAGCCGGTTGAACCGGAAGTAGAAGGGCAGGGCCTGCTTCAGGTACTCCGTGATGGGGCGGTTCTCCGGGGCAACATATTGGTCCAGGATTTTCACGTGGTCCGTGGTCAGCCGCACCTTCTGGGTCACGTCCAGCCCCACCATGGTCAGGTCAAAGCCCGCCCGGAACACCCGGTCCGCTGCCTCCGGGTCCCCGGCGAAGTTGGCCTCCGCCACCGGAGAGACGTTGCCTGGGGCGTGGAAGGTGCCTCCCATGGACACCACCCGCCGCAGCAGGCGGGGCAGGTTCGGCTCCAGCTCCAGGGCCTTGGCCAGATTGGTCATCCGGGCCAGGGTCACCAGAGTCAGCTCCCCGGGATACGCCCTGGCCATCCGGACGAGGAACTCCCAGGCCGGATCCTCCAGGGGCCGCTGGGGGGAGGGGGGCAGCTCCACGCCGCCGATGCCGTTGGGCCCGTGGATGTGAGGGTCCGGTCCCTTCCAATCGCCGTTCAGGGGTTCGGTGGCCCCCACGGCCACCGGCACCTCATAGCCGGGCTTTGCCAGCTGGATCAGCCGCAGGGAGTTCTCCGCCGCCTGCCGGGCCGTGGTGTTGCCGAAGCCGGTGGTGATGCCCATTACCCGGACGTCCGGCCGCTTCAGGGCAAACAGGATGGCGATGGAGTCGTCGATGCCGGTGTCGGCGTCGATCAAAAGCCGTTTCAGCATATCAGACACTCCCTTCTGCCGTCTGGCCGCCGGCCTGGGCGGCGATCCGCACCCCAAGGCCGTTGACCTCCACGTTTTCGTCCGCCGGCACCAGCAGATAGCGGCGGCCGTCGATGATCCGGGCCTCCACCAGATAGCTCCGCTCCGGGTCTACCTGGATGGTGGCGTCGGCGGTCTTGACAGCGAAGTGCTTGGCGTCGATGAGGTTGGCCGGGGCCAGGGCCCCCTCTCCGAAGGACTCGCCGCAGGCGGCCTGGAAGGCCTCCACCCGCGCCTCCGGCACGCCGCAGTTCCGCAGCACGCCGCTGACCTCACCGGCGGTGACCGCCAGAGGTTCCGGGTCCCGGCTGTCCTTGTGCTCCTGGATCCGCTGGCGGAGGTAGTCGTGGACGGACTGGACCACCTCCATGCTGCAATCCTCCTCCAGGGCGCCGCACAGGGCGGACTGGAAGGTCTCCCGCTGCTCGGCGGCGGACATAGGCGGCTCCGTGTGGAACACCGCGTCGATGAACTCCTGGTGGAGGGCATCCGGCTTCCGGCTGTAAAACAGGGCGTTGTAGAGATTGGCCGTCCGGTCGTCAAAGGCCGGGAACAGGAAGCCCAGCTCCGGCTGGCCCACGATCTGCTTCTCCAGAGAGATGTGGAATTCGTTCTCCCCGTGGAAGTACCCCAGCTCCGGCGTCCCGTCCTTCACCGGGCAGATGCTGCAGACGAAGTAGCGGAACACCTCCTCGCCGGCGTCCCGGTCCACCTCGCCGTCCTTGCCCCGGTGGGGCACGTCGTAGGCGTCGGCAGCCAGCAGGATCAGGTAGTTGTTCTCCCCCATGTCCAGGGACTGGATGACCCGCTGGTAAAAGGCCTCCCGGGCCTCCGCGTCCTTCAGCTCGGAGTTCCGCAGGGCGGAGAGGAGCCGGTGCTCCTCGCTGTCCGCCACCTGCTGGGTGGAGAATACGATGTCAATGAGATTCCGGCCCAGGGTGCCGGAGAGGGCCTTTTTCAGCAGGCCCAGGTATTTTTCCGTCTCCTCCTGGGTGGTCATGCCCAGGGATTGGTCGATGTAGGCGATGATCTCGCGGCTGCTGTTCACATAGCAGCCGTAGACCCGGCTGATGGCGCTCCTCTCCGGCCGGAACCGGCGGCGCAGTTCGCCCAGCTCTCTTTGGTTCATGGGGACACCTCGCTCCTTCAGGATACTCCGGCGGCGTCTGCCGCCGGACCTCTATCATAGCATATCTGCCAGGGATTGTCACGCCGAAGGGACAAAGCCGCAAAAAAGCGGCAGAGGCGTCTGCCTCTGCCGCTTGCTCTGCTGGAAAACCGCTTACTGAGCGGCCATCTTGCGGGCCTTGGCCTCAGCCTTGTTGCGGAACACGTCGATGGTGACCGCCAGGATGATGACCGCGCCGATGACGATGTACTGGATGTCGTTGGAGGCGCCCATCAGGTTCAGGCCGTTGCGGATGACTGCCATCAGCAGGGCGCCGATCAGGGTGCCCCAGATGGTGCCCTTGCCGCCGGTGAAGGAGGCGCCGCCCACGATGCAGGCCGCGATGGCGTCGTTGTCATAGGTGGAGCCGGCGTTGCCGTTGGCGGAGGCCAGACGGCCCACGGACACCACGCCTGCCATGCCGGCCATAAAGCCGGACAGGGAGTACACGAAGGTCAGCACGTTCTTGGAGGGGATGCCGGACAGGCGGGCCGCCTCCGGGTTGCCGCCCACGCAGTAGATCTGACGGCCCAGAGCGGACCGGGTCAGGAACACGTGGAAGATGCAGAACACGATCAGCACCAGGATGAAGCTGAAGGGGATGCCGGGGAAGCTCACCTTGCCGTTGGCATCGTAGGTGGTGAACAGAGAGCCGCCGCCGATCCACATCAGGTTGTCCACGCCGGTGTTGGTGAAGGCGATGGACTTGGAGCCCGTGATGACCAGCGCAAGGCCCCACAGCACGTTCTTCATGCCCATGGTGGACACGAAGGGATGGGGCAGGTCCAGGCGGGTCAGCAGGACGCCGTTGACGAAGCCGGCGAAGGTGCTGACGGCAAGGCCGGCGATGATCAGGATGGGCATGCTGGTGATGCCGAAGTTCTGGACCAGAACGCCGATGGTGCAGGTGCACAGCACGCAGTTGGAGCCCACGGACAGGTCAATGCCTGCGGTGATCAGGGCGCACAGCATACCGGAGGCGATCAGGCAGTTGATGGACGCCTGCTTGAAGATGTTCATGATGTTGGCGATCTTCGGGAATTTATCCGGCATGATGATGCAGAAAATGAGCACCAGAATGGCCAGAGCCATCAGTGTTCCGAGCTTTTGCAGAAGCTCCTTCGCAGAATTCTTCTTTTTCATATCAGTCTAACTCTCCTCCCCAGGCCGCTTTCATGATATCCTCAGAGTTGAAGTGCGGGGTATCACGGTCGATATTGGCCATGACCCGGCCGCCCCGCATGACCACCACGTGGTCACTCATGGCCAGGATCTCCGGAAGCTCGGAGGAGACCATGATCACACACTTGCCGGCCTTCACCAAGTCGTTCATGACATGGTAGACCTCGATCTTGGCACCCACGTCGATGCCGCGGGTGGGTTCGTCGAAAATGAAGATGTCCGCGTCGGTGTGGACCCACTTGCCGATAACCACCTTCTGCTGGTTGCCGCCGGAGAGCTGGGCCGTCACCTCGTCCAGAGACGGGGTCTTGATCCGCAGGGACTCCACTGCCCGCTGGCCGGCCTCCTCGATCTTGGCCTTGTTCAGGAAGGGGCCGTTGGAAAAGCCCTTCATGTTGGCCAGGATCAGGTTGGTCCGCACGTCCAGGGACAGCACCAGGCCCTGGCCCTTGCGGTCCTCGGTCAGGAAGGCGATCTTGTGCTTGATGGCGTCCTTGGGGGAGCGGATATGGACCTTCTGGCCCTTGATGTACACCTCGCCGCTGTCCAGCTTGTCAGCGCCGAAGATGGCCCGCATGGTCTCCGTCCGGCCGGCACCCACCAGGCCGGCAAAGCCGGTGATCTGGCCGGCGTGGGCCTGGAAGCTGACGTCGTGGAGGACGCCGGCCTCGTTGAGGTTCTTGGCCTCCAGCCACACGTCGCCCTTGACGCCGAACTCCTTGGGATACAGGTTGTCCAGCGTCCGGCCCACCATGGCGTTGATCAGGGAGTCCTCCGTCATGTTGGCGATGTCCTCGGTGACGATGTGCTCGCCGTCCCGCATGACGGTGACCCGGTCGCAGAGCTCGAACAGCTCTTCCAATTTATGAGAGACGAACAGGATGGCCACGCCCTTGGCCTTCAGGCCCCGCACGGTGGTCATCAGCTGCTCGATCTCCTCCTTGCCCAGGGAGGAGGTCGGCTCGTCCATGATAATCAGCTTGGCGTCCAGCGACACAGCCTTGGCGATCTCCACCATCTGCTGCTGGCCGGTGCCCAGCTTGCCGCATTCCATTTTGACGTCGATTTCGGGATGGCCCAGGGTCGTCAGGGCCTGCTTGGCCTCCTCGTACATCCGGGGATAGTCCAACAGGCCGTTCTTTTTGACGGCGCGTCCCATGAAAACGTTATCTGTGACAGACAGCTGCTTGACAATGTTCAGCTCCTGGTACACGCAGGCGATGCCCGCCTCGCGGGATTGGACGGGGTTGTGAAAGACGACCTTCTGACCGTCTACATAGATTTCCCCCTCCTCAGGAGTGTGAACGCCGGTGAGCACCTTGATCAAGGTGGACTTGCCGGCGCCATTCTCGCCGATCAGGCCGTGGATCTCTCCCGGCCGGATGCCAATAGACATATTTTTCAATGCGACGACACCAGGAAAACGTTTGGTAATGTTCTTCAGTTCGACAACGTACTCACTCATGGGATTACCTCGTTTCTGTTTCCTGATTTCAGCGGTCCCCGCCGCCTGCGGGGAAGTTCGGAACGGGAATATGGCGGCAGGAGCTCTGCCGCCATATTCCGTTCATTCAGATTTCAGCTCTGAGACGCACAGGCGGGATCAGCCCTGCATGGCGGCCAGGCTGTCCAGGTACTCCTGGCCGTTCTCAGCGGTAACAACGGTGACGGGGGCGTTGATGACTTCCTCGACGGTCTCGCCGTTGATGGCCTTCACAGCGGCCTCGACAGCCTGGTAGCCCATCTCATAGGGCTGCTGGGCGACGGTGGCCTTCACCATCTCGCCGGCCAGGATCAGGTCCACGGCGGACTGGTTGCCGTCGAAGCCCACGATGATCATGTCGTCGATGCCGGCGGACTTGCAGGCGTTCATGGCGCCGATGGCGGTGTCGTCATTGTGGCAGAGCACGATGTCGATCTGATCGGGATAGGCGTTCAGCAGGTCCTCCATGGTCTTGGTGGCGCCGTCAGTGGTGTTCTGGCCGGACAGGGCGTCCAGAACGGTGATGCCGGCCTCTTCGCAGGCGGCCTCATAGCCCTCGCGGCGCATGTTGGAGGTGTTGTCGCCCTCCTGGCCGTAGATGATGACGGCGTTGGCGCCCTCACCGGCCTGCTCAGCGGCCCACAGGCCGCCTTCCTTCGCGGCGTCCACGTTGGAGGTGCCGACGAAGGTGGTCTGACCCTCGATCCCCACATCGGTATCGACGGACAGGACGGGGATGTTGCCGATGGCGCTGGCCAGGGCACCCTGGGCGGCGCCGGCGTCGTTGGGAGCGACGATGATGGCATCGCAGCCAGCACCGATCTGCTGCTCGATCATGGACACCTGCTGCTCGATCTCGCTCTCAGCGCCGGGGCCCACGACGGTGACGTTGACGCCCAGAGCCTCAGCGGCGGCGTTGCAGCCGGCCTCCACATAGCCCCAGTACTCGGAGGACAGGGTCTTCAGCACGACAGAGATGTTGACATCGCTGGTGGTGGCGGCATCGCCGCCGTTCTCCTCGGTGGTGGTGTCATCCGTGGCGGTGTCGTCGGTGGCAGCGTCATCACTGCCGCCGCAGGCGACCAGAGACAGAGACATCACGAGCGCGAGGAGAAGTGCAAAAAACTTTTTCATCTTACTTCATATAAATAGGAAAAAGTGCCCCGCCCGTCAAGGCGCAGATCGTGCTGCCTGACAGGCGGGGCGGAACTTATGGGACGGCGGCTCAGATGGAGACGATCTTCCAGGCGCACCACAGCAGGAGCAGGGCCATCACCACGTTGACCACCTTATAATAGCGGTTGTACAGGGGCAGGATCAGCCGGCCCAGGGTGGCCCAGATCAGGTTCCCCGTGCCGGCGCAGGCCGCCATGATGAGGGCGAAGCACAGCACTGCCGGAACGGAGAAACCATGGGGCAGGATGTAGCCGGAGTAGGCGGCGATGCCCAGCATCAGGATCTTCACGTTCAGGAACTGGAGCAGGAACCCGTTGACGCAGGTCAGGGGCTTGGAGGCCTTGTCCGTGTCGCTGCTGCCTGGGCTGCGCATGAAGGTGCGGTAGGCCAGATAGAGGATGTAGGCCGCGCCCACGTACTTGGCAATGGGGACGATCTGGGGAACCAGCTCGCCCAGCCAGGCGCAGCAGAAGCCGCACAGCAGCATGATGGTCACCAGGCCGCCCCAGATCCCGAAGATCAGCGGCAGGCACCTGCGGAAGCCGAACCGGCTGGTGCTGCTCAGCAGCAGGATGTTGTTGGGACCGGGGGAAAACGTCGTGGCACAGGCGTACGCCGCCAGATCCAGATAGACTGCTGTCATGGAAACTGCCCCTTTCTCATCTGTTTGTCAATGTCTGGCCGCGTCAGCTGAATACGCCGGCCTTGCACAGCTCGACGAACTGCTTGGCCACCCGGGCGCTGCGGCCGCCGGCGCGGACCGCGAAGGCCTCGCTGCGGACTGCCAGCTGTTTCGGGTCCATCTCCACGTGGTACTGCTCCGCCAGCTGGTTCACAATATAGAGGTAGCGGTCCCGGTCGGGACTGCCGAAGGTGATGGTGAGCCCGAACCGGGCGGACAGGCTCATCAGCTCCTGGCGGGTGTCGCTCTCGTGGATGTCGTCGCCCTCCCGGTCGGTGAGGGTCTCCTTGATCAGGTGGCGGCGGTTGCTGGTGGCGTAGACGGCGATGTTGCCGGCACGCCCCCCCACGCTGCCCTCCAGAATGGCCTTGAGGGCGGCGAAATTGTCGTCATTGGCGGTGAAGCTCAGATCGTCGATGAAGAGGATGAACTTCAGCGGATTGGCCGCCAGGGCGTCCATCAGGTCCGGGATCTGATAGAGCTGGTTCTTCTTGACCTCCACCAGCCGCAGACCCTGGTCCGCGAAGGCGTTGGCGATGGCCTTGATGGCGCTGGACTTGCCGGTGCCCGCGTCGCCGTACAGCAGCACGTTGTTGGCGGGCTTGCCCTCCAGCAGGGCCCGGGTGTTGGCGATGACCTTCTCCCGCTCCCGCTCGTAGCCGGGCAGCTCCTCCAGCTTCTGGGGGTCCGGGTGCTTCACCGGCACCAGGTGCCCGTCCTCCACCGTGAACACGTGGTACCGGGCGAAGATGCCGTAGCCCTTGCTGCCCACGTCCTCCATCCGGCGGAGGTACTCCCGGGCGATCTCGGTGGGGGAGACCTCCCACCCCACCAGGAACACCGGCGGATCGGGCAGGCCCGCCGTCAGATCCTCCAGCCGCAGCTGGGAGAGCTGGTCGAAAAAGGCCAGCTCCCGCCGCAGGCTCTCCCGGAGGACGGGGGTCTTGCCCACCGCCTGGCCCCGGATGCAGACGTTCTCGCTCTCCAGCACCGCCTCCCGCAGATAGCGGGACCAGCTGTCGCTGGACTGGAACAGGGCGGCCTCAAATCCGGCGCAGGCGGCGGAGAAATCGCCGCTGTCCCCCTGCACCCGGGCGGAGAGCATCTCGCCGCAGGCCGCCACCACCGGGTCCTGCAGCAGCTGGCGGAACACCACAAGGCCCGTCAGCCGCCGGTACATCTCTTGTACGTGCAATTCGCATTCCTCCCTGTCCGGGGTCCTCAGCGGAGGACCGCGCCTTCGTCGGCGCTGGTGACCATCCGGGCGTAGCGGCCCAGCCAGCCGGTGGTGATGTTGGGGGCGGGCTGGACATAGGCGGCCTTCCGGGCGGCCAGCTCCTCCTCAGACACCTGCAGCGTGATGGAGGCGTTGGGGATGTCGATGGCGATGCTGTCCCCCTCTTTCACCAGGCCGATGGGGCCGCCGGAGGCGGCCTCCGGGCTGACGTGGCCGATGGAGGCGCCCCGGCTGGCGCCGGAGAAGCGGCCGTCGGTGATCAGGGCCACGGTCTTGTCCAGACCCATGCCCGCCAGGGCGGAGGTGGGGTTCAGCATCTCCCGCATTCCGGGGCCGCCCTTGGGGCCCTCGTACCGGATCACCACCACGTCCCCGGGGACGATCCTGCCCGCGTAGATGGCGGCGATGGCATCGTCCTCACTGTCGAACACCCGGGCGGGGCCGGTGTGGGTCAGCATCTCCGGCGCCACGGCGCTGCGCTTCACCACGCAGCCGTTGGGGGCCAGGTTGCCCCACAGGATCTGGAGCCCGCCGGTGGGAGAATAGGGATCTTCAATGGGCCGGATGGCATTGTGATTCAAATTCTTGGCTCCCTGGATGTTCTCGCCCACGGTCTTGCCGGTGACGGTCAGGCAGTCCAGGTCCAGCAGGCCCTTCTTGGCCAGCTCCGCTTGGACGGCGGGGATGCCGCCGGCGGCGTACAGGTCCGGCATATGGGTGGGGCCCGCCGGGGCCAGATGGCACAGGTTGGGGGTCTTTTCGCTGATCTCGTTGAACAGGGCCAGGTCCACCGGGCAGCCTGCCTCCTGGGCGATGGCCAGCAGGTGCAGCACCGTGTTGGTGGAGCAGCCCAGGGCCATGTCGCAGGCCAGGGCGTTGCGGATGCTGCGCGCGTTGATGATGTCCCGTGCGCAGATGTTCCGGCGGACCATCTCCATGATGGCGGCGCCGGCCCGGCGGCCCAGCTGCAGGCGCTTGCTGTACACCGCGGGGATGGTGCCGTTGCCCGGCAGGCCGATGCCGATGGCCTCGCACAGGCAGTTCATGGAGTTGGCGGTATACATCCCGGAGCAGCTGCCGCAGCCGGGGCAGCAGTTCTGGGTGCAGTCCTCCAGCTGCTCCTCGGAGATGAGCCCCGCCTTGTAGGAGCCCACGGCCTCGAACATCTTGGAGAGGCTGACCTCCTGGCCGTCGTAGGTGCCGGCCAGCATGGGGCCGCCGCTGCACACCACGGTGGGCACATTCATCCGCACCGCCGCCATCACCATGCCGGGCACGATCTTGTCACAGTTGGGCACCAGCACCATGCCGTCGAACTGGTGGGCCATGAACATGGTCTCCACGCTGTCGCAGATCAGCTCCCGGCTGGCCAGGGAGTACTTCATGCCCACATGGCCCATGGCGATGCCGTCGCACACGCCGATGGCGGGCACCATGAAGGGGGTGCCGCCGGCGGCCTCGATGCCGCTCTTCACCGCGTCGGTCAGTTTGTCCAGATTCATGTGCCCGGGGACGATGTCGCTGTGGGCGCTGACCACGGCGATCAGGGGCTTCTCCAGGTCCTCCGGCGTGTAGCCCAGGGCGTAAAACAGGCTGCGGTTGGGTGCCCGCTCGGCGCCCTTGGTCACGTTATCACTGCGCATAGGTCTCGTTTTCCTCCTTTTTTCATCCGGCCCGGAGGGGGAATCCCGCTCCGGGCCGGTGCCGTGGATCTTGTTACTTCTTCAGCCAGCTCATCATGCTGCGCAGCTGGGCTCCCACCTTCTCGATGGGGTGCTCGGCCGCCATGCGGCGCATGGCCAGGAAGTGGGTCTTGCGGCCGCCGTTGGGGTTCATCTCCGCCAGGAACTCGGAGGCGAAGGTGCCGTCCTGGATCTCCTTGAGGATCTGGCGCATCTCCTTGCGGGTGTCCTCGGTGATGATGCGGTTGCGGGTGCGGTAGTCGCCGTACTCGGCGGTGTTGGAGATGGAGTAGCTCATCTTGCCGAAGCCGCCCTCATTGATCAGGTCGATGATCAGCTTCATCTCGTGGCAGGTCTCAAAATAGGCCATCTCGGGCTCGTAGCCGGCCTCCACCAGGGTCTCGAAGCCGGCCTGGATCAGGCCGCAGACGCCGCCGCACAGCACGGCCTGCTCACCGAACAGATCGGTCTCGGTCTCCTCCTTGAAGGTGGTCTCCAGGATGCCGGCACGGCCGGCGCCGATGCCGGAGGCATAGGCCAGAGCCACTTCCTTGGCCTTGCCGGTGAAGTTCTGCTCCACGCACACCAGGCAGGGCACGCCCTTGCCCTCCAGGTACTGGCTGCGGACGGTGTGGCCGGGGCCCTTGGGGGCCACCATGATCACGTCCACGTTGGAGGGGGGCACGATGGTCTTGAAGTGGATGTTGAAGCCGTGGGCGAAGGCCAGGGTCTTGCCCTCGGTCATATAGGGGGCGATCTGCTTGTTGTAGATGTCGGCGCACAGCTCGTCGGGCACCAGCATCATCACGATGTCGCCGGCCTTGGCGGCCTCCTCAACCTCCATCACCTTGAAGTTGGGGCAGGTGGCGGCGAACTCCTCGGCCTTGGCCCAGTGAGAGGAGCCCTTCCGCAGGCCCACCACCACGTTGACGCCGCTCTCGGCCAGGTTCTCGGAATGGGCGTGGCCCTGAGAGCCGAAGCCGATCACGGCCACGGTCTTGCCGTCCAGCAGGCCCAGGTTGCAGTCAGAATCGTAGTACTTTTTGATTGCCATGATTGTGTTCTCCTTTTCTGTCAGATGTTTGGGGTTGGTAGGAACGATGTGCTGATGGGCCCTGGAAAGAACGGCCGAAACGAAAGAAAAAAACTCCTTTGCCTCTTGCAAATCAAGAGGCAAAGGAGTTCAAACACCTTCGCGGTACCACTCTTGTTAACGGGATGCGTGTGCATCGCCGCCATCTCAGCAGGCCCCAACAGGCCTTTGCACGGTAACGGGTGCGCCCGGCACTGCCTATCAGACCAGGTCTTTCAGCAGGCTACTCCAGGATGATTTCACCAGGTCCGACGCTTGTTGCCTTGCACCAACCGGCAATTCTCTGAAAGCGGAGCGAAGCGGGCTACTTGTTCCCTTCATCATATTTGTTTGGTATGCAAAAACGGTAACACACGGCTCAGGCCTCTGTCAAGAGAAAACTTTGGGATTTTCCCGGGAGGGCATAAGAATCTGTTCGATTTCACAAAATTCGAGCGGATGGCCGGATTCCGGATTGTAAAAAACGACCGAGAAAATCAACAGGCGGAGGACGCGGACAGATGTGTGCGTCTCCGGAGCACCGGGTCGGCAGCCGCAGGTGCTTTATAAAAAATGGGAAAAATTTACTTTTATTTTCGGAATCGAAAAAGAAATGCCAGAATCTGCACCGCAGAAGAGGCAAAACTTGCGAAAAGCACCAAATATGCACAAAAAACAAACAAAAGTCGTTGACGGAGAGACACCCTGCATATAAAATATAGACAATTCACTGCGCGGGAGGCAGCCGTGGGGCGATCCTGCCCGCTGAAGTTAGGTTTTGGAGGAATTCATCATGAGCATTCAGCACGAGTATCTGAACGGTTTGATGGAGCGGGTGGTCCGGCGGAATCCGGCGGAACCGGAGTTCCATCAGGCGGTCCAGGAGGTCCTGGCCTCTCTGGTTCCGGTGGTGGAGGCAAAACCGGAGTATATCAAGGAGGGCGTCATGGACTGCCTGGTGGAGCCGGAGCGGATCATCAAGTTCCGGGTGCCCTGGGAGGACGATCAGGGCAACATCCATGTGAACCGGGGCTTCCGGGTGCAGTTCAACAGCGCCATCGGCCCCTACAAGGGCGGCCTGCGGTTCCACCCCTCCGTGTACGAGGGCATCATCAAGTTCCTGGGCTTTGAGCAGATCTTCAAGAACAGCCTGACGGGCCTGCCCATCGGCGGCGGCAAGGGCGGCAGCGACTTCGACCCCAAGGGCAAGTCCGACGCCGAGGTCATGCGCTTCTGCCAGAGCTTCATGACGGAGCTGTTCAAGTATATCGGGCCGGACACCGACGTGCCCGCCGGCGACATCGGCGTGGGCGCCCGGGAGATCGGCTACCTCTTCGGCCAGTACAAGCGGCTGCGCAACGAGTTCACCGGCGTCCTCACCGGCAAGGGCCTCTCTTACGGCGGCTCCCTGGCCCGGACCGAGGCCACCGGCTACGGCCTGTGCTACTTTGCCGACAATATGCTCAAGGACGCCGGCCGCAGCTTTGACGGCGCCACCGTGGTGATCTCCGGCTCCGGCAACGTGGCCATCTACGCCTGCGAGAAGGCCACCGCCCTGGGCGCCAAGGTGGTCACTATGTCCGACTCCAACGGCTTCGTCCACGATCCCAACGGCATCGACCTGGCGCTGGTGAAGCAGCTGAAGGAGGTGGAGCGCAAGCGGATCCGGGAGTATGTGACGGTCCACCCCGAGGCGGAGTACCACGAGGGCTGCTCCGGCGTGTGGCAGGTGCCCTGCGACATCGCCCTGCCCTGCGCCACCCAGAACGAGCTGAATCTGGAGTCCGCCAAGGCCCTGATCAAGAACGGCTGCTTCGCCGTGGCCGAGGGCGCCAACATGCCCTGCACCCCCGACGCGGTGGAGGCCCTGCAGGCCGCAGGCCTCCTCTTCGCCCCCGCCAAGGCGGCCAACGCCGGCGGCGTGGCCACCTCCGCCCTGGAGATGAGCCAGAACTCCATGCGGATGTCCTGGAGCTTCGAGGAGGTGGACAACCACCTGAAGGAGATCATGACCAACCTGTACCACAACGCCGCCAATGCCGCCGCCCAGTACGGCAAGGCCGGGGACCTGGTGTCCGGCGCCAACATCGCCGGCTTCCTGAAGGTGGCCGACGCCATGCTGGCCTACGGCTTGGTCTAAGGAGGGCATCGGCATGAGCGACTATGTTTCCAGCGTATTCGCCGCTCTCCAGCAGCGGTACGCCGATCAGCCGGAGTATCTCCAGGCGGTCCTGACCTGGCTGGAGATGATCGCCCCGGCCCTGGAGGATGATCCCATCTACGAGCGGGTGGACCTGCTGACCCGGATGGTGGAGCCGGACCGGATGCTGTCCTTCACCGTGCCCTGGATGGATGACAAGGGGTATGCCCACACCAACCACGGCTACCGGGTGCAGTTCAACAGCGCCATCGGCCCCTACAAGGGCGGCCTGCGGTTCCACCCCTCCGTGAACCCCTCCATCGTGAAGTTCCTGGGCTTTGAGCAGACCTACAAGAACGCCCTGACCGGCCTGCCCATCGGCGGCGCCGCCGGCGGCGCGGACTTCGACCCCCGGGGTAAGAGCAACCGGGAGATCATGCGGTTCTGCCAGAGCTTTATGATCGCCCTGTACCGCCTGATCGGCGCGGACACCGACATCCCCGCCGGCGACATCGGCGTGGGCGCCCGGGAGATCGGCTACCTGTACGGCGAGTACAAGCGCCTCACCGGCAAGGCGGAGAGCAGCGCCCTCACCGGCAAGGGCCTGACCTACGGCGGCAGCCTGATCCGCCAGGAGGCCGCCGGCTTCGGCACGGTGTACTTCCTGGCCCGGATGCTGGAGCACCAGGGGGAGACCCTGGAGGGCAAGCGCCTGGCCATCTCCGGCTTCGGCAACATGTCCTGGGGCGTGTGCCGCAAGAGCGCGGAGCTGGGCGGCAAGGTGGTCACCCTCTCCGGCCCGGACGGCTACGTGTATGACCCCGACGGCGTCTGCACCCAGGAGAAGTTCGACTTCATGCTGTCCATGCGGGCCAGCGGCGTGGACAAGGTGGAGCCCTATGCCGAGAAGTTCGGCGTGGAGTTCTACCCCGGCAAGAAGCCCTGGGAGGTGCCGGTGGACATCGTGATCCCCTGTGCCACCCAGAACGAGCTGGACGTGGAGGACGCGGTGATGATCGTGGCCAACAACGTCCGCTACTATGTGGAGGCGGCCAATATGCCCGCCACCGCCGAGGCCCTGCGCCTCCTGCGGCTGAGCCCCAAGATCCTCACCGCCGGCTCCAAGGCCTCCGGCTCCGGCGGCGTGGTGGTGTCCGCCCTGGAGATGGTCCAGAACAGCCTGCGCTACAGCTGGACCCGCCAGGAGGTGGACAGCCGCCTGAAGCAGATCATGGGCGACATCTACGACGCCTCCGCCGCCGCGGCAGAGGAGTACGGCCTGGGCTATGACCTGATCGCCGGCAACGACATCGCTGCCTTCAAGAAGATCTCCGCGGCCATGATCGCCCAGGGCCTGTAAGGACCTGACAGCGGCCCGGCACTTCCGGAGAAAAGCAATGCCAAAAAGCGGCATCCCCCGCGGGGGATGCCGCTTTTTCACGTTGGATGGGGCCGTCTCAGCCCTTTTCCGGCTCTGCCAGGGACTCCGCCAGGGCGTCCGCCAGCTTGTCCAGCTCCACCGCCTTGTCGGCGTGGAGGGAGGAGGCGATGGAGAGCCTCTCATTCAGAACAGTCATGTTCTTCAGCTCCTCCTCCACGAACTTCTGCATCAGGTCCCCGGACTTGACGGCCCAGGAGCCGTTCTCGATGATGGCGAAGGTGCGGTTCTGGAGGTTCAGGGCCTTCATGTCCTCCAGGTAGTTCTTCATCACCGGGTAAATCCCCAGGTTGTAGGTGACGGAGGCCAGGACGATGTGGCTGTACTTGAAGCTCTCGGAGATCAGGTAGGACACGTGGGTGTTGGACACGTCGTACACCGCCACGTCGGTGATGCCCCGCTCGCAGAGCTTGGCGGCCAGGGCCTGGGCGGCGGCCTCCGTGTTGCCGTACATGGAGGCGTAGACGATCATCACGCCCTTCACCTCCGGCTCATACCGGCTCCACTTGTCGTACTTGTCGATGAAATACCCCAGATCCTTCCGCCACACGGGACCGTGGAGGGGGCAGATGTACTTGATCTGGTCCAGGATGCCGGCGGCCTTGCCCAGCAGCAGCTGGATGTGGGGACCGTACTTGCCCACGATGTTGGTCAGGTACCGGCGGGCCTCGTCGATCCAGTCCCGGTCGAAGTTCACCTCGTCGGCGAACAGCTTGCCGTCCAGGGCGATGAAGGAGCCGAAGGCGTCGGCGGAGAAGAGGACGCCGTTGGTGGTGTCGAAGGTCACCATGGCCTCGGGCCAATGGACCATGGGGGCGGCCACAAAGGTGACGGTGTGCTTGCCGAAGGAGAAGGTGTCCCCCTCCTGCACCTGGATGCACTCATGGCCGTCCACGTGGAAGCCGAACTGGTGCATCAGCAAAAAGGCCTTCTCCGTGGAGATGATGGATACCTTGGGGTACCGCAGCAGGATCTCCTCGATGGAGGCGCCGTGGTCCGGCTCCATGTGGTTGATGACCAGGTAGTCCAGGGGCTTGCCGTTCAGCAGATGCTCGATGTTCTCCAGCAGCTGGCGGCAGGCGGACCAGTCCACAGTGTCGAACAGGACGCTCTTCTTGTCCAGCAGCAGATAGGCGTTGTAGCTGACGCCCTTGGGAATGGGGTGGATGTTCTCGAACAGGGTCAGGCGGTGATCGTTGGCGCCCACCCAGTAGAGGTTGTCGGTGACAGTTCTCACGCAATACATTCAGTGTTCCTCCTTTACTTCCTGACGGTGGGCGGTCACGCCTGGATGAAGCCGGACTTGGGCTCCGCGCACTCCGGGCAGACCCAGTCCTCGGGCAGCTTGTCGAACAGGGTGCCGGGGGCGATCTCCGCGTCCGGGTCTCCCAGTTCGGGGACGTACTCATAGCCGCAGCCGCCGCAGACGTAGCGGGGGCCGATGGGCTCCTCCTTGGGCGGGCGGGGCCGCTTCATCTTCACCATGGGGGGCGCCGGCTGCTTCTCGCCGGTGTCCAGGGCGGCGGTCAGCAGGGGCAGGATCTCATTGACGTCCCCCACGATGCCGTAGTCGCAGTTCTTGAAGATGGGGGCGCCGGCGTTGGTGTTGATGGCCACGATGGTGGAGGCATCCTTGATGCCCTTCAAATGCTGCACCGCGCCGGAGATGCCGCAGGCGATGTACAGGTTGCCGGAGAACTTCTGGCCGGACATGCCCACGTACCGGTTCAGGGGCACGTACTTCAGGGTCTCCGCCACCGGGCGGGAGGAGCCCACGGCCGCGCCGGCGGCCTTGGCCAGGTCCTCGATGAGCTTCATGTTCTCCCTGGGGCCGATGCCCTTGCCGGCGGACACCACCCGCTCCGCCTGGGCGATGGGGGTGTCCAGGGGGATGCCCACGGTGAAGTCGTGGCCGTCCTTTTTCAGGGCCTCCACCAGGGCGTCCACCCGCTCCTGGGCGGTGCCGTCCCGGAAGATGTGCTTCTTGCGGATGCCGGTGATGGGGGCGGGCTTCTTGGCCTTGCTGGCGGAGCCGCCGGAGCTCTTGGGGGCCTTGCCCAGGATGTGGGAGGCGATGACCACCCGCTGGATCTCATTGGTGCCCTCGTAGATGGTGGTGATCTTGGCGTCCCGGTAGGCCCGCTCCACCTCCATGCCCTTCATGAACCCGGCGCCGCCGTGGATCTGCAGGGCGTCGTTGGTGACCTCCAGGGCGATGTCGGAGGCGTACATCTTGGCCATGGCGGACTCCATGCCGTAGGGGGCGTGCTCCTCCTTCAGCTCGGCGGCGGAGTACACCAGGAACCGGGCGCAGCGGAGCTTCGTGGCCATGTCGGCGATCTTGAAGGAGATGGCCTGCTGGAAGCCGATGGGCTTGCCGAACTGGATGCGCTCCTTGGAGTAGGCCACGGCGGCGTCATAGGCCCCCTGGGCGATGCCCAGCGCCTGGGCCGCAATGCCGATGCGGCCGCCGTCCAGGGTGGACATGGCGATCTTGAAGCCCTCGCCCTCCTTGCCCAGCAGGTTCTCCCTGGGCACCTCCACATTGTCGAAAATCAGCTCGGCGGTGGAGGAGGAGCGGATGCCCATCTTGTCGTAGTGGTCGCCGAAGTAGAAGCCCTTCCAGCCCTTCTCCACGATGAAGGCGGAGATGCCCCGGGTGCCGATGTCCGGCGTGGTGACGGCAAAGACCACGTAGGTGTCCGCCTTGGGGGCGTTGGTGATGAAGATCTTGCCGCCGTTGAGGACGTAGTGGTCCCCCTTCAGGACGGCGGTGGTCTCGGTGCCGCCGGCGTCGGACCCGGCGTTGGGCTCTGTCAGGCCGAAGGCGCCGATCTTCTCGCCCTTTGCCAGGGGCACCAGATACTTCTGCTTCTGCTCCTCGGTGCCGTAGGCGAAGATGGGCCAGGAGCCCAGGGACACGTGGGCGGACAGGATGACGCCCGCGCCGCCGTCCACTCTCGCCAGCTCCTCCACGGCGATGGCGTAGCTCAGGGCGTCCAGCCCGGCGCCGCCGTACTCCTTGGGGAAGGGGATGCCCATGAGGCCCATCTCCCCCAGCTTGCGGATGGCCTCGTCCGGGAACTCGTTCTGCTGGTCCAGCATGAAGGCGATGGGTTTGATCTCCTCCTCCGCGAAGGCCCGGATCTTGGCCCGCAGCTCCTCGTGGGCCGGTGTGGTCTGGAATAACATAGCCTTACCTCCTTTATACTTGATAAAATTTATCCAAATTCAGAGCAAAAAAACAATCAGGGGCCGGCGAGGATCTCCTGGAGGCTGTGGGACCGGAGTTCCGCGTCCAGCGCTCTCTGGATCTCCAGCAGCTTGCAGTGAACGCCGCAGCCGCCGTGGCTGCTGCGCCAGGAGCACTGGTAGTCCGGCTCCATGCAGGCGGAGAGACCGCTGCGTTCCCCCATGGCCAGCATCAGGTCATAGAGGCTGGTCTGGTCCAGGTCCGCCGTCAGCCGGCAGCCTCCCGCCGTGCCCCGGCGGATCTCCAGCAGGCCCGCTTTTTCCAGCTTTTTGAGGATCTTGTAGGCAAAGGCCTGGGGCAGCAGTTCCGTCTGGGCGATCTCTCCCGCGGCGTGGAGCTCTCCGTCCAGCAGGGCCCGCAGGATCCGCAGGGCGTAGTCTGTCTCCCGGGTGATGACCAAGGTGGTTCCTCCTTGCCGCATGGTTTCTGGATCCAGCATATCAATTTGGATAAAATTTGTCAAGTATTGGAGGGGGAGACGTTTTCTTTTTGGCAGGTCTCCACAAAAAACGGAGAAAGACTTTGGGTGAATCCACCGGCGGATTCTCCCATCCCGCAGAAAAAAGCCGCTGGCGGAGACCCTTACAGGTCTCCGCCAGTGTTCACTGGTTCCGCTGTGGGGAGGTCACAGGCTTCCGTTCCGCCGCAGCGCCTCATCCGCGTCCACAAAGGACTGGAATTCCGGGCCCCAGAGGTGGAAGCGGTGCTGCTCGATCAGGGCCTTGTAGGCAAAGGAGTCAACAGGCCTCTCCGGCAGGATCACGCCTGCCCGGGCCTCGTCCCCGTCCTCGTGGGTGTCGGACCCCGCCAGGCGGTAGTACTCCGGATGACGGCGGGCCAGCTCCAGAGCCCGGTCATTGTAGTTGTCGTGCCGGGGGTTGCCGTTGATGATCTCCGTGCCGTGGACCGCGTCCTCAAACACCGTGGTGTTGCCGTC
>DWYU01000117.1 GCA_019118505.1 Candidatus Oscillibacter excrementavium
GCGCCGGACCCGGACTTCTACGAGTTCTACAACCTGGGGCTGGGGGACCCCATCCCCGTCTCCGCCGTCCACGGCCACGGCACCGGCGACCTGCTGGACGCCTGCGTGCAGTACTTCCCGCCGGAGGAGGCGGAGGAGGAAGAAGAGGAGGAGGACGACGCCATCAAGGTGGCGGTCATCGGCAAGCCCAACGCCGGCAAGTCCTCCCTGGTGAACCGGATCCTGGGGGAGGAGCGGGTCATCGTCTCCAACGTGGCCGGCACCACCCGGGACGCCATCGACTCCTACTTTGAAAATGACCAGGGCAAATTCGTCTTTATCGACACCGCCGGCATCCGCCGCAAGTCCAAGGTGGAGGAGGACGTGGAGAAATACTCCGTCCTCCGGGCCACCATGGCCATCGAGCGCAGCGACGTGTGCCTGATCCTGATCGACGCCACCGAGGGCGTCACCGAGCAGGACACCAAGGTGGCGGGCCTGGCCCACGAGGCCGGCAAGGCCAGCATCATCGTGGTGAACAAGTGGGACCTGATCGAAAAGGACGGCAAGACCATGGACAAGATGCGGGAGGAGGTCCGCAACGGCCTGGCCTTCATGACCTATGCCCCCATCCTGTTCATCTCCGCCAAGACCGGCCAGCGGGTGGACCGGCTGTTCGAGCTGATCGACTACGTCTCCAACCAGGCCAGCACCCGCATCACCACCGGCATGCTGAACTCTGTCCTGGCGGACGCCCAGACCCGGGTCCAGCCCCCCTCCGACAAGGGCCGCCGCCTGAAGATCTACTACATGACCCAGGTGGGCATCCGTCCGCCCCACTTCGTGGTGTTCTGCAACGACACCCGGCTGTTCCACTTCTCCTACCAGCGGTATCTGGAGAACTGCCTGCGGAACACCTTCGGCCTGGAGGGCACTCCCATCACCCTCTCCATCCGCCAGCGCGGCGAGAAGGAGGGGTGAGGGATGTTTGACAACGGAGTTCCGCTTCCGCTTCTGATCGCCGCCACGGCGGTGATCGCCTACTTCTGCGGCTGCTTCAACGGCGCGGTCATCGTCTCCAAGTACATCCTGCGGGACGATGTCCGCAACCACGGCAGCGGCAACGCGGGCCTGACCAACTTCTTCCGCACCTTCGGCGGACCGCTGACCTTCGTGGTGATCCTGTGCGACGTGCTGAAGGCTGTGGTGGCCATCCTGGTGGCAAAGCACCTGTTTTTCACCGGCTACACCATCTATCTCTCCGCCGCTGACACGACGGCGTTCTGGAGCATCTTTGCCGAGTACTGGGCGGCCCTGTTCTGTCTGCTGGGCCATATGTTCCCCTGTATGTTCCACTTCAAGGGGGGCAAGGGCATCCTCTCCGGCGGCACCATCGTCTGGATGATCGACTGGCGGGTGGCCCTGGTGGTGTGGGGAGGCTTCCTGATCCTGTTCCTGTTGACGAAGTACGTGTCCCTGGGCTCCGTGTGGGCGGGGGCCAGCTTCCCGTTCATCTCCTGGTACTGCTATCCGTATCCGGTGATCGTTCTTCTGGCGTTCCTGCTGGGGGGCCTGGTGCTGTGGAAGCACCGGAGCAACATCGTCCGCCTCGTCCACGGGAACGAGAACAAGTTCAGCATACACCACAACAGAGATAAAAGTTAAAGGATAAAAGATCAGAGATGGCCTGGGGAGTGGAATATCTTTTATCTCTTCACTTTGATCTCTTATCTCCAAAAAGGGGGAGTTCCGCATGAAAGCAGTTGTTTTAGGCACCGGCGGCTGGGGCACGGCCATCAGCCAGATCCTGTGTGACAACGGCCACGAGACGTATCTCTGGTCCCACAACCCCGCCAAGGCGGCGGAGATGGCGAAAACCCGGGAAAACCCGCTGCTGAAAGGGGTCATCCTGCCGGAGGCTCTGCACATCACCGGGGATCTGGACTGCCTGCGGGGGGCGGATCTGGTGGTCTCCGCGCCGCCCTCCTTCGCCGTCCGGGAGACGGCGAAAAAAATGGCGCCCTATCTCACGGAAAAGACCGTGGTGGTCTCTGTCTCCAAGGGTATCGAGCGGGACACCAATCTGCGGCTCAGTCAGGTGATCGGGGAGGAAATTCAGAATATCTGTAAAGTAGTTGCCCTTTCGGGCCCTTCCCACGCGGAGGAGGTGGGGATTCGGATGCCCACCGGCTGCGTGTCCGCCTGCCCGGATGTGACTGCGGCCCGCTTCGTGCAGGACGCCTTTATGAACGACTATTTCCGGGTCTATACCAGCGGGGACATCGTGGGCGTGGAGCTGGCGGCGGCGCTGAAAAACGTCATCGCCCTCAGCTGCGGCGTCTGCGACGGTCTGGGCTATCAGGACAACACCAAGGCCCTGCTGATGACCCGGGCCATGGCGGAGATCACCCGCCTGGGGGAGAAGCTGGGGGGCTCCCGGCAGACCTTCGGGGGTCTGGCCGGCATGGGCGACCTGATCGTCACCTGCACCTCCATGCACTCCCGGAACCGCCGGGCGGGCATCCTCATCGGCCAGGGCAAGACGCCCCAGGAGGCCATGGAAGAGGTGGGCGCCGTGGTAGAGGGCTACTTCGCTGCCCTGAGCATCCACCAGCTGAGCCAGCGGGAGGGCGTGGAAATGCCCATCAGCCGCTGCGCCTATGAGGTCCTCTATGAGGGCAAGCAGGTACGCAGCGTGGTCCGGGAGCTGATGACCCGGGCCAAAAAGGACGAGCTGCTGGAGACGGCGTGGCTCTGATGCGCGAAAAAAGAAGAGCGGGGCGCGCAGATTTCACATTCGCCGCAGGCGGATGATTTCGACACTCCGCGAGAAATAGCCCGGTGAAAGGCACAGCCTTTCACCGGGCTTTTGCTTGTGGCGAGACGTCAGACGATGTCCAGCAGCTGCCGCAGGTCCTGGATCTCATAGTCGATCCGCAGGTCCGCCGGACGGGGCTTTTGGCCGGGGTTGTACCAGCAGCAGGGGAGTCCGGCGTTGTTGGCGCCCCGGATGTCGGTGGCCAGGGAGTCCCCGATCACCAGACTGTTCTCCGCCGTCAGGCCGGGGACGCGGGAGCGGACGTAGTCATAGTAGGCCGGGTCCGGCTTGGAGGCGCCGGCGTCCTCGGAGATGAAGGCCTCGGTGATCAGGTCCGCGAACACGCTGCCCCGCAGGCGGCTCCGCTGGACGGAGGCCACGGCGTTGGTGATGATGTACAGCCGGTGTCCCCGCCGGACCAGCTCCCGGCAGACCTCCTCTGCGTGGGGCAGGGGATAGACGCCCTCTCCCAGGGCCGTCAGATAGTCCCGGTTGCACTTGGCCGGGTCCCGGGGCAGCCCCAGGGCCTGAAAAAACCGCACGAACCGCTCCAGGGTCACAAAGTCCTTGGAGACTTCGCCCCGGTCAAAGGCCGCCCACAGCTCCAGATTGATCTGGTGGTAAAGCTGCAGCGTGTCCGGGGTGTCGGGGATGTCGTTCATCCGGCACATAATGGAAAACGCCCGGGCGGAGGCTCTGGGGAAGTCGAACAGGGTGTCGTCCGCGTCAAAGAGGAGATAGGGGTATTTCATGGGGGAGGACTCCTTTCAGGGGTGTTGGACTGCCTCTATCATACCAGACCCCAAAGGGAAAGGCAATCACCCCTGCCGCCGGGCCGCATACCATGGCATGAGGGGGGATACTGGATGAACAAGACCTTTGGCGTCATCGGCGGCGACCGGCGGCAGGCGGCCCTGGCGACGCTGCTGGCGGAGGAGGGCCGCACCGTCTGGACCTGCGGCCTGCCGGAATGCCCGGAGGCCCCGGACCACGCCCTGGCGGCGGATGTGGTCGTCCTGCCGCTGCCGCTGTGCCGGGAGGCGGGAATGCTGAACTGCGAGACTGCCGCCCTGCCCACCGGGGCGCTGTTCCGGCGCTTCCGCCCGGATCAGCTGCTGCTGGCTGGGCAGGTGCAGCCTGCCCAGCGGCTGGAGGCGGAGAGCTGCGGCCTGACCCTGGTGGACTACTTCCAGCGGGAGGAACTGACAGTGGCCAATGCCGCCGTCACGGCGGAGGCGGCCATTCAGACGGCCCAGGAACGCCTGGACCGGACGCTGCTGGGGATGGACTGCCTGGTGCTGGGCTTCGGCCGCATCGGCCGGCTGCTGGCCTACCGGCTCCACGGATTGGGCGCCCGGGTGACAGCGGCGGCCCGAAAGCCGTCGGACCTGGCCTGGATCCGCGCCTACGGCTGGAGAGCTCTGGCGACAGAGGACCTCCGGGGCCATCTGGACCGCTTCGGCGCGGTGTTCAACACAGTGCCCGCCTCCATTTTGGACCGGACGCTCCTGGCGGAACTGTCGAAGGACTGCCTGTGCGTGGAGCTGGCCTCTGTGCAGGGGATGGACCTGGACGCCGCGGAGGAACTGGGACTGCCCCATGTATGGGCCCGGTCCCTGCCGGGGCGGCTGGCGCCGGTCTCCGCGGCGGAGGCCATCCGGGATACTATTGTATACATTCTAAAAGAACGAGGTGACCCCATGTGAGAAAGGAACGGGTCGGTTTTGCGGTGTGCGGTTCCTTCTGTACCCATGCGCAGGTGCTGAAGGAGCTGGAAACGCTGGTACAGCTCTATGAGACAGTTATTCCCATCGCCTCGGAGATCTCCGCCTTTACGGATACCCGTTTCGGCACCTCCGATGATCTGATGGAGCGGCTGGAGGACCTGACCGGCCACGAGGTGCTGTGTGACATCCCCTCTGTGGAGCCCATCGGCCCCAAGGGGCTGCTGGATGTGCTGGTGATCGCCCCCGCCACAGGCAACACCCTTGCCAAGCTGGCGGCGGGCATCACGGACACGGCCGTCACCATGGCCGCCAAAGCGCACCTGCGGAACGGAAGGCCGGTGGTGATTGCCATGGCCAGCAATGACGGCCTGGCTGCCGGCGCCCGGAACATCGGTGAGCTGCTGGTGCGGAAGAACTACTACTTTGTCCCCTTTGGCCAGGACAACGCCCAGGGAAAGCCCAGCTCCCTGGTGGCGGACTTCTCCAAGATCCCGGAGACGGTGGAAGCCGCCCTGCGGGGGGAACAGATTCAGCCGGTCCTGCTGCGGTGAGAGGAAAGAGGTGCGGGAGAAATCCCGCACTTCTTTTTATGGTCCCATCCAGCGGAAATATGGAATCTGGATAAAATCGACAAAAGGGGTGTGTAAAATGGGCAACAGATATAAATATAACTTATAGTAAATATAAATATTATCAGAATAGTTACTGATTAGAGGCAAAAACAAGAGAAAAAAGGGAAATGCCAAAGAAAAAATCACCAAAAGCAGGAAAAAGGGGTTGACTTTTCCGGCGGTCGATGATATTCTAACTAAGCTGTCCGGCACGAGAGATACGGAGCTACGACACAGAGCTTCAAGAAAAAACTTGAAAAATGTGTTGACAAAGTGATAACTTTGTGGTAAAGTAAATCTCACCGCCGGGAACGGCGTGCACCTTGTAAATTAAACAACGTAACGAAAAGAAAGCACCAGAGAGTGAGTTCTTTTAGGAGAACTTGCTAAAGAAATGAGCTTTGGCCGGGTTGAGTCAATTA
>DWYU01000118.1 GCA_019118505.1 Candidatus Oscillibacter excrementavium
GGCGGTCCGGGCGGCCGCCTGAGTTTTCCTGGGAAGCGCACCCCGGGCCCGGAGTTCCGCATTCCGAACGCCTAATTGTATGCACACGCGGCCAGGGCGGCCACGGCGCCGTCGGCACAGGCGGTGGTCAGCTGGCGGACGGCCTTGGCCCGGACATCTCCTGCCGCGAAGATGCCGGGCACCGGCGTGACGCAGTCCTCTCCGGCGGCCAGGAAGCCCGCCTCGTCTACCGGGACTCCCAGGGCCCGGGCCAGACCGCTCTCCGGCAGGTGGCCCACCGCCTCAAACAGGGCGGAGACCGGCAGATGGGAGACATCCCCGGCGGCGGTGTCCCGCAGCGTCAGGCCGGTGAGATGGTCCTCACCCTCCAGAGCTTCCACCACCGTGGAGGGCAGCAGGGTCAGGTTGGCCCGGCCCCGGGCCTCCTCCACCAGGATGGGGTCTGCCCGGAAGTCCGCCCGCCGGTGGAGGACGGTCACATGGCGGCAGAGGTCCGCCAGATACAGGGCGTCCTGCAGGGCGGCGCTGCCGCCGCCGGCCACGGCCACGTCCTGCCCGGCGTAAAAGGCCCCGTCGCACACGGCGCAGAAGGAGATCCCCGCCAGATGATCCTCCCCGGGCAGGCCAAGGGTCCGGCGGCGCATCCCGGCGGCCAGGATCACCGCTCCGGCCAGATAGGCGCCGTAGTCGGTGACCACCCGCTTGGGGGCCCCGTCCCGGATCTCCAGCACCTCCTCCAGCTCCAGCCGGGCCCCCAGGGCCTCCGCCTGGCTGAACAGCCGGTCGGCGAGCTCCGCGCCGGAGATGGCGGAGAAGCCGGGGAAGTTCTCCACCTTGGGGGCGGAGGCGATCTGCCCGCCGAAGCCCTCCTTCTCCAGCAGCAGCACGGACCTGCCCGCCCGGCGGGCGTAGATGGCGGCGGTGAGCCCGGCCGGGCCGCCGCCCACGATGACGATGTCGAAATAGGGTTCCATGGTGATGACCTCACTTGTATGGGATGAAAAAGGAGGGACGGAAGTCCCTCCTTTTTGGTTGTCGATTCCAGCGCTTACTTGCTCTGGCTGGCGAACTTCTTGATGGTGGAGGCGTTCACCAGCTTCTCCACCTGGTCCCCGTGGCGGACGATCAGGGTGGGGGCCTGCTGGATGCCGTACTGGCTCACCAGGTCCATGTGCTCGCTGACGTCCATCACCTGGTAATGGAGGCCCGCCTTCTCCAGCTCGCTCTTGGCGATCTTGCAGTTGGGGCAGGTCTTGGTGGTGAAGAGGAACAGTCCGTCCTCGCCCCGCTCCGCCGGGGCGGTGGGGGCGGTGCCCGGGGCGGGCTCCGTCACGGCCTCCCGGTCGCAGAGGCGGCGGCCCTCCAGGCGGGAGTTCTCCACCTCGTACTCCTTTCGGTCCTTGAACTCCTGGACCTTGCCGTCGTTCCAGTTCTGGACGGGGCGGTAGTAGCCGGTGATGCGGCTCCACACCTCGCAGGTCTTTCCGCACTTGGGGCAGGTGAAGTGCTCACCGGAGAGGTAGCCGTGGTCCGGGCAGATGGAGTAGGTGGGGGACATGGTGTAGTAGGGGAGCTTGAAGTTCTCCGCGATCTTCCGCACCAGGTTGGCGGCAGTCTTCCAGTCCGGCAGCTTCTCCCCCAGGAAAGCGTGGAACACGGTGCCGGAGGTGTACAGGGTCTGCAGATCGTCCTGGATGGCCAGGGCCTCGAAGATGTCGTCGGTGTAGCCAACCGGCAGGTGGGAGGAGTTGGTGTAGTAGGGAGTGTCCCCGGGGTGCTTGGCGGCGGTGATGATGTCGGGGTACTTCTCCACGTCGTGCTTGGCCAGCCGGTAGGTGGTGGACTCGGCAGGGGTGGCCTCCAGGTTGTAGAGGTCGCCGTACTGCTCCTGGTAGTCCCGCAGCCGCTCCCGCATGTGGTTCAGCACGTCCTTGGCGAACTGCTGGGTCTCCGGATGGGTCAGGTCCTTCCGCAGCCACTTGGCATTCAGGCCCACCTCGTTCATGCCGATGAGGCCGATGGTGGAGAAGTGGTTGTCAAAGGTGCCCAGGTAGTGTTTCGTGTAGGGGTACAGCCCTGCATCCATCAGCTTGGTGATGACGGTGCGCTTCACCTTCAGGCTCCGGGCGGCAATGTCCATCATGTGGTCCAGACGCTGGTAGAACTCCTCCGGTGTCTGGCTCAGATAGGCGATCCGGGGCAGGTTGATGGTCACCACGCCCACGGACCCGGTGGACTCGCCGGAGCCGAAGTAGCCGCCGGACTTCTTCCGCAGTTCCCGCAGGTCCAGCCGCAGGCGGCAGCACATGGAGCGCACGTCCGAGGGCTCCATGTCGGAGTTGATGTAGTTGGAGAAGTAGGGCGTGCCGTACTTGGCGGTCATCTCGAACAGCAGCCGGTTGTTCTCCGTGTCAGACCAGTCGAAGTCCTTGGTGATGGAGTAGGTGGGAATGGGATACTGGAAGCCCCGGCCGTCGGCGTCGCCCTCGGTCATGATCTCGATGAACGCCTTGTTCACCATGTCCATTTCCCTCTTGCAGTCGCCGTAGGTGAAATCCTGCTCCTTGCCGCCCACGATGGCCGGCAGGTTCTCCAGGTCCTTGGGTACTGTCCAGTCCAACGTGATATTGGAGAAGGGGGCCTGGGTGCCCCACCGGCTGGGGGTGTTCACGCCGAACACAAAGGATTGGATGCACTGCTTGACCTCTTTCTGGGAGAGGTTGTCCACCTTGACAAAGGGGGCCAGGTAGGTGTCAAAGGAGCTGAACGCCTGGGCGCCGGCCCACTCGTTCTGCATGATGCCCAGGAAATTCACCATCTGGTTGCAGAGGGTGGACAGGTGGCTGGCCGGGGAGGAGTTGATCTTGCCCGGGATGCCCAGGCCCTGCTGGATCAGCTGCTTCAGGCTCCAGCCGGCGCAGTAGCCGGTGAGCATGGAGAGGTCGTGGAGATGGATGTCCCCGTCCCGGTGGGCGTAGGCAATCTCCGCGTCGTAGATCTCAGAGAGCCAGTAGTTGGCGGTGATGGCGCCGGAGTTGGACAGGATCAGGCCGCCCACGGAGTAGGTGACGGTAGAGTTCTCCTTCACCCGCCAGTCGTTGACGTGGAGGTAGTTGTCCACCAGCTCCTTGTAGTCCAGCATAGTGGAGTGGAGGTTGCGGATCTTCTCCCGCTGCTTGCGGTAGAGGATGTAGGCCTTGGCCACGTCCTCGTAGCCGGCCTTGCCCAGCACGCTCTCCACGCTGTCCTGGATGTCCTCCACGGTGACCCTTCCGTCATGGATCTTGTCCTGGTAGTCCGCCGTGACCTTCAGGGCCAGGAGGTCGATGATGTCCGGGTTGTACTCCTTCTGGGTGGCCTCGAAGGCCTTGGTGATGGCGGTGCTGATTTTGGAGATGTCGAAAGAGGCGATCTTCCCATCCCGCTTGACGACCTGATACATGAAACCCCTGCTTTCTCTTGAATATCCATCAGATTTTGACAATCGCGGCGCACAAATAAACCGGGGCAGTGGCGCCCCGTATTTATCATTTTACCACTTCTTGTGGTGGTGTCAATTAGGAGAACCACTATATCTTGTGGAATATTTCTGTAAAAACGCTGAAAATTTTTCCCGGGACTACTCCACGCCCCGCAACTCCACAGCGCCGAAATGGGGCCGCATCCGCTCCGCGAAGGCCCGCAGCTCCTCCAGGGAAAAGCCGTGGTATCCCTGGCCGATGAGATTGCCGGAGTCCACGAAATTCTGGAGAAAGTACTTGGGCGCCCCCTCCAGCCAGGCGGCGATGGCGTCCAGATCCGCCTCGCTGTGGAGCTCCCGCACCAGCGTGGTGCGGAACTCGTGATCCACGGCGCTCCTTTGCAGCAGCCGGACGCTTTCCTCCACCGGGGCCAGATCGAAGTCCGGCACTCCCACGGTCTCACCATACCGCCGGGGGCTGTTCTTCACGTCCATGGCCACATAGTCCGCAAGACCCTGGTCCAGGATGTCCGCCAGGGCCGCCGGGTGACAGCCGTTGGTGTCCAGCTTCACGGCAAAGCCCAGCTCCCGGACCTTCCGCAGAAAATCCGCTGCGTCCGGCTGGAGCAGCGGTTCCCCGCCGGTGAGGACCACCCCGTCCAAAAGCCCCTTCCGGGAGGCCAGAAAGTCCAGCACCTCCTCCTCCGGGATCTCCGGCGTCTCCGCCAGCCGGGTCACCAGCAAGGCGTTGTGGCAGAAGGGACACCGCAGGTCACAGCCGCCGGTGAACACCGTGGCCGCCAGCTTTCCGGGATAGTCCACCATGGCCAGCTTCTGGAGCCCGTGAATGTGCATCTGCGCCGCCTCCTCTGAAACACAAGATATTGTTATTATAGGCTTGTTTTCCCACAAGAACAAGTGGTAGCTGCAACACCTGAAAAAAATTCCCCGGAGGCGCTTCGCCCCCGGGGAAGAAGGAGTGTGTTCAGTTCTGCCGGAACCGGGCGAGGAAGTCCTTCGTCTCCTGCCGCTGGGGATTGCCGAAGACCTCCTCCGGTGTCCCCGCCTCGCAGATGACGCCCTGGTTCATGTACACCACCCGGCTGCTGACATCCCGGGCAAAGGCCATCTCGTGGGTCACCACCAGCATGGTCATGCCGCTGTCTGCCAGGGCCCGCATGACGGAGAGGACCTCGCCCACCATCTCCGGGTCCAGGGCGGAGGTGGGCTCGTCGAACAGCAGTACCTCCGGGTCCATGGCCAGGGCCCGGGCGATGGCCACCCGCTGCTTCTGGCCGCCGGAGATCTGCCGGGGCTTGGCGTGGATGTAGGGGGCCATGCCCACTTTCTCCAGATAGTCCATGGCCCGCTTGCGGGCGGTCTCCTTGTCCTTTTTCAGCACCTTGATCTGGCCCACCATGCAGTTTTCCAGCACGGTCATGTTGTTGAACAGGTTGAAGGACTGGAACACCATGCCCACGTGGGACCGGTACGCCGCCGCGTTGACCTTGGGGCCGGCCACATTCTCCCCGTGGTAGAGGATCTCGCCGCTGGTGGGAGTTTCCAGCAGGTTGATGCACCGCAGCAGGGTGCTCTTGCCGGAGCCGGAGGCGCCGATGATGCTGATGACGTCGCCCTTTTCCACCGTGAAGTCGATGTCCCGCAGCACCAGATTCGTCCCGAAGGACTTGCTCAGGTGGCGGATTTCCAGAATCGTGTTGTCCATATCAGCGCTCTCCTCTCGTGCGGCCGTGCTTCAGACCCTGGCGGGTCCGCTCCCGGCCCTCCTTGCTGCGCTCGTCGAAGGGCGTGCCCCGGTCGGGGTGGCTGTAGGTGCCGGCGGTCATCACCAGGGGGTCCTCCTGCACCAGCTGGTAGCTGTCGGAGCCGTCCATCAGCTTCTCCACCAGCCGCAGGGCGAAGGAGGCGATCAAGGTCATGGTGAGGTAGCCCACCATCTCGATGGCCGCGGAGGGGAAGTACATGTTGTTGACGCCCACGATATAGCGGTGGGCGGCGAAGAACTCCGTGAAGCTGATGATGAACATCACCGAGGTGTCCTTGATGTTGATGATGAAGTTGTTGCCGATCTGGGGGATGATGTTGCGGATGGCCTGGGGCAGGATGACGCTGGTCATGGTCTGCACGTGGGTCATGCCGATGGCCATGGCCCCCTCAGTCTGGCCGGGGTCGATGGAGATGATGCCGCCCCGGACGGACTCCGCCATATAGGCGCCGGTGTTGATGGACACCACGATGATGGAGGCCAGCCAGATGCCGCTGTTGCCGGAGAAGGACACCTGGCCGTCGGTGAAGTAGGGCAGGCCGTAGTAGATGAACACCGCCTGCAGCACCATGGGGGTGCCCCGGAACACCTCCACATAGACCCGGACGACGGCCCGCACCAGCTTCAGTACGAACCGCTTGGGGGCGGAGGCGTTTTTCGAGTAGGGGATCGTGTTGAGAATGCCGCAGACCAGGCCGATGCCACAGCCGATCACTGTGGCCACGACGGCCAGGATAATGGTGTTTTTGATGCCGCTCAGGTACATGGGATAGTACTTGGACCACAGGACCACCACGTCCTGGACCAGCTCCATCAGTTTCTCCATGGGGCATCCGCTCCTTTCATAAAGACACGGGAACCTCCAGCCCCAGCGGGGCCGGAGGCGCGTGTGAGATTTGTGTTCCGCCGGGGGCTCAGACCTCGGGCTGGATGGCGATGGCCTGGTCCATCAGGGCGTTGAAGTCGTCCTCCGTCATGGCGGAGAGGACGGTGTTGATGGCGTCCTTCAGGGCGGTGTTGCCCTTCTGGACGGAGATGCCGATGTTCACGTTCTCGGCCCGCTCCTCCTCGGTGGCGAACTGGAAGTCGCCGTCGGTGCCGGAGAAGTTCAGGATCACCAGGTTGTCGTCCTTGGCCACGGCGCCCATGGCGGTGGGCATATCGGTGCAGATGAAGTCCACAGTGCCGGTCTGCAGCTGCATGATCATGGCAGGCGCGGTCTCGGCGGGGGCCAGCAGATTGGCGTTCTCGATCTGGGGCAGGCAGGACTCGTACCAGATGGTGCCGGACTGGGCGGTGCAGGTGCCGCCGGCCAGGTCGGCGATGGAGGTGGCGTCAGCGTACTTGCTGTCCTTGGTGGTGACGCAGACGATGGTGGCGTAGTAGTAGGGGCCCGCCATGTCCACCTCGGCCATCCGGTCGGCGGTCATGGACTGGCCGGCGATGTTGGCGTCCATGGTGCCGGACTGGACGGCGGGAGTCAGGGAGTCCCAGGCGCTGGAGACGATCTCCAGATCCCAGCCGTAGGCGTCGCAGATCCGCTGGGCGATCATCACGTCATAGCCGTTGGCATAGGCGCCGGGGACGTTGGAGATGGGCACGGCGCCGTTGGAGTCGTCCATCTGGGTCCAGTTGTAGGGGGCGTAGGCGCACTCCATGCCCACGGTGAACACGCCGTCCTCCAGGCCGGGGATGGTGCTGGTGTCCACATCCGTCAGATCCTCCACCGGGGGGACGACGCTCTCAGACCCGGCGGGCTCCTGGGTCTCGGCCCCGGCGCCGGTCTCCGTGTCGTCGGTGTCTCCGGAGCCGCCGCAGGCGGCCAGGGAGGCGGTCATGGCCAGGGCCATCAGCAGGGATAACAGTCTCTTCATGTCTCATCAACCTTTCCAAAATGTTCCGCGGCGTTTTCGGATACCTCTCTCCGCCCGCCGCAGGCGGCAGAGAAGAAAAAATGAACCGCTTTGTCAAGCGGTCCATGGAAAAGACGGAAAGGCGCCCCTTCTGATGAGGGGAAACTCCGAACAGCCATCGATAGCGCTTCACAAAGGTTTGTGACAGTCCGGCAGGTATTCCCTGACGGCCCAGCACCGGAAGGACAGGCATCGTCCCGGCACTTCGGCGGCGGACCCTTTCCCATCCGGCGGCTGCCTGGCCTTGCCGGAGCGGTACTGATGGACGCCGCGCCTCTATCTGAGCGATTCAATTTTGCAAGTATCCTATCACGTTCCCCGGCAGTTGTCAACGGCTGATTCCAAAAATCTGGAAGAATCCCATGAATTTGTGCAGTTTGGCAGGGAAACCGCCGGAGGCCATTGCGCCCCCTGGGGAAAATATGGTATGATGACAGCCACAATGCCCGGCGGCGCGCCGGGAGAGAGGAGCGTGAATCGGATGCAGACGGCAGAGCTAGCGGTGCTGGACTGGATCCAGGCCCACCTGCGGTGCGGCTTTCTGGACGCGGTGCTGCCCTGGATCAGCTGGACCTGCGACCACGGGGAGATCTGGATCCTGCTGGCGGCGGTGCTGCTGCTGTGGAAAAAGCAGCGGTGGACAGGGGTCTCCCTTTCCTTTGCCCTGATTTTGGATCTGGTGTGCTGCAACATGGTCCTGAAGCCCCTGGTGGGGCGGATCCGGCCCTTTGCGGTGAACACGGCGGTGGAGCTGCTGACCGCGCCTCCCACCGACGCCTCCTTCCCCTCGGGCCACACGGCGGCGTCCTTTGCGGCGGTGTTCGCCCTGTGGGCCTCCGGCAGCCCGCTGTGGAAGCCGGCCCTGGCTCTGGCCAGCGTGATCGCCTTCTCCCGGCTGTACCTGTACGTCCACTGGCCCACCGACGTGCTGGGCGGCATCGTGGTGGGAGCCGCCGTGGGCGTGGCGGGAGCCAAGCTGGCAGAGGCTGTGCGGAAGAGAGCGGAGAGAAAAGAGCAGAGATAAAGAATAAAAGATCAGAGATACCCCTTCGCCGGGAAATATCTCTGATCTTTTATCTGTTCACTTTTATTTGACAGGGGGTTCCTCCTTGGTCTGAAGGAATTTTTTGATGGCAAAGATCCCCGCTACGGCGGCCACGCCCAGCAGCGTCTCCACCGCGTCGGTGTGGCTGACGATCATCTGCCGGACGATGGTGAACAGCAGCACGTCCACCACCGCGTCGGCGGTGTGGAGGGCCAGCAGCTTCACGAACTCCACCCCCATCACCAGCAGCAGTGTGCCGGAGAGGAAATCCCCCAGGGCGAAGTCTCCCGGGGAGAGGAGCAGGGTCCGGCCGGTCTCCCAGAAGAGTTCCGCCGCGCCGCAGACGATCACCAGCAGGATGACGGCGGCGATGAGGAGCTCCAGGGCCCTGGCGGCCTTTAACAGCAGGACGTGCGCGGGATGACGATTCATGGGACCTCCTTGGGCCGCGGAGCGGCAGAGTGAAGCGTTGAGATGGGAGTTCAAGTAGGAATGGCCGAAGGGGCCGGCCCGTTGGCCGATGTTGGAACGGCCCCTTCTGCGCCGCAGGGGCGCAATCTGCCGCCCGGCGGGAATGGTGTGTGTTACCCCTCGTCCGTGACGGAGCTGCCGATAGGGGCCCCGGAGGGCAGGAATTTTTCGCCGTCGGACACCGTCAGGTACATAAAGCCTGTGGAACCCGCTGACTGGTACACCAGCGCGCCGTCCTCGACGGTGAAGTGGTTGACGAATTTCCCGTCATCCGTGGTGAGGGTCACGGTGTTTCCGTCCAGTTCCCAGGTGCCGGGCCCAAAATAGCTGCTCAGGAGCCCTTCACACCAGCGCATGCTTCCGTCGCTGTTGAGGGTGATGGTGAAATCACTCCCAAATCCCTCTTTTTCGTAGATGTAGACCTGGTCGGCCAGGTCGTCGGCGGTCACCGCCGCCGGCTGGCTGGAACAGCCTGCCGCCAGGAGCACAAGGAGCAGGAGCAGGACGGAGACCAAACGGCGCTTCATCATGGTGTGACACCCCTTTCCAAAATCCGAGGACAGAGCGTTCTCCCCATCAATCTATCACAGATGACAGCCCATTGCAAGGCAAACCCGCCTTGCGCAAACGCCGGATTTGGGGTATACTATATCTCTATGGAAAAATCAGCCTGCGGGCAGGAGGAACTTCCCATGAAGCTCATGGTCATCGACGGCAACAGCATCCTGAATCGGGCCTACTACGGCATCCGCCCCCTCACCACACGGGACGGGCTTTACACCCATGCCATCTTCGGCTTCCTCACCACCCTCCTCCGGCTGGAGGGGGAGGAGTCGCCGGACGCCCTGTGCGTCACCTTTGACGTCCACGCCCCCACCTTCCGCCATCAGGCGTCGGAGGCCTACAAGGCCACCCGCAAGCCCATGCCGGAGGAGCTGCAGGTCCAGGTGCCGGTGCTGAAAGAGGTGCTGGACGCCCTGAATATCCCCCGCTATGAAAAAGAGGGCTGGGAGGCCGACGACCTCATCGGTACCATCTCCCGCAAGTGCGAGGCGGCGGGCTGGGACTGCGTGGTGGTCACCGGCGATAAGGATAGCCTCCAGCTCATCACCGATCACACCATGGTGAAGCTGGTGTCCACCCGCATGGGGCAGACCACCACCAAGGATATGACGCCGGCGGCCTTCCGGGAGCAGTACGGCTTCGACCCCATCCACATGATCGACCTGAAGGCCCTGATGGGGGACAGCTCTGACAACATCCCCGGTGTCCCCGGCATCGGGGAAAAGACCGCCATGGCATTGATCCAGAAGTACGGGAGTATCGACAGCCTGTACGCCAAAATGCCGGACATCGAGGCCAAGCCCGCCGCCATCCGCAAATTGGCGGAGGGGGAGAAGAGCGCCCGGGAGTCCTACTGGCTGGCCACCATCGTCACCGACGCGCCTCTGGAGTTCCGTCCGGAGGACAACCTGCGGCGCCAGCCCGGCCCGGAGGCCTACCCGCTGTTCTTGAAGCTGGAGTTCACCAAGCTCATCGAGAAGTTCGGCCTGGCCCCGGCGGAGCAGCCGGCGGCGGCGAAGCCCAGCTGCACCATGACCGTGGAGCGGGTGACAGACCCTGCCCAGGCGGAGCGGCTGCTGGACCTGTGGCGGCAGGCGGACCACGTGGCGGTGCTGCCCCTGCCGGACCTGACGGGCCTCTCCGTGGTCTGCTGGACCGGGGCGGACACCGGCGTCACGGCGGAGCTGTTCTTTGACCAGTATCAGGGGGACTGGAACGCCCTGCTGACCGCTCTGTTTTCCGCCAACATCTCCAAGGTCTCTCACAACGTGAAGGACCTGATGCGGACGCTGCTGGAAAACCGCCTGCCCGCCGAGGGCTTTGTATTCGACACGGCCCTGGCCGCCTATCTGCTGGACGCCACGGCGGGGAGCTATGACCTTGCCCGCCTGTTCGTCTCCTATTTCAATGAGGAGCTGCCCAAGCCGGTGTACCTGGAGAAGGACGCCTTCTCTCTGCTGGGAGACGCCGCGACGGCGGAGGCTAGCCTGGACAGCTACGCCGCCGCCATCGACGCGTTGTACGGCGTCCTGGCGGAAAAAATCGCGGAGCGGGGCCAGACGGATCTGCTGCATGAGATCGAAATGCCCCTGTGCCGGGTGCTGGCGGAGATGGAGATCGCCGGCTGCCGGGTGGACGCCAGGGCCCTGGCGGACTTTGGGGACCTGCTGGCCGCCAGAAGCGCCGAGCTGGAGCGGCAGATCTACGATCTGGCGGGGGAGGAATTCAACATCAACTCTCCCAAGCAGCTGGGCGAGATTTTGTTCGGCAAGCTGGGGCTGCCTCACGGCAAAAAGACGAAAACCGGCTGGTCCACCAACGCCGACGTGCTGGAAAAGCTCCGGTATGAGTACCCCATCGTGGGGGCGGTGCTGGAGTACCGCCAGTACGCCAAGCTGAAGTCCACCTATGCCGACGGCCTTTTGAAGGCCATGGACCCGGACGGCCGGGTGCGGACCTCCTTCCAGATGACGGTGACGGCCACGGGCCGCCTGAGTTCCACGGAGCCCAATCTCCAGAACATCCCCACCCGCACGGACCTGGGCAGCGAGATCCGGCGGATGTTCATTCCGGCGGAGGGCTGCGTCCTGGTGGACGCGGACTACTCCCAGATCGAGCTGCGGCTGCTGGCCCACATGGCCGGGGATGAGGCCATGATCGCCGCCTTCCGCTCCGGCGGGGACTTCCACGCGGAGACGGCGGCCAAGGTGTTCCACGTGGCGCCGGACCAGGTGACCCACGAGATGCGCCGCCAGGCCAAGGCGGTGAACTTCGGCATCGTCTACGGCATCTCCGCCTTCTCCCTGAGCCAGGACATCGGCGTCACCGTGGCGGAGGCCAAGGCGTATATGGAGGCGTACTTCGCCACCTTCCCCGGCGTCCGGACGTATATGGATTCCATCGTGGCCAAGGCCAAGGAGCAGGGGTATGTGGAGACGCTGTTCCACCGGCGGCGGGACCTGCCGGAGCTGAAGTCCTCCAACTTCAACCTCCGCTCCTTCGGGGAGCGGGTGGCGCTGAATATGCCCATCCAGGGCACGGCGGCGGACATTATGAAGCTGGCCATGGCGGCGGTGTGGAAGCGGCTGCGCCAAGAGCTGCCGGAGGCCCGGCTGGTGCTCCAGGTCCACGACGAGCTGATCGTGGAGTGCCCGGAGGCCCAGGCGGAGCAGGCCGCGGCGCTTTTGAAGGAGGAGATGGAGCAGGTGGTGACCCTCTCCGTCCCCCTGACGGCGGACGCCCACTGGGGGAAGAACTGGCTGGAGGCCAAGGGCTGACGAAGATCAGAGCGAAGAGATAAGCGTGAAGAGTGAAAAGAGATCGTTACTGAAATGGGGACGGGGCGTGGGACCGGGAAGTGTCTGTATATGATCGGCGGCCCCATGGGGGTGGGCAAGACCGCCGCCTGCCGCCAGCTACAGCAGATGCTGGACCGCAGCGTGTTTCTGGACGGGGACTGGTGCTGGGACGCCCATCCCTTCCAGGTGACAGAGGAGACCCGGGAGATGGTGCTGGAGAACATTGCCTTCCTCCTGAATCGCTTCCTCCGCTGCACGGCCTATGACCATGTGATCTTCTGCTGGGTCCTGCACCGGCGGGAGATCTGGGCGGATCTGTTCCGCCGTCTGACAGAGCCATATACCCTGCGGGCTGTCGCCCTGGTCTGTACGTCGGAGACCCTGCGGACTCGGCTGGAGGGGGACATCCGGGCAGGTGTCCGGGAGCCGGATGTGGTAAACCGGAGTCTTGTATATCTGCCGCTGTACAGCACCCTGGACGTCCGGCGTCTGGATGTGACGGAGTTGACGCCCCGGGAGACGGCGGCGCACATTTTGGCGGCCACGGAAAAGGAGAGAGAACCATGAGACAACAGATGCACGTGCGCATCGTCCCCATGAATGGGGATCATCTGGATGAGGTGGCGGAGCTGGAGCGGATCTGCTTCTCCACCCCCTGGTCCCGCAATATGCTGGTGGAGGAGCTGGAAAACGACTGCGCCGCCTTTCTGGTGGCCCTGGACGACCAGGACCGGGTGGTGGGCTACGCCGGGCTGCTGGTGGTGCTGGACGAGGGATATATCACCAACGTGGCCGTGCGGCCGGAGTGCCGCCGCAGCGGCATCGCCGGCAAGCTCCTCCAGGTGTTCCTGGACTTTGCCCAGGCCCACCATCTGGCGTTTCTGACGCTGGAGGTCCGGGCCTCCAACTACGGGGCCATCGCCCTGTACGGCAGCCGGGGCTTCCGGGGCATGGGCCGGCGGAAGAATTACTACGAGCATCCCAGAGAGGATGCCATCATCATGACGAAGGAGTTTACCGATGGAACTGAGGATACCGACACTGGAGCAGCTGCGGACGGTGTATGACCGGGACCTGCGGGCGTCGTTCCCCGCCGCGGAGCTGAAGCCCCTGCGGAACATCGAGGAGATGTGGGCCGGCGGACAGTACCGCCCCTGGTGCCTGTTTGACGGAGACGACATCGCCGGCGAGGCGTTTTTGTGGCTGGGGCACCCCGGCTGGGCCCTGCTGGACTACCTGTGCGTGGCCTCCGACCGTCGGAACGGCGGCCTGGGCTCTGTGATCTTAGAGAAGCTCCGGGAGGCGGAGGGGGACACCGTGATCTTCGGGGAGAGCGAGATCCCTGATTACGCCCCGGATCCCGCCATGGCGGAGCGGCGGCTGGGCTTTTACGCCCGGAACGGTGCCCGCACCGCCGTGTATGACACGGAGATGTTCGGCGTGCCCTACAAGACCCTGTACTGGGCGGAGGGGGACGTGGACGAGGCGGCCCTGATGGAGGAGCACCGTTTCGTCTACGCCAACACCTTCGCTCCGGACAAGTTCGCAAGATACGTCCGCATCCCCTTTGATCCCCAGGCAGGCCCCGGGGAAAAGGTGGAGTGGCAGCAGTGAGAGAAAGAAGGGTGACCCATGAAAATCCTGGCCTTTGAGTCCTCCTGCGACGAGACGGCGGTGGCAGTGGTGGAGG
>DWYU01000119.1 GCA_019118505.1 Candidatus Oscillibacter excrementavium
TCCAGATAGGCTTGCAGTTCGGCCTCCATCCCGGCATAGGCGGCCTCGGCCCCCAGCATGGCCTCGTCGGTGGAGGGATAGGTGGAGCCAGCGACACCGCTTCCGACGCCGGAGAACAGCACCGAGCAGGAGGACATACAGTTGAGGAAAAATGCCACGGCCAGCAGCAGGCCGCCGGCGGCCAGAAAGCCCTTCTTGTGCCGCCGCACGAAATCCGCCGTCTGCTTGCTCTTTTTGGCCGCCGCCTTGGCAGAACGGGCGGTTTGGGCGGCGGCCTGACCCGTGGCGGTCCCGGCCTGGCCGGCCCGCCGGGCGGCGGCGTACTGCCCCTTGATGGCCTGTTTCTGCCTCCAGCGGGAGACGGGATTGTTGGCAAGCTGGGGATTCTCCCGCAGGCTCTTTTGGTACAGGGCGTTGATATTGGCCTTTTCCAGCCTCCGCTCCGCCGCTGCCGCCTTCCGGTAGGGGCGGAGCTTGTGGCTGTGATACCCCTCCCGGACCAGCCGCCCGGCGGCCTCTGCCGCCTGTTCCGACTTGTGGGCGGCCTCCACCCCCACGTTGTCCTCCTGGGCCTCGCCAATCTCCCGGTGGACAAGGCCCAGCACGGTGCCACTGGGCGCGTCCCGGAGGGTGTGGGTCAGCTTGGAGGGGGGCTTATTCTTGTCCTCAAAGCGCAGGTGTACCGTCACCGCTCCGGTGTCCGGGTCCACGGCCCTCTCCCGAACCTTTTTCTTGGGGATGGCGGCCTGGGCCTTATCGGCCCTGGCCGCCGCCCGGTCTGTCCGGCGGATGGTTTTCTCCAGGGCCGGGTCCTCCCGTTCCTCCTTGGTAAAGTGCAATCGGGGCTCTTTTCTCACCCGGACACCTCCTGGGGCTTGGTGGTCATGATTCCATAGAGCTCCGTGTCCTTGGGGAAGCGGTCCACGAAGGGCAGGATCACATTGCCGTAGAACAGCAGCCCCTCGCCCTCGCTGGAGTGGGTCACATAGGAGAGCTGGTGGGGGCTAATGTTGAGCTGCTTGGCTAAAATCTGCCGGTCCCCCGCCGCCTGGTTGAGCATATAGATGAAGTCTGAGTTCTCGAAGATGTTCTCGATCTCGCGGGAGGCCAGCAGGTCCTTGATATTCTGCGTGATCCCGGTGGGGATGCCGCCCCATTTGCGAAATCGCTTCCAGATTTCCACGCTCCAGCTTGCCAGCTCCCCCTTGAGCAGCAGATGGAACTCATCCACATAGTAGCGGGTGGTCTTTCCCGCCGCCCGGTTGACCGTGACCCGGTTCCACACCTGGTCCTGGATGACCAGCATCCCCAGCTGCTTGAGCTGCTTGCCCAGCTCCTTGATGTTGAAGCACACCAGGCGGCGGGTCAGCTCCACGTTGGTGCGGTGGTTGAACACGTTGAGGGACCCGGTGACATACAGCTCCAGCGCCGCCGCGACGCGCTGGGCCTCCGTCTCCGGCTGGGCCAGCAGCTCGTCATAGAGGTCCTGGAGAATGGGCATCCGGGCCGGGTCCGGGTCTGCCAGGTAGGGGCGATAGACATTGCGCACACAGCGGTCAATGACGGTTTTCTCCACCGGCTGGAGGCCGTCCTTGCTGCCCACTACGATGTCGCAGAAGGAGAGCAGAAAGTCCACCTTGAGGGCCAGGGGGTTGTCGTCGTCCGAGTAGTTGAGGTTGATGTCCATAGGGTTGACGTACTGGGTGCTGGTGGGGGAGATTTTCACCACCTGCCCGCCCAGGCGCTTGACCAGAGGGGCGTACTCGTCCTCGGGGTCGCAGATCAGCACGTCGTCCTCCGTCACCAGGACTACATTGGTGATCTCCCGCTTGGCGGAAAACGACTTGCCGCTGTTGTGGACCACCAGGCCGTTTTCCAGCACGAAGTTCAGATGCCGGGGCACAGACAGGTCATAGACCGGGACCTTCTCCGCCAGCTTCTGGACCGACACCTGGACGACCGTGTGGCCCCCGCTGAGGCGCTGGCCCTCCCGGATGTGTTTCGCCTCCACATATTGCCCGCCGCCGTCCATAATGAGGTGGGTGCCGGTACAGCGCAGGGCGCTCCCGTCCTCCAGCCTGATGGTCCAGAGCTCGTCCGTGTACTTCTCTACCCGGATGTCCCTGGCCCTGGCCGCCACAATCTGGCCGGTCCGCTCATCATAGGCTTGCACCATGGCCGACGTGACGCCCTGCTCCACCAGCTCCGCAAAGCTGGCGGTGGAACCGTCTGCCATGCGGATACGGGTCTCCCCGGAAAAGCAGCCGGGGGTGCCGAGGATTAGGCCGTTGGGGTTTTTCAGCAGCTTCCGGTCCACCATAATGAGGTTGTTGGACAGGGCGTTGATGCCGTAGTACAGGGCCTCCGGGCTGGTCTGAAACAGCTCCTGGGTGGTGAAGGGGACAAAGATGGCGGTGGAGCTGGTGGTGAGGCCCCGCTGAATCTCAATCTGGTTGAGGCCCAGGGGCAGGCAGCTCATCAGCCCCTCCTCCGGCTGGAGGTCCAGGGGAATCAGGCGGCAGTTGTGCTTCTGGGCGATGGAACCGGCCTGGAACAGGTTGTTGTCCAGCTGCTTCCGGCTGTCCGCTGTGTTCATCAGCAGGAATGTCACCAGGAACATTCGCTCATTCCGGCTCTGAAGGTCTTGCAGCAGCTTCTTGGCCTCCGCGCCGTAGGTCGCCAGGTCCGAGGGGATGATGTCCATGTCGTACCCGGCCCGGACCGCCTTCTTCTGTTCCTCGATTTTGGTCCGATCCAGGTCGGTGATTTTCCGCTTGATGGTCTTGATGGCGCTGATCTGATCCACGGACTGGACGTGCATGGACACCACCAGGCTGGATTCCATGTCCAGGAAGTCCGCCAGGATGCGGTCGTTGAGCTCCGGGGCCAGGATCTGCAGGAAGGACACTGCCCCGTATTTGCGGCCCATGCGAAAGACCTTGCTTCCGGGGAACTCCAGGGAGGACGGGGCCACGAAGTCCTTGGTGCTGAGACCGGAAGGGGCCAGCCAGTCCCAGGAGAAGCGGAAGGGCTCCGGCTCGTCCATGTGGAAGATGTCGTAGAGCAGTCGCAGCCGCTCCGCGCCGTTCAGCGGTGTGACGGACACCCCCAGGCGTTTGAGGTTGTTGATAATGTCTGTCTCGATGCGCTCCAACCGGGGCTTGGCCGCCTTGATGCTCTCTGCCTCCACGCCAAAGGTGAGATACTTGGTCTTGACAAGGCCGTTGTTGCCCCTGGCGAGCTGGTTCTGGAGCATAGCGGTGTACTCTGCCCGGATGGTGTCGAAGCTGTCCCCCTGGGGCGGGATCACGATGCGCTTTTCGTAGTTCTCCCTGGTGGCGGCCAGGTTGAGGAAGGAGAACTGGAAGCGGATGGAGCTGTCAAAGTAGTTGAGGCAGTCCGACCACCCCTCAAAGATGGCGTTTTTATCCTCGTTTTGTGATAACTGATAGTTAATATCCTGGAACTGCACCGTCTTGGTGTAGTAGGTATCTGTCACCCGGCACACGCCGTCCGGCCACATCCGCTGATAGGGGATGCTGTCCTGGGCGGACAGCTCCTTTTTATCGGTCCGGGCCGCCCGGCGGATGGCCGCGTCGATCTCCCGGCGCTGTGCCCGGGTCAGCTTCCGCCGGGGCTGGGCGTCTACCCCGGCGGCGGTCTGCTTGCTTGCCTTGAACAATGTGATACACCTCCCGATCTAATCGGTCCTGCCGCGCAAGGGCGGCATAGAAGTTGTTGGTTCGGTAAGGCCGCTTCTTGGGGCGCAGGAAGTAGAGGCGCAGGAACTGAAGCGCCACCTTCTCCATGGGCTGGCCGTTGCGCTCATACATCGCCAGGAAGAAGAAGGGCAGCATGACCAGCATCATCAGCAGGGCGGCGGTGCTGGTGCCCAGGCTGCCCCGGCACAAAAAGAACAGCGGTACGCCGGTGAGCGCCCCGCCGCCGAAGCAGATCAACTGCCGCTTGGTCAAATTGAAAGCGACCTTGGATTTGATTTTCGTCAGGTCCTTGGGGACCGGAACATAGGCCATTTACAACACATCCTCATAAATATAATGTGGGTCCTGATTATAGCTCCTTTTCATAGCGCAGCTTCTTTTGCGGCGGGTACAAATCCACAGCCGGGCGGCGCTGGCCGGTCCAGCGTTCCCCTCCTGCCAGTCCGGCGCAGGTCCAGCCCGCCGCCCGCAGGCTGGTGCCGGGCTCGGTATCCAGGGTGTAGGTGATAATCCTCCGATACCCCAGCGCCTTTGCCGCCCTGGCCGCCGCGCCGTAGAGGAAGCTGCAAGCGTTTTTCTCCCCAGTGGTACACAGGCGGTTGACCTCCAGGGTTTTGCCATCGTCCAGATACCGGCTCACAGGCCGTCCTACAATGGCGACCCCCACCAGCCGCCCGTCCTGTTCACAGCCTAGGGAAAACTTGTGGCCGGTCACAGGCCGGTGGTGCCGGTGGTGGGCGGCCACAAAGGCGTTGGCGTCGGACAATTTGATGGAGATAAGGTTCAGCATCTGGCCCTCCATCAGTGGGCGTTGAAGATGGAGCGGGCCATGCTGCTAGTCTTGAACAGGGTGAAGCAGAGCAGCACCGTGTAGCCCATGCACGTCCAGATGGCGTAGATGATGTCGCCGTCCAGGGCGATGTTCTGCACCAGGGCGGCGTAGATGCCCACGCAGACGATGATAAGAAATGCCTGGAAGGCCAGGGCGAACAGGCTTCGCAGATAGTTTTGTCCCATCTGCCCCCATTCGTGATTCATCATGGTGGCCATGGGGATGGGCGCAATGGACGTGACCAGATATATTTCAATCATTCTCCCGAATGTAACAATGAAGATGCAGATCACCAGCGCCCACATGGTGATGCCCACAAAGAGAGACTGGAACCACAGGCCGAACAGCGGCCCCAGGTCCATCTCCATCAGCCGGGCCTCCAGGTCCGCCGTAATACTGGAGATGTCGATGGCGGCATCTCCGACAATGACCCCGGAGGCGTTCTGTACCACGCCCTGGGCCAGATCGAAAATCCCCATCACAATGTCCCAGGTGTTGGTGACGATGAGGATGGCACAGGCGCTCTTGAATATCCACTTGAAAAAGACCGCGCTTTCAATGTCGTGGAAGTTGTTCTTGTCTACGATGAGCTGGATGAGCTCCAACGTCATCACGAAGGCCAGAATGACCCCGGCAATGGGGACCATGAGCGTCTCCGACAGGTTTTGCACCATGTTGAATACGTCCCCATTCCACGCCTGGGGGGTCAAGCTGACCTGGGTGGAAATCTCACCGACCTTCTGATTGACCGTGTTGAACATCCCGGACAGGTTGCCCATGATGCCGCCCACCAGAATCTCCTTCAGCCAGTCGGTGAGGGCTTGCACCAGGAAATCCATAAGGGGTGTTACCTCCTTCTCAGGCTGTTGGGATTAAGAGGGACCGCGCCTGGCCGCAAAAGGGCCGGGCGCGGCTTTGCCGCTTTCCCATCAGGTGGTGAACAGGCCAGAGAGCAGGGGCACCAGCACCATGCCAACGATGGCGACACCCGCGCCGGCCATCAGTTGCTTCATTCCCTGTGATTTGGCCCCTGGGTTGTCGTTTCCGTATCCTTCCAGGAGGTTAATCACGCCCCACACCCCCAAACCAGCGCCCAAGGCGATCACCAGGGTCTGGAGCACTTCGATTGCGCTGTTGAAAAATTCCATAGACAAATTTGCCGGAATCCCTGTGTCAGGTTCAGTCATGTTTCATAGGCATACAAAAGCCGGAACAGTCTGCCACGCTATACGGCGGCCTCGATTCCGGCGT